>VBHP01000099.1 GCA_005881435.1 Chloroflexota bacterium | reverse complement strand
GCCGAGCACCGCCGCGAGAGCTTCGATCGCGGTGCGCACGATGTTGTTGCGCGGCTGCTGCGCCGTGAGCGTCGATCCCATGGTCTGCGTGTGAAACCGCAGCACGCTCGAGGCCGGATCGGTCGCACCGAAGCGCTCGGTCATCAGGCGATACCAGATCCGTCGAGCGGCGCGGAACTTCGCGACCTCTTCGAGCAGGGTGCTGTTGGCGGCGAAGAAGAAGGAGAGCTGCGTCGCGAAACGATCCACCGCCAGACCGGCGTCGAGCGCGGCCTGCACGTAGGCGATGGCGTTGGCGAAGGTGAAAGCGAGCTCCTGCACCGCATCGGCGCCGGCCTCGCGAATGTGATAGCCGGAGATGCTGATGACGTTCCAGCGCGGGAGCTCCGCGGCGCACCACGCGAACAGATCGGTGGTCAGGCGCAGCGAGCCCCGCGGCGGGAAGATATAGGTGCCGCGCGCGATGTACTCCTTGAGGATGTCGTTCTGCACCGTCCCGGTGAGCGCGCGCGGATCGACGCCATGACGCTTGGCGACCGCGACGTACAGGGCCAGCAGGATCGACGCCGTGGCGTTGATGGTCATCGAGGTCGAGACGCGATCGAGCGGGATCGCCTCGAAGAGGTCGAGCATGTCCTGCAGCTGCGCGATCGCGACGCCGACACGACCGACCTCGCCAGCCGCGCGCGGATCGTCGGAGTCGAGTCCCATCTGCGTCGGCAGGTCGAAGGCGACGGACAGGCCCGTCTGCCCATGCGCGAGCAGATAGCGATAGCGGCGGTTCGATTCCTCGGCCGAGCCGAAGCCCGCGTACTGCCGCATCGTCCATAGGCGGCCGCGGTACATCGTCGGCTGGACGCCACGGGTGTAGGGGGGCTCGCCGGGATAGCCAAGCCGCTCGACCGCCGCGTCGTAGGTTGCGTCGGGGACGAACAGCGGCGGGATCTCGGTGGCGTAGGTGGTGTCGAAGCGACTCTTGCGTTCGGCGGCGCGGTCGACCGCGGGCCGATACGTGCGCTCGCGCCAGTCGGCGGCGCTCTTGCTCCGCTTTACGCCGCGCGCAGACATCACAGGGAGTGTATGCAGCGCCGCGCGCGTCTAGCGAGCCTTGAACGAGAGCGTGCCCTCGAGCGAACCCTGACGCACGGTCGCGAAGCGCAGGGTGACGTAGCCGCCATTCAGCCACAGTGAGGTGAGATCGCCCCAGTGCGGCGCGAACGGCTGGCCCGATTGCCCGGTCGCGTAGACCACGCGAGTGGCCTCGAGGTCCGAGAGGTCGACGACCATGCGCATCGAGGGGTGGGACGTCTGCGCGTACGGCTGGGTCGGATCGAACGGTCCGTTGTCGACGGTGAAGAAGGAGCCGCTATTGGGGAACGGTCCGAGGTTGAAGATCATCGGCAGCACCTCGCCGATCGGATGCGGAAAGGCGACGGTGTGGAGCTTGCCCCACTGCCACGTGGCGAGGTCCGGACCGAGTCGTTGGCTGAGCTCGTTCAGCGTGTCCTCGAGCGCCAGCGCCGCGAGGTCGTCCCGTCCGTGGTGGAACGGATCGGCGAGGACGACGAACCAGCCGTTGTTCGGGCTGCGTACCAGGTCATAGAGCGCTTCGAAGGACGCCTCGCCGAGAAAGTCATGATAGAGATCGTCGCCGAGCTTGTCGTGGAACACGCGATCGCTCATGTGCAGCTGCCACGACCAGTAGATCGCAGGCCCGGCGTCGTCGGCGCGCATGGAGCCGTCCCAATCGCGCAACAGCTGCTGCGCGCGTTTGGCGCGATCGCTCGTCACCGGCAGCGTGCGCAGGAACGACAGGAACGGCGCCGCGGAGACGTCGACCACGTCCATCTGGATGCGGGTCATGTCGTCAGGGGTCAACCGGTCGACCGCGGAGAGCAGCTGCTGTATGCGTTGCGCGCGGAAGCCGGGGTCGAACTCGTTGCTGATCTTGTACGGATACTGGTCGACGATCCGCTGATTGGCGGTGACGATCATGCCGCTCGACGGGTCAAAGCTCGTGGGCAGCTGGTCGAACGGGATGTAGCCCTGCCACTCATGCTGCCCGTCCCAACCGGGCTGCGGCGTGTCGCCCGCGCTCATCCCGCCCGGACGGATCGGGACCTTTCCCGTCGCCTGATACCCGATGTGACCGCCGACGTCGGCGTAGACGAAGTTCTGGCCGGGGACGTCCCACTGCGACAGCGCGTCGCGGAACTCCTGCCAGTTGGCGGCGAGATCGAGGCGATAGAGCGCGTCCAGGAGGTGCCCCGGATCGAGCGCGGTCCACCGCAGCGCCAACGTCTGCTTCACGCCCGCGACGACCGGCGTGACGATCGGTCCATGCCGTGTCTCCACGACCTGCAGCTTCAGGCTCGCCGCGCCCTTGACCTTGATCTCCTCGATCGTGATCTGCGCGGCCTCGAACGCACCCTGATATTCGAAGCGGCGCGGATCGTTCGGATCGGGGCGTTCCTGATACAGGTCCTCGGTGTCGGGGCCGACGTTCGTGACGCCCCAGGCGATGCTCGCGTTGTGTCCGATCACGATGCCCGGCGTACCGGGGATGGCGTAGCCGGCGACGTCGAAGCCGCCGCCGGAGAGGTGCGCGAGATACCAGATCGACGGGTTGCGCACGCCGAGATGCGGATCGTTGGCCAGCAGTGGTCGGCCGCTCGTGGTGTGCGCGCCACTCACGACCCAGTTGTTGCTGCCGACCTCGCCGCCGGCCACGTCGCCGAGCATCGAACGCAACTGGTCCGCGCCTGGAATGCGCACCACCGGTGCGTCGGGTGAGGCCAGGATCGGCGGCGTGGTGCGCGGGAGCTGCGGAAAGAGCGTCGCCAGCGCGCCGTCGCCGAGTCTCGCGGCGATGTTGAGATGCAGGACCTCGCTGGTCATGTTGCCGGACAGGTCCCAGGCCATGATCTTTCCGACCACGACCGAGTCGGCCATCTGCCATGGCTCCCAGTTGATGCCGAGGATCATGAATTCGAGCGGCGGCGCGTCCTGATGCGTCTCGACGAACTTGTTGACGCCGGCGGCATACGCGTCCAGGGCCGCACGCGTCTGCGGCGAGAGCCCCAATGCCTCCCGGCGTGCGACGCGGTACCAGCCCAGGGTCCGCACGAACTTGTCCGTGTCCACCGTCGCGCTCCCGAACAGCTCCGACAGGCGCGCCTGACCGATGCGTCGCAGGAACTCCAGCTCCCACAGCCGATCGGACGCGGTGACGTACCGTCTGGGCGTAGATATGCGGCACGCCGTTCGAGTCGCGCAGCACCTGCGCCGCGTCGTCCAGCCCGATCAGTCGCAGATCGCCGTCGACCGTCGTGTACGGACGCCGCAGGACCGTGACCGCCGTGACCGCGCCGATGACGATCACGATTCCCACGACCACCGCGAGCCCCAGCACGACGCGGCGCCAGGTGAAGCGCGGCATCATTCGGGCGCGAGTACCGCGAGGAGGTCGCCGCCGTTGACCTTCGCACCGGCCGAGGCCCGCAGCCGCGCGATCCGCGCGCGCCGCGGGACGGTGAGCTCGTTCTCCATCTTCATCGCTTCGAGGGTGCAGATCGATCCGCCCTCGTCGATGACGTCGCCCTCGCGCACGTGCACGGCCACGATCAGTCCGGGCATCGGCGCTCGCACCTCGTACGGACGCGCATCGGCTCCACTCTGACGCGCGCCGATGCGCGTGCGCTCGTCGACCAGCGCGAGCTCAACTTCGCCGCCGTCGATCCGCACCCGCAGCGGATCTCGTTCGAGCACCGCGACCTCGTGGCTGCGTCCGTCGATGAGGATCGACCACAGGTCTGGGCCAACGGCTTCGACATCCGCGCTGATCGAGGATCCCTCGATGGCCACGCGCCCCATCACGTCGATGTCGAGGTCGACATCGCTCGCGCCGACGCGGCACCGGTACCTCATCGCAGCGCGTCTTCGCGTGCGGAGCGGCGCCAGCTCGAGCCATCGGCGGGCTCAGCCGACGCAGCGTGTCTCCGCCGACTCATCACCGCCGCGATGGCGGCGGCCGCGACGGTCTCCGGCGGGAGGGCCGCGGCCGCCGGTGGCCAGTGCGCCGAGACATAGTCGGTGTCGTACGCGCCGGCGATGAAATCCGGTTCTTCCAGTGCGAACTGATGGAACGGGATCGTGGTCCGTACGCCGGCCACGACCGTCTCGCGCAGGGCACGGCGCATCCGCGAGAGAGCCTCGGCGCGGTCGCGTCCGTGCGCGATGACCTTCGACAGGAGGGGGTCGTACTCGGTCGGCACGCGCAGCCCGGGGTAGAGCGACGAGTCCACGCGGACGCCGGGCCCCGCGGGCTCGCGAACGAAGCCGATCGTGCCCGCCGCGGGAATGAAATCGCGGTACGGGTCCTCGGCCGAGATGCGGCACTCGATGGCGTGGCCGCGCCTCACGATGTCGCCTTGCACGAACGGCAGCGGCTCCCCCGCCGCGATCCGCAGCTGCAACGTGACGAGATCGATGCCGGTCACCGCCTCGGTGACCGGATGCTCCACCTGCAGCCGCGCGTTGACCTCGAGGAAATAGAAGGCGCCGTTCACGATCAGGAACTCCGCGGTGCCGGCGTTGACGTAGCCGCTGGCGCGCGCCAGACGCACGGCCGCGTCCCCGAGCTGCTCGCGAATCCGCTCGTCGACACCGGGACCCGGCGTCTCCTCGATCAGTTTCTGGTGTCGCCGCTGCACCGAGCAGTCGCGCTCGCCGAGCCACACCACACGGCCTTGCGTGTCGGCGACGAACTGCACCTCGACGTGCCGCGCGGGCTCGAGATATTTCTCGACGTACAGCGACGCGTCGCCGAACGCGCCGCGCGCTTCGCCCATGGCGCTCCGGATCAGGACGTCGAGCTGCGCCTCGTCGCGGACGATCCGCATGCCTTTGCCGCCACCGCCAGCGGCGGCCTTGAGTACGACTGGGACGCCGAGGTCGTGCGCCTGTCTACGCAGCTCGAGCGGATCTTCCAGTGCCTGCATCAGTCCGGGCGTCGTCGGCACGCCGGCTTCGCGCGCCAGGCGCCGGGCCGCCGTTTTCTCGCCAAGCTCGCGCATGGCGCGCGCCGGCGGCCCGACGAAGACGAGGCCGGCCGCGGCGCAGGCCTCGGCGAAGGCGGCGTTCTCGGACAGGAACCCGTATCCCGGGTGCACAGCGTCGGCACCGGTGCGCCGGGCCGCATCGACCAGCGCAGCGACGTTCAGGTAGCTCTCGCTCGAGGGCGCCGGCCCGAGACGAACGGCCTCGTCGGCGAGCCGGACGTGGAGTGCGGCGCGGTCCGCGTCGCTGTAGACCGCCACCGTCGCGAGGCCGAGGTCGCGGCAGGCGCGGATCACGCGGATCGCGATCTCGCCGCGATTCGCGATCAGGACCTTCTTGAACACCGCGCTATCGGGATCGGACCGGCGGCGCGAACTCGTCTCGCGTCCACCACTGGTTCACCGGCTGCGCACCGGTCCCGATCCGCTCGGCGTGCTCCAGCGCACCTTGCACGAAGAGCTTCGCCTCCCGGAGCGAGGTGGCGACGTCGTTGCCACGGGCGAGCAGCGCGCAGATGGCCGCCGAGAACGTACAGCCGGTGCCGTGCCACACACCCGGCAGCCGCCTGCCGCGCAAAGAGAAGGCCTCGCCCTGCCCGTAAACCCAGTCGACCGACTCGTCCTCGGTCGACAGGCCCGGCACCACGCGGTCGCCGCCTTTCAGGACGACCCACTCCGCTCCGAAGCTCGCGATCGCGCGCGCCGCGCGCTCCAGCGAGCGCGCGTCGTCGATGGCAAAGCCGGCCAGCACCTCCGCCTCCGCCACATTCGGTGTGACGACGGTCGCCAGCGGCAGCAGCTCGTCTCGCAGTGCGGTCACCGCGTCCTGACGCAGCAGCCGGTCGCCGGAGCTCGCGACCATGACTGGGTCGACGACCAGGGGACGAATGCTCAGTCGCCGGACCTCACGCACGACGGCGCGGATGATGGCCGCCGAGAACGTACAGCCGGTGCCGTGCCACACACCCGGCAGCCGCCTGCCGCGCAAAGAGAAGGCCTCGCCCTGCCCGTAAACCCAGTCGACCGACTCGTCCTCGGTCGACAGGCCCGGCACCACGCGGTCGCCGCCTTTCAGGACGACCCACTCCGCTCCGAAGCTCGCGATCGCGCGCGCCGCGCGCTCCAGCGAGCGCGCGTCGTCGATGGCAAAGCCGGCCAGCACCTCCGCCTCCGCCACATTCGGTGTGACGACGGTCGCCAGCGGCAGCAGCTCGTCTCGCAGTGCGGTCACCGCGTCCTGACGCAGCAGCCGGTCGCCGGAGCTCGCGACCATGACTGGGTCGACGACCAGGGGACGAATGCTCAGTCGCCGGACCTCACGCACGACGGCGCGGATGATCTCCGCCGAGAACAGCATCCCCGTCTTCGCGGCGTCGACGCCGATGTCCGTGACCACGACCTCGATCTGCTTGGCGACGAAGTCGGGCGTCGCGGCGAACACTTCCGCGACGCCTTTGGTGTTCTGCGCCGTGAGCGCAGTGATCGCGCTCATGCCGAAGCAGCCGAACACCTGGAACGTCTTGAGGTCAGCCTGGATGCCCGCGCCGCCGCCGGAATCCGAGCCGGCGATGGTCAGGCAGCGCGACGCGCTCATTCGAAGAGGCTACGCCTCAGCGTCGCCTATGACCCGACCTTCTCCCTGGGCGGCTCGGTGAGGAATGCCGGCGGGCGGTGATACAGCGAGTCCCACTTGTCGTAGTACCCGTCGATCCAGTCCGGCTCCGCCTCGAGGCACGCGCGCAGCCGCAGGTAGAACTCGTGCTGCTGCGGCGAGTTCGCGTTCTGGAAGTACAGCTCGCGGTTCGTGAACCGCACGATCATGGACGCCCGGCCCGGCTCCTTCTCCTCCCACAGGATCTCGGTGCCGATGAATCCGGGCACGTCCTTGCGGTGAGAGTCGTCCCACTCCTGGCCGAGCGCATACAGCTCGCGCAGTTTGTCCCGCTTGACCTTGATCCGAGCGATCGTGCCGTACACAGTTCCCTCCTACGCGAGCACTCGCGGGCTCACAGCGGAATATTGCCGTGCTTCTTCTTCGGATTGCTATCGCGTTTCCCCTGCAACGACTCCAGCGCCGCGGCCAGCCTCGGCCGAGTCTGACGGGGCTCGATGACGTCGTCGATGTACCCGCGCGCGGCGGCGACGAAGGGATTGGCGAACTTCTCCACGTACTCGGCGACGAGCTGTTGACGCCGCTTATCGGCGTCCCTGCCTTTGGCCAGCTCCTCCTTGAAGACGACGTTGACCGCGCCCTCGGGTCCCATCACCGCGATCTCGGCCGTCGGCCAGGCGACGTTGTAGTCACCGCGGATGTGCTTCGAGCTCATGACGTCGTAGGCGCCGCCGTACGCCTTCCGTGTGATGACCGTCAGCTTCGGCACCGTGGCCTCGGCGTAGGCGTAGAGCAGCTTGGCGCCGTTGCGGATGATGCCGCCGTGCTCCTGGGCGGTGCCGGGGAGGAAGCCGGGCACGTCGACGAACGTCAGCAGTGGGATGTTGAAGGCGTCGCAGAAGCGTACGAAGCGAGCGGCCTTGATCGAGGCGTCGATGTCGAGGACGCCGGCGAGCACCATCGGCTGCTGCGCCACGATGCCAATGGAACGCCCAGCGAGGTGCGCGAAGCCGCAGAGGATGTTCCCGGCCCATTTCTCGTGGACCTCGAGAAAGTCGCCCTCGTCGACAACGCGACGGATGACGTCGTGCATGTCGTACGACTTGTTGGCCTGCTCGGGGACGATGCCATCCAGCTCTGCGTCCATGCGGTCGGCTGGATCTTCCGTCGGCCGGGTCGGCGCGTCGTCGAGGTTGTTTGAAGGCAAGAACGCCAGCAGCCGGCGCAGCAGGGCGCAGCAGTCGGCCTCGGTGTCGACGGCGAAATGCGCGACGCCCGATCTCGAGCTGTGCACTTCGGCGCCGCCGAGCTCCTCGAAGCTGACGTCCTCGTGGGTCACCGTCTTCACCACGTTCGGTCCGGTGACGAACATGTAGGCGGTGTCGCGCACCATCACCACGAAATCCGTGATCGCCGGCGAATACACCGCGCCGCCGGCGCAGGGGCCCATGATCGCGCTGAGCTGCGGCACGACGCCGGAGGCCAGGGTGTTGCGCAGGAAGATGTCGGCATAGCCGCCGAGCGAGACCACTCCCTCCTGGATCCGGGCGCCGCCGGAGTCGTTGAGGCCGACGATCGGCGCGCCGTTGCGCACTGCCAGGTCCATCACCTTGCAGATCTTCTCGGCGTGCGCCTCGGAGAGCGAACCGCCGAACACGGTGAAGTCCTGCGAGAAAACGTAGACCAGCCGCCCGTCGACCTTCCCGAAGCCGGTGACGACGCCGTCCCCGAGGTAGCGCTCCTTGTCCAATCCGAAGTCCGTGGCGCGGTGGGTGACGAACGCATCGAGCTCCACGAACGTGCCCTCGTCCACGAGCAGATCGATGCGTTCGCGGGCGGTGAGCTTGCTCTTGGCGTGCTGTTGGGCGACGCGATCCTTGCCGCCACCCAGGCCGGCCTCGTCCCGAAGCGCGCGCAGGCGTGCGAGGCGATCTTTCTGTGCCATTCGGCGAGGCAGTTTAGAGGCTGACGGTGCGTACACTTCGAGGTAGTGCTGAACCTCCGAACGCTGCTCCTCCTCGCGACGCTGACCGGTCTGTTCCTTTATGTCGGCTACCTCATCGGCGGCCAGCAGGGCGTCACCTTCGCGTTGTTCTTCGCCGCGGTGATGAATTTCGGCTCCTACTGGTTCTCCGACCGGCTGGTGCTGGCGATGACCGGGGCGAAGCCCGTCAGCGAGGCCGAGGCGCCGGAGCTCTACGCCATGGTCCGGCGGGTGTCGCAGGAATCGGGCGTGTCGATGCCGCGCGTCTACATGGTCGACATGCCGCAGCCCAACGCTTTCGCCACCGGTCGCGATCCGGAGCACGGCGTGGTCGCAGTCTCGCCCTCGATCATGCAGCTGCTGAATCGGCGCGAACTCGAGGGTGTCATCGCGCACGAGATGTCGCACGTCAAGAACCGCGACACCCTTGTTTCGGCCATCGCGGCGACGCTCGGCGGCGCGATCAGCTACCTGGTGCAGATGTCGCTGTGGTTCGGCGCGGGGCGGCGGGACGACCGCAACGGCGGCGGCATCATCGCCCTCGTCGGGCTGATCCTGGCGCCGATCGCGGCGCTGCTGGTGCAGCTGGCGATCTCGCGCGGCCGCGAGCTCGGCGCGGACGCGACCGGCGCCGAGACGATCCACGATCCTCTGGCCCTCGCCAGCGCGCTGGAGAAGCTGGACCAGGCGCGCAAGGTGTTGCCCGCGAAAGCGGACCTGAACCCCTCGACGGCGCACCTCTTCATCGTCAATCCGTTCTCCGGCGACCTCTTCGCGTCGCTCTTCTCCACTCATCCGCCGACCGAGGAGCGCGTGCGACGGCTGCGGCAGATGGCGGGTCTCGCGGATTAGGTCATGCGCTTCCCGCGCAAGCGCTATGACACCAACAGCGAACGCAGCAACGACTTTCTGACTGGCGCCGTGGTCTGGGGCATCGCCAACCTGGTCTTGGGCGTGGTCGCGAGCCTGCTCGGCGCATACGGTCTCCCGGCGGAGGCGTTCGGCGTGCTCGTCCTCGTCGGCAACATCCTTTACCTCCTGTACTTCGGACAGACGCGACCCTGGTTCGCCTTCGGCGCGATCGGTTGCCTCGGCGCGTTGCTGCTGCTGTCTTTCGCCGCATTCGCGTTTGTCGCCACGGTCTGCGGCACCGGCCTCACGCCGGCCTGAGCTAGTCGCTTTTCCTGGGGCCGGCCCAGAGGCATACTTCGGCCGCCATGCGACCGGTGCTGTTCGAGCTCGGCGGCGTACGCATCTACTCGCACGGCTTTTTCCTCGTCCTCGGTTTGTTGGCGTGCCTCGCGATCCTGGTGTACGAGGCGCGTCGGCGGCGCTGGCCCGCGGACGAGGTGGTGCCGATCACGCTCGCCGCGTTCGTCGGCGGCGTGCTCGGGGCGCGGCTGTCGATGCTGCTCTTCGCCGGATGGGACGTCGCGCCGGTCGTCTTCGATTACTTCGCGCTGTTCGATCCGAGCATCGGTCCCGGCTCGATCCTGGGCGGGATCGCCGGCGCGTACGCCGGCGGTTATCTCGCCAGCCGCTCTCTCGGCGTCGGCTGCACCTGCGACGCGTTCGCGCCGGCGATGGCGCTCGGCATGGCCGTCGGTCGCATCGGCGATTTCCTCTCGGCCGAGGACGGTCTGGGCAAGGAGACGACGCTGCCCTGGGGCGTTCCGGTTCCGGGTGTCGATTACCTGGTGCATCCGGCGCCGCTGTACGACGCTGCGTTCAACCTGACGTGGTTCGGAGTGCTCCTCGCCCTGCGCGGCAGATCGTCGCTGCGTGACGGCGATCTGCTGAAGATCGGACTCGCCGGTTACGCGTTCTTCCGCTTCTTCGTCGAGTTCGTCCGGAACAATTACGTGCTCGCCCTAGGCCTGACCGGCCAGCAATTCGTTTGCGTCGGCATCGTCGTCGCGATCGCGCTCTACTTCGCTCGCCGAAATCGCCCCACCGTTCGTTTCGCACTATGACCCAGGAGCAGCCGCCCGCTGGAGCGGCGCGGCCGCGGCGGCGCAGCATCACGGCCTTCGTCGCCGGCTTCGTCGGCGCGATCGTGTTCAACTTCCTGCTTCTGTTTTTGACCGCGTCGACACTCGGCGGGCTTGGGCAGAACCCGAGTGCCGTCGTGGTGCTGGCCAGCTGGCTGGTGACGATCGCGCTGCTGGCGGCGCTGTACCGGCTGCATCCCTGGTCGGCCTACGGGGCGCTGGCGGGATATGCCGGGCTGTTCGCGCTGCTGCTCTTCTTCGGCGGCATCTTCGGCCCGTGGTCCTGTTTTTCCCCGTACGGCTACCCGCGCGGATGAGCGCACAGACGAAAGCGCCGTCGCGCGTCGATCGCCCGGAGATCTTCTGGGAACTGACGCGAAGCCTTTGTCCTCAGTGCAAGCGCGTCATCGACGCGCAGATCCTGCTCCGGGATGGACGCGTGATCATGCGCAAGCGTTGTCCGGAGCACGGCTGGTTTGAGGCACTCGTCTTCGGCGACGCGGACCTGTACACGCGCATCCAGCGCTTCAACAAGCCCGGGACGCTGCCGCTGAAATTCGCCACCGAGACTCGTGACGGCTGTCCGCTGGACTGCGGCCTGTGCCCCGAGCATCAGCAACACACCTGCCTCGCGCTCATCGAGGTGAACTCCGGCTGCAATCTGGACTGCCCGCTGTGCTTCGCGAACTCGGGTACGCACCTGGCGAAGACCGGGTTCGAGCTCACGTACGAGCAGGTCGACTTCATGCTCGACCGCTTCGTCGAAGCCGAGGGCCAGCCCGAGGTCATCCAGTTCTCCGGAGGCGAACCGACGCTGCATCCGCGGCTCTTGGATTTCGTCGCGCTCGCGCAGCGCAAGGGCATCTCCTACGTGATGATCAACACCAACGGCATCCGCATCGCGCACGACGATCGTCTGCTGGAGGGCATCGCGCGGCTGCGGCCACACGTGTACCTCCAGTTCGACGGCTTCGAGCCGCGCACCAATGAGCTGTTGCGCGGACGGCCCGGGCTCATAGAGGACAAGCTGCGCGCCCTGGACCGGCTCGCGGCGGCCGATGTTCGCGTCGTGCTGGTGGCCGCGATCGAACGAGGGGTCAACGAGCACGAGGTCGGCCGGATCGTCGAGTTCGGGCTGCGGCATCCGGCGGTCTTCGGCGTCAACTTCCAGCCGGCATTCCGCGCCCAGCGGCATCTCGACGCGGATCCGCTGTCGCGAATGACGATTCCCGACGTGCTACGCGCGCTGGAGACGCAGAGCGCCGGGCTGCTGAAGCTGGACGATTTCGTGCCGGTCCCCTGCTGCATGCCGACGTGCAACTTCGTCACCTACGCCTTCGTCGACGGCGACAGCGTCACGCCGATCACCCGGCTGATCGACGTCGAGACGCACCTCGACTACCTCAAGAACCGCACCCTGCCGGGTCTGTCGGACGAGCTGCTGCGGATCCTGGAGCGCCTGTGGAGCTCGTCGGCGAAGGTCGGCTCCGACGCCGCCGCCGAGGATGTCCGGCGCGCAGCGTCGGACGCCTTGCCGGCGAATCGTGCCGTCGACCGCTGCGACGCCTGTCGCTCGTCGCTGCCGCTGTCGTCGCATGTGCCGCGTGATCTCGCGCGTCACGTGTTCATGATCAATACGCGCGACTTCATGGACCCGTGGACCTTCAACGTCAAGAACGTGATGAAGTGCTGCGTCGAGTTCCTGGTGCCCGACGGGCGGATGATCCCGTTCTGCGCCTACAACTCCGCCGGCTACCGCGAGCGCGTCACCGCTTCGCTGATGATGCGCGCTTAGCGCCCACGTTCGTTGCCGGCCGGAAACGCATCGCCGACCAGATCGCGTCGACCGACACGAGCGTGACGCCGGTGAACCCGTCTTTGGACAAGATGTCCCAGAGCACGTCGCGACTGAGGTCGCTCTTGCCGCCCTTCGGATAGCAGATCCACAGCAGACCATCCGCTTTGACCAGGCGCGCGGCGGAAGAGGCCACGCGCGACAGCTCCGTCGAATCTCTGGCGAAGGCCAGGACCAGATCGTTTCCCGGACCGGCGCCCTCGGCCACCGAGGCGCCGTCGGGAAGAGGCTCCAGACGCTTGGCGAATCCGGCGGGCGCGTTCACCAGCGCGGCGCGGTATCCCGGCTTGACCAATAGCTTCTTCGCCAGCGGGCTCGGGCTCACGCGCGCTCCTCGGTTCCGGTCGTCACGGTCCCTGCGGAACCGTCGACGGTGATCCGCTGACCGCTGGCGATGCGGTCGGTCGCACCGGCGACGCCGACCACCGCGGGAATGCCGTACTCGCGAGCGACGACCGCGCCGTGGGACATCATGCCGCCCATTTCCATCACCAGGCCGCCGGCGGTGAGGAACAGGGGCGTCCAGCCCGGATCCGTCGAGGGCGCGACAAGGATCTCGCCGGGCTCGAGTCGCGCGCCCTGCGGCGTCCGTAACACCCGCGCCGGCGCGGAGACGACGCCAGGCGAGGCGGGCGTGCCACGCAATCCCGCCGCCGGTTCGGCGCCGGCGAGCTCGTTTTCGGGCTCGGTGCCGTCGGAGAGGAGGAGGCGCGGGATGTGACGCCGCCCCAGCTCGCGACGGTAGGCGGCGCGCCGCGAGGCGATGCTCTCGCGGAAATCGTCACCGCCGATCGCGCGGCGCAGCTCCGCGAGCGACAAGAAATAGATGTCCTCCGCCGCGCCGATGCGTCCGGCGGCGGCGAGATCACGTCCGATCGGGTTGAGCAGCGCGCGGCCCGCCGCGAAGATCCGGATGACGTGGAACTTCGGCGCCTCGCGCGCGCCGAAGAGCGAGCGCACGCGACGCAGGAGCGCACGCGCCAACAGGCGCCGCGGTCCGTGAACTCGCGAGAGGAGCGTCGCGATCATGGCCTCGGCCTCCCGCGCACCACGATCGAACTGCGCGTCGGGCGGCAGCGCGTCCGGCGGCAGCAGCAGATAGTTCTGCACCGCGCCGATGATGTGCCGGGGGTCCTCGGACCAGCGCGGCACGCCGAGATCGATCTCGCCCACGGCGCGATGCCCGTATCGCTCCAGGAATCGCGAGAGATGCTGCTGCAGCCAGCGCGGCAGCGACCCGTCGCGATACCGGTCGGCGATCGCATCGACCGATTCCTGGCGCAGCAGCGCCAGCGACGGGGCGTCGTCGCGCGCGTCGCGCGAGAGGGCCCATAGCGCCAGGTCCATCTCGGTCGTCGGGTTGTGCGCCAGGCCGCGCAGCACGATCTGCATCTCGTCGGGCCGGGACGCGCGGCGCAAGATGCGGCTCGCGGCGGCGAACGAGAGACCGCCGGCGGCGATGATCGCGAGCAGCCGCGGGAACATCTGCGGCGGCGTCTCCAGCACCAGCCGCTCGAACGCGTCGATCCGCGCCGCGGGTGGGGCGTCGTCAGGCACGCTCGCGCGGCCCATCTCGCGGACCTCGCCGAGCAGCCGCTCGCGCGCGGCGTCGGGCGAGCGGAGCGCGCTAAGGATCGTCTGGGGCACGTGGAGCCGAAGCGCGAGGGGAACGATCCGCCGTAGCGTGGCGAAGCGTGACGCGCCGCGGGCGGCGAGTCGCGGATCGTCGGCCAGACGCTCGAAGAGGCGGGCGCTGCGCGCTTCCATGAATGAGGTCACGCGCTGCGGGAACGAACGCGCCACAACGTTGCGCAGGAGCGCGGTCGCGTCGATCCAGAGCCGATTGGTGGGGTCGTTCACCGGATTCGACGCCCCGGCCAGCCGGTCCGCGACAGGCTGGCCGATCGCCGCGGCGAAACCGGAGCTCATCAGGCGGAACGTCTGCACGCCCATCGGCGTGAACGGCTCGAACATCCCCTGCGCCACGTTCGCCGAGAAATAGACGCGGAGCTCACGCGACGGATCGGCGCCGTCAGGCAGCGGGTAGAGCGTGGTGATCGGCCGCGACTGGACCAGCCACAGCTTTCCGCCGCGATCGACGGCGAACTCGATGTCCTGCGGCGTGGCGAAGTGTGCGGCGACGCTCGCGCCGGTCGCGACCACCTCACGAATGCGCGCGTCGTCGAGCACGGCGTGGTCGCCGGTCAAGCGCCGCTCGACGATCTCGCCGCTGGCCGCCTCGACCGCGTAGTGATCCGGATCGACACGACCGGCGACCAACGCTTCGCCCAGGCCGGCGACGGCATCGACGACCGCGCGGGTGCGACGGCCCGTCACCGGGTCGGCGGTGAAGAGCACGCCCGCCGCGGCGGCATCGACCATGCGCTGGACCACCACGGCCAGCGCGACCGAGGCGTCGTCGACCTCGTTCGCGCGCCGGTACGACACCGCTCGCTCGTTCCATAGCGAAGCCCAGCAGCGCCGGATCGCATCGAGCAGCGCGTCCTCGCCGGTCACGTCGAGGAAGGTGTCCTGCTGGCCGGCGAACGATGCGCCGGGCAGGTCTTCGGCGGTGGCCGAGGATCGGACCGCGACCGGTCCGGCGCCGAGCTCGCCATACGCGCGCCGCGCCGCGTCGGCGATCTCCTCCGGCACCTGGGCGTGCCGCAGCCGATCGGCGGCCGCGACCGGGTCGTTCGGGTCGACGCCGGCGGCGCGCGCCGCGGCGATGTATGCCGCGGTGGTGAGGACGAAGCCATCAGGGACGGCAAAACCGGCGCGCAACAGCTCGCCGAGGTTGGCTCCTTTTCCGCCGGCAACGGACACGTCGGTGGTGCGCAGCGACCGCAGCGAGACGACGATCACGGCGGCATCGTAGGGCCGCCGCCGCGTGCGGCTACGCGATCCTCACTGCGCGGCGACGGCGGCGCGCCGGGCGGCGTGCAGCCGCTTGCGCAGGAACTCGATCGCCGCGGGATACGCCAGCAGCCGATTCTTCAGCTTCGCGATCTGATGGCCTTCGTCCTCGAGCCGGATGAGATCGGCCGGACGGCCGAGCTCGCGCAAGCGGTTGACCATCTGCTCGGCTTCGGCGATCGGGACCCGCGGATCGTTGGCGCCGTGAATCAGCAGCAGTGGCGCCCGGATGCGATCGAGATGATTGATCGGCGAGATCGACTCGAGGAAGTCGCGGTCGTGCTGCAGCGACCCGTATTCGGCTTCACGCAGGTGCCGCCGATACGCGCCGGTCGCCTGCAGGAACGTGACGAAGTTGCCGATGCCGACGAGGCACACGCCCGCGGCCCATAGCTCGGGGTCCGTGGTCAGCGCTGCCAGGACCATGAAGCCGCCGTAGCTTCCGCCCCAGACCGCGATGCGTTCCGGATCGGCGCGACCGCTCTCGGCCAGCCAGGCCGCTGCGCCGGCCAGATCCCTGACGCTGTCCATACGCTTGCGGACGTCGTCGGCGTGCTCGTATTCGTTGCCGTAGCCGGTGCTGCCGCGAACGTTGGGTGCGAGCACGGCGAAGCCTGACGCCACCAGGTGCTGCACGGCCGGAAGCCAGCTGGGGCGGTGCTGCGACTCCGGGCCGCCGTGGACGTAGACCACGCACGGCGGCGCACCACTCGCGCGTCGCGTCGGATACCACAGCGCGGGGATCTCGCGACCGTCGAAGGCCGGATATCGCACGACCTCGGACTCCGCGAGGAGACGCGGATTCACGCCGGCCTTCGGTGCGTGAGTGGCCTGGCGGGTCTTGCCGGTCGCGACGTCGTGCACGAACACGTCTACGCCCTCGCGCTCGGCGGTCCAGGAGATCGCCAGATGCCGGCCGCGCCGGTCGAAGGCGAGCCCGCTCTGCCAGTACTCGTACAGTGCGCCGCGCGGCAACCCGCTGACGCGGCGCTCCACGCCGGAATCGATCGAGCGGACGACGATCTCGTTCGCCCCGTCGCGGTTGAGCGCGTACGCGATCAGTCGCGCCTCGGGCGCGAGCGCCACGCGGTCGATCTCGACATCTCCGCCGACGATCGACGTCATCGCCGCGAGATCCACGGCGAGCAGCGCCACGCCGACCCGATCTCTGTCGAGATCGGTGCGCACGATGATGGTGTCCGCATCGAGGAAGCGCGCGTCCTCATATTTCGCGCGGCGCGCGGTCAGCGGCCGCGCCGCGTCGGTCGCGACCTCCACGAGCCACAGCTCATGCTCCGAGTTGGAGAAGCTGCGCTGCACAAGCAGTCGCGAACCGTCGGGCGACCAGTCCGCGACCGCGTTCGTGGAGTCGTGCGACAGCAGCAGGCGCGTCGTCCCCCGCGCCACGTCGCGCACGTACACGTCGAACCAGCGCGGATCGCGCGTGTTCGCGACGAAGGCGAAGCTCTTTCCGTCCGGGGACCACGACCCGAAACGATGGACGTGCGCGGGATCGTCGACGACGGCGCTGGCCTCGCTGCCGCGGACCAAGATCAATTGCGTCTGCTCGTCGCCGCCGACATCGGTGTTCGCGACCAGCGCGCCTGGTGTCGGCGAGGGATGCAGGTCCTGCACCCGATCACGCGGCGCCAGTACCAGCTCCGGCCATCGCGCCCCGGTGCGCAACGCCCACGCCTGCGGTACTCCGGCCAGGTCGGCGACGAAGAGCAGCGTTCGCCCGTCGGCGTCGAACCGGCCCCCGTACGCGGAGCGCACCAGGAACAGGCGCGCCAGACGATCGCTCATGACAGCAGCTCCTCGACCGCGGTGTAGGGATCGCGCTGCCGATGGGCCACTGCGGCCGCAGCCTGGTCCAAACGATCTGCACCGATCCGCGTGAGCAGCCGCCGGTACAGCGACTCGCGCGCCAGTGTCTCGATCTCCGCTCGCGCCGCCGCGGTCGAGCGGCGCTCGGCCTCGCCCGACGACCGCGCCCACGCACCGTGCTTTGCGACCGCCGCGACGAGCGCGTCGACCCCTTCCTCGGTCATGGCGTTGGTGCGGACGATCGGCGGTCGCCAGACGTCAGGCTTGTTCGGGCCGAGCGACAACGCCAGCGTGAGATCACGAACGGTTTCGTCGGCGCCCGGCCGGTCGGTTTTGTTCACCACGATCACGTCCGCGACCTCGAGCACGCCGGCCTTGATCGCCTGTATGCCGTCGCCAAGTCCCGGCACGGTCACCAGGCACACGGTGTCCGCGACGCGCATGACGTCGACCTCCTCCTGCCCCACACCGACGGTCTCGACGATCACGACGCCGTAGCCGAGCGCGTCGAGCATGTCCACGACGCGCTTTGTCGCGCGCGCGAGGCCGCCGCTGTGGCCGCGGCTGGCCATCGAACGGATGAATACGCCCTCGTCCAGGAAGCGCTCGCGCATGCGGATGCGATCGCCGAGGATCGCTCCCCCCGAGAACGGGCTCGAGGGGTCCACCGCGACGACCGCGACACGGTCACCGCGCGCCCGGTACGCGCCGACGAGCGCGCTCACCAATGTCGACTTCCCGCCGCCGGGCGGGCCGGTCACGCCGATCACCGATGCTTTCCCGGTGTCGCGGTGCGTCGCGCGCACCAGCTCGGCCGCTCCGTTCTCATCGTTCTCGAGCATCGAGAGCGTGCGGGCGATCGCGTGCGCGTCGCCGGTGCGGGCTCGCTCCAGCAGCTCCAGCGCTCCGGCCGTCATGGCGTCGACCGCACCGCGCCAGTTCGACCGAAACGACCGGCGGCAATCCGTTCGACCGTCTCGCGCTCCATCAACGACGGCTCTCGTCGCTCCCGGACGCTCGCGAGCGGCGGCCAGTAGAACACGAACTCCTCGATCCCGAGTTCGGCGTACCCGCCGACGAACTCGTCGAAGGCGTCGATGGACGACAGCGCATCGACTTCGCGACGGTACGACAAGATCATCCGGCGCACGCTTCGCGGGTCGCGGCCCGCGGCCGCGCACAGCGCGTCGAACTCCGCGATCCGTGATCGCGTCGCCGCCAGCGCGCTCGCGTCGGCGAGGCGATCAGCGCCCCCGCCGGCCCATGCGCCGAGGGTGCACCAGGCGTCGCCAAAACGCGCGGCGACGCGCAGCGAGCGCGAGGTCTCGGCCGCCACCACCAGGGGCGGACGCGGCCGTTGCAGCGGCGTCACCAAACGCGTGTCCGAGGCCAGCGGGTATCGCGCGGTGCCGCCCGTGGCGTCCCCGCGAAGCAGACGGTCCAGCAGCAGGACGTACTCGTCGAAGCGAGCGCCGCGTTCGTCCGCGCTCAGCTGCGGCGTGCCGAACAGGTCGGCTTCTGCGGTCCTGCCGCCGGCACCGATACCCACCTCGAGGCGTCCGCCGGTGACGTGATCGACGGTCAGCGCTTGGGCCGACAGCACCACCGGATGCTCCGACACGATCGTGCTCACGAGGGTGCCCACGCGCATCCGCGAGGTCGCCCGTCCGAGCACGGCCAGCAGCGCCCACGTCTCGTAATGCAGATGGGTGCGGTTGGTCCACAAATCCGGGATCCAGGCTGAGTCGAATCCGAGCTCCTCGGCCCAGCGCCACTCCCGCTCCAGGGCGTGGTAGGGCGGGAAGCCGAACGTGAGCAGGCCGAAGACCCGGGTCCGCAACGCGCGTCTACGCGGAGAGCTCGTGCCGCGCGATGACCATGCGCTGCACCTCGCTCGTGCCCTCGCCGATCTCCATGAGCTTCACGTCACGAAGGATGCGCTCGACGGGATGATCGCGCAGGTATCCGTAGCCGCCGAGGATCTGTATCGCGTCCAGGGCGATCGCCGTCGCGGACTCCGACGCGAAGAGCTTCGCCTGCGAGGCTGCGACGCGGAACTCCTGGCCGCTGTCGGCGAGCCACGCTGCCCGATGGGCCAGCAGGCGCGAGGCCTCCAGCTTCACTCGCATATCCGCCAGCTTCTGCTGAATCGCCCCATGGCGCGCGAGCGGTTGGCCGAATTGCTCGCGCGTGCGGGCGTATCCGACGGCATACTCGAAGGCGGCGCGCGCCAGACCCACGGCGAGGGCGGCGATCCCGATGCGGCCCTTGTCCAGCACCTGCTTCACGTCGCGGAAGGCCTGACCCGGAGTCCCGAGCAGCTGCGTGGCCGGGACGCGCACGTTGTCGAGATGCACTACGGCGGTGTCGGAGGCGTGCAGGCCCAGCTTCTTTTCGGTCTTGCCCGGGCGGAGGCCCGCGGTGTCGCGCTCGACGACGAACGCCGAGAGCTGGCGCGGCGCGGTGGCGGCGATGACGACGTAGAGCCCGGCGATCGAACCGTTGGTGATGAACTGTTTCGTTCCGTTGAGCTGCCAGCCATCACCCTCGCGCACGGCCTTCGTCTGCGCCGCCGCGGCGTCCGAGCCGGCGGATGGCTCGGTGAGCGCCCACGCGCCGAGCGCCTCGCCCGCGGCGAGTCGCGGGACGAAGCGGCGCCTCTGCTCGTCGCTTCCGGCGAGCATGAGGTGACCGAGGCACAGCCCGTTGTGCGCGGCGACGCTCAGCGCGATCGAGCCGTCGCCGGCCGCAACCTCCTCGATCGCGATCGCGTTTCCGAGCACGTCGAAGCCGGCGCCGCCGAGCTCGGTCGGCACGGTGATCCCGGTGAGTCCGAGCTCCGCCAGCTCGGGCACGAGCTCGAGGGGAAAGCGCTCCTCCTCATCCCAGCGGCGCGCGTTCGGCGCGAGGCGTTCGCGGGCGAAGTCGCGGATCGCGCGCTGCACCAGCAGGTGCTCGTCATCGAGCTTGAAATTCAAGTGCGATCGACCATGTCGCGAACCCGCTGCTGCAGCGGAGCGGGCAGTGTGGGCGCGACCTTGTCGCGGATGAAGGTCGACTCGTCGGCCGCCGCCTGCGGGACCTGCTTCGCGCCGATGGCGCGGGCTTCGAACACCCGATCGCGCTGCTCGGCGGTCAGCTGTTCGACGGCGAGGATCCGCGCCCTGGTCAAGGCCACGCGCGACGCCTCCGGAAGCGTGGCGAGCTCGCGCCACTCGGGCACCAGCGCCCCGGCACGGGCCGTCGGCGAAGGGATGTTGGCGATTTGCTCCATCCGCAGCTTCCACCAGGCCACCGCCTCGTCTTCGCTCTTGCCCACCTGCGTCGAGAGGACCGAATCGAGCGGCCGCCGTTCCGTCGGCATCTGGCTCTCCTTCTATGTAGTGCCGCGGCGCTTGGCGACCGCGGCCCGGACGTACGCGACGATCTCTTCAAGGGACGCGCCGGGAAGGAACACCCGCTCCACGCCGACCTTCGCCAGGCCGGGGATGTCGTCCTCGGGGATGATCCCGCCGCCGAACAGGAGCACGTCGTCCATCTTCTTCTGGCGCATCAGCTCGGCGATCCGCGGCAGGATGTAGTTGTGCGCGCCGGAGAGCAGTGACAGCCCCACGGCGTCGGCATCCTCCTGCAGCGCCGTCTCCACCACCTGCTCTGGCGTCTGGTGCACCCCGGTGTAGATGACCTCCATGCCCGCGTCACGCAGCGCGCGGGCGACCACTTTCGCACCGCGGTCGTGTCCGTCGAGCCCTGCCTTCGCGACGACCACGCGGATCGGTCGGGTCATCGTCGGCGCGGGTGCGGCGGCGCTCATCGACGGATCTCTCCCAGCTCCTGATAGTGCTCGCGGAAGTGGTCGTACGTCTCACCGGCGACGGCGCGGATCGCCAGGAACGGCACCTCCGCATCGGCCGCGACCTCGCGCAGCACGCGCATGAGCTCGCCGTGCGCGGCGTCGAGCCGCCAGATCAATTGCGCGCAAGACATCCCGCGCGCCTCCTCGGCGCTCTTCGCGTTCTCGGCCTGGATGTCCGGCGCCGGTCCGCGCTGACCGTTGAGCCGCAGGCGGAGCTCGGGGCCGAGGTGCTCGAGCCAATGGGCGGCGTGCGCGACCACAGCCTTCCCGGTCCAGCCGGACGACGTCGTGCGATCCAGATCCGCCGCTTCGACCAGCGTACGGAAGCGGCGCCATCCGGCATCGACGCGGCCTTCGAGCGCGCTGCGGGTGCGCGGAACCGCTGCCATGAGCTCGTGGCGATGTTCGTCGTAGTGCTCGAAGGTGTTGCTCGCGACGACCGCGGCGGCCCAGCCGTCGGCGGCGGCGACCTGCGCGTCCGTGAGCAGCTCGATCTCCACGGTCAGCGCTTGCGCCGAGGCGTCGAGTGCCTCCAGCACCTCTTCGACCGTCCGCGCTCCGGCGGCCTCGGCGGCTCGAGCGTTGAACGCATCGGCATCCGCGATCTCAGGCGGATCGACCGGTGCGCCGCAGGCGCGCATCT
Source organism: Chloroflexota bacterium (assembly GCA_005881435.1). Lineage (GTDB taxonomy): Bacteria > Chloroflexota > Limnocylindria > P2-11E > CF-107 > CF-107. The sequence goes on along the minus strand of VBHP01000099.1, from coordinate 13,257 downwards.
CCCGTAGACGGCGCGCGGTGATCCCATGCCACGCGGCGACGTGCGCGAGCATCTCCTTGAACGTCCAGCCGGAGCCGATCTTGACGCCGAGACCCTCCTCGCCAATCGCGGCCGCGGCCAGACGGAAGTTGATCCAGGGCTCGCGGATCGCCGCCAGCAGCTCCTTCGCCGTCGCCGGGGCGGAGATCGTCATGCCGTCGCGTCCTCCAGCTCCGGCGCGTGCTGGCGGAAGTGCTCGTAGGTCTCGCCGGCGACAAGCCGGACCGCCATGAAATCGACCTCGGTGTCGGGTGGCAGCGCCGCGAGCGCGTCGACGGTCTCGCGGTACCCGCGATCCAGCAGCGCCAGGATCCCCGCACGGTCGAGCGCTGCGGCGCGCTCCGCCGCGCGGGCGTTCGCGGCGTCGACGTCGGCTGTGGGGCTGCGCCGTCCGGCGAGGCGGACCGGAAGCTCGACCGGGACCTGGGACATCCAGTACGCGACATGCGCCAGCATCGATTTCCGCGTCCACCCAGCGCTCGAGGTGCGCTCCAGATCGGTCGCGACCGCGGCGGCGCGGAAGCGTCGCCAGGCCGCATCCATAGACATGCGCAGCGCGCGCGGCGTGAGCGGGACCTCGGCGAAGACCTCGACGCGGTGCTCGCGGTAGTGGTCGAACGTGTTCGCCGCAACGACCGAGGCGGCCCACCCGTCATGCGCCCGAAGCTCCCGGTCGGAGAGTGCGGCGATCTCGGCCCGCAACATTGACCACGAGGCGTCGAGCCGTGACACGACCGCCGCCGGCGTCAGCGCGGCGGTGTCGCGCGCGACGCGCGCGTTGAACGCGTCGTCGCTCAGGTCCGGGCCGGGCGATGGATCGCCGCTGGCGCGGAAGTCGCGAAGACGTTCGGCGCTGACCTCGTGCCAGGCAGCGACGTGCGCGATCAGCGCCTGCTGGGTCCACCCCGCCGGCGTGGTGCGGCCGAACGCCTCCAGGCCCATGGCTGCGATCGCCAGTCGAAAGTCGACCCAGCTCTCGTCGGCGCGCTCGAGCTGCGCCCTAGAAGTAGCCGGGATCGCGGTAGACGCCATAGACCTCCTTCAGCACGCCCGTCATCTCCCCCACGGTCGCGTAGCAGCGGGCTCCTTCCAGGAAATGCGGCATGAGGTTCTGGTCGCGCTTGGCGGCGTCGCGCAATGCGTTCATCGCGGCGGTCCACCGCGCCGGGTCCCGGTCTGCGCGCACTTTCTGCACGCGCGCGATCTGCCGCTTCTCGACCTCGGGATCGATACGAAGCAGCGGGATCGGCGCCTCCTCGTCGATGGCGAACTTGTTGATGCCCACCACGACACGCTCGCCGGCGTCGACCTCACGCTGGAAACGGAACGACGACTCGGTGATCTCGCGTTGCGGGAAGCCGCGCTCCACGGCCTCGACCATGCCGCCGAACGATTCCACCTTGGCGCGATACGCGTCGAAGGCGCGCTCCATCACGTCGGTGAGGTGCTCGACGTAGTAGGACCCCCCCAGCGGATCGACTGTGTCCGTGACGCCGGACTCGTGGGCGATGATCTGCTGCGTCCGGAGCGCCAGCGTCACCGCCTCTTTCGTCGGCAGCGCGTACGTCTCGTCGAGCGAGTTGGTGTGCAGCGACTGCGTGCCGCCGAGCACCGCCGCGAGCGCCTGCAGCGTCACGCGGACGACGTTGTTGTACGGCTGTTGCGCCGTAAGCGACACGCCGGCGGTCTGCGCGTGCGTCCGGAGCATCAGCGCACGCTCGTTCGTGGGGTGGTAGCGGCGCTCGATCTCGCGTGCCCAGATGCGCCGAGCGGCGCGGAACTTCGCGACCTCTTCGAAGAAGTCGTTGTGCACGTCGAAGAAGAAGGAGATCCGCGGCACGAATTCGTTCACGTCTAGGCCGCGCGCGACACCCCACTTCACGTACTCGAGCCCGTCGAGGAGCGTGAACGCCAGCTCTTGCGTCGCGGACGCACCAGCCTCGCGGATGTGATAGCCAGAGACGCTGATGGTGTTCCACTTCGGTACCTGGCGCGATCCGAACTCGAAGGTGTCGACGACCAGCTTCATCGCCGCGCGCTCGGGCACGATCCACTCGCGCTGCGCGATGTACTCCTTCAACGCGTCGTTCTGAATGGTCCCGCCCAGCCGATCCAGCGCGATCCCGCGCTTCTCCGCGTTCGCCAGGTACAGCGCCCAGACGATCGCGGCCGGGCCATTGATCGTCATCGAGGTCGTGACCTCGTCCAGCGGGATGCGATCGAAGAGCACTTCCATGTCCGCCAGCGACGCCATTGAGACGCCCTCTCTCCCAACCTCGCCGCGCGACAACGGATCGTCGGGATCACGGCCCATCAGGCAGGGCATGTCGAAGGCGACCGACAGACCGGTGACGCCCTGCGACAGCAGGTAGTGAAACCGCGCGTTGGAATCCTCCGGCGCACCGAATCCGGCGAACTGCCGCATCGTCCAGAGCCGCCCCCGGTACAGCGACGGTTGTACACCACGGGTGAAGGGGAACTCGCCGGGATAACCGAGCCGCTCGGCGTAGTCGAAGCCCGGCAGGTCCTCGGTCGTGTACAGCGGCGCGATCTCTTCCCACGACAGCGTCTCGTGCTTCGCCTGCCGCTCCGGTACGCGCTCGACCGCGGGCGCGTACGTCTCGCTGGTCCACTCGCGTTTGGACGAGCTCTTGGCGTTGGGCCGGCGCCGCGTTTCCCGTGCCATTACGCCGCGGCCTTCGCCTTCTTGACCTCGGCGGTCAGGGCCGGCACGAACGCGAACGCATCCGCGACGACGCCGTAATCGGCCACCTTGAAGATGTCGGCGTCGGGATCCTTGTTGATCGCGACGATCGTCTTGCTCTGGGTCATGCCGGCGAGATGCTGGATCGCGCCGGAGATCCCGACCGCGATGTACAGATCCGGCGCGACGGTCTTGCCGGTCTGGCCGACCTGCTCCTCGTTCGGGCGCCATCCGGCGTCGGTCACGGCGCGGGACGCGCCGAGCGCGGCACCGAGGGCGGCGGCGAGCTCCTCGACGAGCTTCCAGTTCTCGGGCCCGCGAAGCCCGCGCCCGCCGGACACGATGACGCGCGCCTCCGCGAGCGGCACGCCGGCCTTCGCCTCCTTCGTCGGCTCGAAGCGGACGAACTGAAGCTTCTGCGGCACCATCTCCGCCGCGACCGTCTGTGCCTGGAAGTCGGTCGGCGGCGTCTTCGGCAGCGGGAACGCGTTCGGCCGCACCGCGACGACCGCGGGCAGCGACAGTCGCATCGTCGCGCGCACTTTTCCGGCGTACATCGTGCGCGCCACTTCCACGCTCCCCTCGCCCGGCCGCACATCGACGCAGTCACCCGCGTACGCCCACCCCAGCCGCGCCGCAAGGCTCGCCGCGAGGTCGCGCCCGCTCGGCGTCGAGCCGACGAGGACGAGGTCGGGCTTGTCCGCTTCCGCCTTCTTCGCCAGCGCGTCGACCGCCGGCGCCGCGACGTAGCGCTCGGGCCCGCGGACGTCGACGAGCTCGGTGTCGCCGAATGCGGTGGCCTTCGCCACCAGCTCGAGGCTCACGCGACGCAGCTCCGACGCTTTCTGAGCCATGAGCTTGCTTTCGGCGATGACCCAGACCTTCACAGGACCTTCGCCTCGTCACGGAGCAACCGCACCAGCTCGGCGGCCACGCTCGCCGCATCACCATCCGCGGCCTTGAGGATCTTGCCGCCGCCGCGCTGCGGCGGTGTCTCCATCTTGACGACCTCGATCTTCGGCGCCGCCGCGTCGACGCCGAGCGACGACAGCGCCAGCTCAGGGAGCTCCTTCTTCTTCGCCTTCATGATCCCCGGCAGCGAGGCGTAGCGCGGCTCCTTATCGCTCTTCTGCACCGTGACCAGCGCGGGTCCGGACGCCTTCCAGACCTCATGGCCGCCCTCGACTTCTCGCCAGATCTCGATGCCGCCGTCGGCTGGCGCGAATTTCGTCACGGTCGCGACGTGCGGCCAGCCGAGGATGGTCGCCAGTGCCGGACCGACGAAGCCCTGGTCGTCGTCCGATGCCTGGCGCCCGCAGAGCACCAGATCGGGTTGCTTCTGTTCGACGAACTTGGCTAGTGCGCGTGCGACCACGAGTGGCGCAGCATTCTCGTCGCTGGTGACGAACGTGCCGTCGTCACAGCCCATCGCCAAGGCCGCGCGCAGGGCGTCCTTGGCCCGTACCGGACCGACCGTCACGACGCTGACGGTCGTCGACGGATCGGCGTCCTTCTGCTCCAGCGCCATCTCCACGGCGTACTCGTCGTAAGGCGAGATCGACCAGGTGATGCCCTCGGTGACGATCGACTTCCCGTCCGGCGCGACCTTGATGCGCATCGTCGAGTCCGGCACCTGCTTCAGCGGGACCAGCAGCTTCATAGCTCGGTCTGATCTCCGGACCACCACAGCGCGAAACCGACCACGCCGCCGGCGATCATGAGCGCGATCAGCACGAAGACGATGGCGAAGATGGTCTGGCCGTCGATGGTGATGCCGCCGAGATCCACTAGCTCTTCTCCGTCTCGAGATGCTCGGCGGCGAGCTCCAGCACGTCGAGCGGGCGCAGCCGTTCGCGAACGCCCTTCGTTCCCGCCGCCTCTTCGAGCATGATGAGGCAGAAGGGACAGCCGCTCGCGACGGCGTCCGGCTTGGCCTCGAGCGCGAGCACTTGCTCCATCCGGCGTGAGTTGATGCGCTCGCCCTTGCGCTCTTCCATCCACATCCGTCCGCCGCCGGCCCCACAGCAGAAGCCGCGTTCGTGGTCGTGCGGCGCGATCTCCACCAGCTCCGCCCCAGGCGTCCCGGTCACGACGGCACGCGGCGCGTCGTATACGCCGTTGTGCCGTCCGAGATAGCACGGATCGTGATACGCCACCTTTAACGCGCCGTCCGACCGTAGTCGCAGCCGGCCGCTCTCGATCAGCTCGGCTACGAGCTGAGACGCGTGCAGCACCTCGTAGGTGCCGCCCAGCTGCGGGTACTCGTTCTTGAAGGTATTGAAGCAGTGCGGGCATGAGGCGATGACCTTTCGAACGCGGTAGCGGCCGAAGGTCTCGATCGTGGCTTGCGCCTGAGTCTGCCAGAGGTACTCGTTCCCGATGCGCCGCGCCGGGTCGCCGTTGCACGTCTCTTCCACGCCGAGGATCGCGAAGGACACCTTCGCGGCGCGAAGCAGCCGCACCAGCGCGCGCGCCACCTTCTGATTCCGCCCGTCGAAGGAGGCCGCGCAGCCGACGAAGTAGAGGTACTCGGCCTCGGGGTTGTCCGCGAGCGTCGGCACGTCGAGTCCGGCGGCCCAGTCGGCGCGCGAAGGTCCGGCTTGTCCCCAGGGGTTGCCGGAGCGCTCCAGATTGCGCAGCGCGGTCTGCGCCTGCGGCGGGAACTCGCCGCGCTCCATCACCAGGTAGCGGCGCAGGTCGACGATCTTGTCGATGTGCTCGATCGTCACCGGGCACTGCTCGACACACGCGCCGCAGGTCGTGCAGTCGAAGAGCTCCTCAGCGGTGATCGTCTCGTCGGTCGGCGACGCGCCGCGCTGGTCGCCGGCGGCGAGCAGCGCGTCGCCCTCGTGGAGGAGCTGTTCCTTCACCTTCAGGATGATCATTTTCGGGTCCAGGATCTTTCCGGTGCTCGTCGCGGGACAGTTGTCGCTGCAGCGGCCGCACTCGGTGCAGGTGTATCCGTCGAGGTGCTGCTTCCAGGTGAAGTCCCGCAGCGAGCTCGCGCCGAAATGCTCCTGCTGCTCGATGTCGTCGATCTTTCGCAGCGCGCCCCGCGGCCGTGTCGTCCGGAAAAACACGTTCGGCAGCGTCGTGACGATGTGCAGATGCTTCGAGCGCGGCAGGTACGCCAGGAAGAACGAGACCGTCAGCACGTGCAGCCACCACGATCCGGCGAAGACCGCCGGCGCCGATGGCCCGGCGAAGACCGGCGCGATCAACGACGCCAGCGGCGGGACCGGGGCGCCCGCGGCGAAGAGCTTGCCGCCGACGGCGGCGGCCTCGAACAGGAACAGCGTCACCATCAGCAGTCCGATGAGGCCGAGGATGATGTAGCCGTCGAGCTGCACGATCATTCGCGGGGGCGGAAAGAACCGCCGCCGTACCAGCGCGACGACCACCGCGGCCAGCACCGCGAGCGCGAACAGATCCACCATCCACATGAACGCCGCGGTGTCTACGCCAGGCATGCGCAGGCCGAGCGTTCCCGCCAGCAGCAGATCCGCGGTCCCGTACGTGATCACCAGAAAGCCCCAGAAGATCAGCGCGTGACCAAGACCTCGGACGACGTAGCCGCGCTTGAGCAGCTTGCGCTGCCCGAGGTAGACGACCAGCTCGTCCCGCAATCGCTGCGCGTACACGCCGAACCGCTCCGCGTCCGGGCGCCCGAGCCGCATCAGCCGGTACAGCCGCCAAGCCTGGAGCGCGAATGCAACGACGGCGCCGCCGAAGACGAGCGCGAGAAGGAGACGGGCCCAGATCTCGCTGTTCGGCGTCATTCCTGGAGCGTGTCCTCCGCGATCACGATCCGCTGGATCTCGCTGGTCCCCTCGTAGATCTCGGTGATCTTGGCATCGCGGTAGTGGCGCTCGGCCGGGAAGTCCTGCACGTAGCCGTAGCCACCGAAGACCTGCACGCATTCGCGCGCCGCGCGCACGGCGACATCGGACGCGAAGAGTTTCGCCATCGACGCTTCCGCGGTGTAGGGCTCATGCGCATCCTTCAGCGCGGCCGCGCGCCAGGTCAGCAGCCGCGCGGCATCGACCTGCGTGGACATGTCCGCGATCTTCCACTGGATGGCCTGGAATTCGGCGATCGGCTTGCCGAACGCCTCGCGCTGCTTCGCGTATGCCGCCGCGTCCTCGAGGCAGGCGCGCGCGATGCCGACAGCTTGCGCCGCGATCCCGATGCGCCCGGAGTCGAGCGTCTTCATCGCAACCTTGAAACCGGAGCCGACGGCGCCGAGGCGATCCGCGTCCGCGACGCGCGCGTCCTGGAAGACCAGCTGCGTCGTGTCCGATCCGCGGATGCCGAGCTTGTGCTCTTGCTTGGCGACGATCACCCCCGGCTGCTTCGTGTCCACGAGGAGGCAGGTGATGCCGTGATGCCGCGCGGCCGGATCCGTCTGCGCGAAGAGCAGCACGACGCCGGCATGCGCGCCGGTGGTGATGAAGTTCTTGGTGCCATTGACGATCCAGTGGTCGCCCTGCCGCACGGCCGCGCACTTCAGGTTCGACGCGTCACTGCCGGCCTGCGGCTCGGACAATGCGAAACAGCCGAGCAGCGCACCCGACGCCAAACGCGGCAGGAAGCGACGCTTCTGCTCTTCGTCGCCCTCGGTCACGAGCGCGCCGCAGACGAGCGAGTTCTGCACCGACATGATCACGCCCACCGACGCGTCGGCGCGACTGATCTCTTCGATCGCGATCGCATACGAGATCGCGTCGAGTCCGGCACCGCCGTATTCGCTCGGCACCAGCATGCCCATGAACCCGAGCGCGCCGAGCTTCTGCACCGCGTCGGCGGGAAAACGCGCGTCACGATCGATCTCCGCCGCTTTGGGCAGCAACTCGTCGGTGGCGAACGATCGCGCCGTCCGCTGCACCAGCTCCTGCTCCGGTGTCAGCGACAGATCCAGGGCGGCGCGGGAAGCGAGGTCAGTCATACGAGTACACGCCGCGGCCGTTCTTGCGTCCGAGCCAGCCGGCCGCGACATAGCTGCGCAGCAGCGGCGCAGGTCGGTACTTGTCCTCGCCGAGATCGCGCTGCAACACCTGCAGCACCGCCAGGCACACGTCGAGACCGATGAGGTCAGCGAGCGCGAGTGGGCCCATGGGATGGTTCATCCCCAGACGCATCACCGTGTCGATGTCCTCCGCGGTGCCGACACGCTCCTCCAGCGCGAAGAACGCCTCGTTGATCAGCGGCATCAGCACTCGGTTGGAGATGAATCCGGGAACGTCACGCGACTCGATCGGCGTCTTGCCCAACCGCTCGGCCACGCCCTTGACAAATCCGATGGTCTCATCCGAGGTTTGCAGCCCGCGGACGACCTCGACCAGCGGCATCAGCGGCACCGGGTTCATGAAGTGCATCCCCGCGACGCGCTCGGAGCGCTTCGTCGCTGCCGCCAGACGCGTGATCGAGATCGAGGAGGTATTGCTCGTCAGCACCGTGTCGGCCTTGCAAGCCTGATCCAGCTTGCGGAAGAGGTCCTCTTTCACGGCCGGGTCCTCGAACGCGGCTTCGATGGCGAGATCGACGCCGCGCAGATCCTCGACGTTGGTCGAGGTGCGGATCCGGCCCGCGATCGTCGCAGAATCGGCCGGAAGCTGCTGCTTCGCCTGCAGCTTGGCCAAAGACGCATTGATCGCGCCCTGCGCCTTCGTCAGCTGCTCCAGCGCGAGGTCCACCAGGACGACCTGCAGCCCGGCCGTGGCGCAGGTCTGCGCGATACCGGAGCCCATCGTGCCGCCGCCGACGATGCCGACGGACTTGACCTCATCGGCCTTCATGCCGGCACCTCCACGGCGAGGGCCACGGCCTCGCCACCGCCGAGGCACAACGAGACGACACCACGCCGGCCGCCGGTCTGGCGCAATGTGTGTAGCAGCGTCACCAGTAGGCGCGCGCCGGAGGCGCCGATGGGATGCCCGAGGGCGATCGCGCCGCCACGTGGATTGAACTTCTCCTCCGGTATCCCCAGCTCCTTGCGCACTGCCTCGATCCCGGCGAACGCCTCGTTCACTTCGAACGAGTCCACGTCCGCCACGGTCCAGCCGGCCTTGTCCAAGACGCGGCGCATCGCCTCCGCGGGCGCGAGCAAGAAGAATTCCGGCTCGCGGGCCGCCTGCGCCTGCGCGACCACGCGCGCCATCGGACGCAGCTTCAACTCGGATGCGCGCGACGCGCTCGCGACGACGACCGCGGCGGCGCCGTCGTTGAGCTTCGAGGCATTGCCGGCGGTCACGGTGCCGCCCTCCTTGAAGGCGGGCTTGAGCTTGGCCAGGGCCTCTTTGGAGGTTTCGCGCGGCGACTCATCCTTGGTGACGACGAGCGGCGCCCCCTTCGGCTGCGGGATCTCGACCGGGACGATCTCGTCGTCGAACAGGCCGCGCCGCTGCGCCTCGAGCGCGCGCGAATACGAACGCAGCGCGACGTCGTCCTGTAGCTCGCGGCTCACATCGCAGCATTCGGCCACGAGCTCGCCGCCCATGCCCATGTGTTGGTGCTGGTATGCGTCCCAGAGGCCGTCCTTGATCATCGCGTCGACCAGCGTGGCGTCGCCGACCTTGTAGCCGGTCCGCGCGCGCTCGAGCAGGTACGGTGCGTTCGACATCGACTCCATGCCGCCGGCGACGATGAGGTTGCCTTCGCCGGCGCGGATCTGCGACGTCGCGAGCATCACGCTCTTTAATCCGGAGCCGCAGACCTTGTTGATCGTCGTGCACGGCACGGTGTTCGGTATGCCGGCGAAGATCGACGCCTGCCGCGCCGGCGCCTGCCCCACGCCGGCCTGTATGACGTTGCCCATATAGACCTCGTCCACCAGCTCCGGTCGCACCCGTGCGCGATCGAGCGCCGCGGAGATCGCGATGGCGCCGAGCCGCGGTGCCGGCACCGGCGCAAGTGCGCCAAGGAACGCGCCGATCGGGGTGCGGGCCGCGCCGACGATGACGATCTCCTCGCTCATTCGGTAGCCGTGCCCTCCTGCAACAGGCGGACCGCGATCCGCTCGCGTTCCCCCTTGATCTGATCGCGCAGCCCCTCGAGCTCCGCCAGATGGTCGCCGATCTGCGCCAGGTGCCGGTCGAGCATCTCGATGAGCTTCGGCAGCACGGCGCGATTGGTGCGTTCTTTGCGGTAGAGGCCCTCCAGCTCGAGCATCTCCTGCAGCGACAGACCGAGCATCTTCAGCCGCTGGATGAAACGGAGTCGACGCATGTCGTCGTTGGTGTACACGCGTACGCCGCCGTCGAGCCGCTTGACGGACTCCAGCAGTCCGAGCTCCTCGTAGTAGCGGATGGTGCGGACGGTCAGGCCCGTCCGCTTGGCCAGATCGCCGATGCGGATCGTCGCTCGATCGCCTCGTGTCTCCGCTCTGACGGCCTTTACCGCCAACCCAACGCCTCCTGCCAGCTTACGTAAGCTGGCATGGCAACTCTACCCTGCGGAAGAGCCGTGGAAAACCCCGGCGATGTGGGGGGCCTGTGTTGATTTGGCGCGATTGTTTGTGCCATAAGCCAGCACGAACGCTTAACCCGGCCACTAGTTAAGACGCGCGATGCTCAGGATCAAGGCCTTCGTCGCGAGCGCGGCGTCCTCGGCGGTCGCGTGCTCCCGGGGATTGTGCGAGCCGTTCGTGGAACGAATGAACAGCATCCCGGTGGGGACGCCGGCCAACGCTGGATTCTGGGCGTCGTGGCCGGCCCCGCTGACGAGCTCCAGCGGTTCGACGCCGACTTCGCGCAGCGCCTCGCCGAGCGCGCCGCGTATGCCTTTGTCGAGCTCCACGGCGGGGAGATCGGCGAGCGTGTCGAAGTCGACCCGCACGCCGCGCCGCTGCACCGCGTCCCGCTTCGCGTCTTCCAGCACCGACACCACCGCGCGGCGCCCGTCGTCGTCGGGCGAGCGGACGTCGACGGTGAAGATGACGCGACCGGGAATGACGTTCTTCGCGCCTGGCTCGGCGCTGATCTCTCCGACGGTGGCGACGGTTCCGCCGCGGCGCCGCGCGGCATCGTCGAGCGCCAGGACCATCTCCGCCGCGGCGACGAGCGCGTCCCGGCGCCCCTCCATCGGCGTCGTGCCGGCGTGACCGGCGGCGCCCTCGACCGTCACGCGAAGGTGCGTGATCCCGACGATCGTGCGCACCACGCCGAGCGGTCGTTTCGCGCGTTCGAGATTCGGTCCCTGCTCGATGTGCAGCTCGAGGTACAGGCGATCCGTCCCGCGCCGGCGGGCCGCAGCCGGGTCGCCGTCGTGACCGAGCGCGCGCAGCGCGTCGGCGATCGATACGCCATCGCGATCGCGTCGCGCGACCACGCCCTCCGGCAATCTGCCGTACGCGGCGGCGCTGCCGAAGAGGCCGACACCAAACCGCGCGCCCTCTTCATCGGTCCAGCCGATGATGTCCAGCCGCGGCAGCGCGACGCCCGCCGCCGTCGCGGCCTCGATCAGCTCCACCGCGCAGAGCACGCCGAGGTGACCGTCGTACTTGCCGCCGTTCGGGACGCTATCGAGATGCGAGGCGATGACGATGGCACGATCGCCGGAGCCGAAGCCGGCGATGAGATTCGCGGCGGGATCGCGCGTGATGCGGCCGCCGCGAGCCTGTAGCCACCTGGCGACCAGCGTCTTTGCGGCGTCTTCTTCCGGGCTGAGCCCGAGTCGCGTGACGCCGCCGTCGGCGGTCCGTCCGATGGCGCCGAGCTCCTCGATCCGCTCGCCGAGGCGCGCCACGTCGACCTTGGCTAGCGCCGCGCGCACAGCTGCTCCGGACCGAAGGGCAGGCCGGCGAAGAGCTCACGCTCCAGGGCCTTCACCGGCGCGAGGGTGGCGCGGATCGCGGCGGCGTGCTCCGGGAATCGCTCGGCCTGCTCGTTCAGGCGGTCCTCGATCGGCATGATCGCGAGCCCGCCACGCCGATCGGCGTAGTACACGATCTTTTCCGGCAGCGTGCGCGGCGCGCGCGCGCTATCGCGCAGCGCATACACCGGATGACGGCGCACGATCTCCGCCAGCTCCGGGAGGCCCTCGGCGGCGACGATGAGCGCGGAGAGATCGGCGTGGTCGCGCGGATCGCCGGCGACGAGCGGCGAGCGTCCGATGTCGTGCAGCCACGCCGCCGCGGTCACGAGATCGACATCCACATCCACGCCGTGCGCGGAGAGCGCCTCGGACAGATCCCACGCCGCGTCACGGACTACGGCGCTGTGGCGCTTGAGCCAGTCCGGGAGCGCGTATCGCTCGATGATCGCATTCGCCTGTCGCTTATATATTGACAAGCACCACCTTCGCTCGTAGGCTCCCTGTCCCAGGGGTTGCGGGTTGGAAGAGGGATCGCACGAAAGAATCTTGTCGCACCTCGCGTTCGCGCGCGCGGTGGCTCGGCGTTCGCTATCGCCGAAGTGCAGTCCCGAGGATCGCGAGGATCTGCTGGCCTGGGGTGTCGTCGGATTGGTCCAGGCCGCGCGCCGGTATCGCGAGGGCGGACGCGCCAGCTTCGCCGCGTTCGCGGCGCGGCGCATCCGCGGTCAGGTGCTGGACGCGCTCCGCGACGCCGACCCGCTGCCCCGCGCGGCGCGACGCGAGTGGCGCGCGCGCGGCCGGCGCGGCGACCCATTCCCGGTCCAGTCGCTGGACGAGTGGGTCGATCGCGGCCGCGAGACGTTCCGACCGCTGCACTCGCCGGCCGCCGGAGCGATGGCCAGAGACCCGCGCTGGCGTGACGTCCGTCGCGCGCTCGAGCTCCTCACCCCGTTGGAGCGGCGCGTCCTGGTGCTGCACTACCAGCACGGCCTGACGTTGAAGGAGATCGGCGCTCGGGTCCACCTGTCGGAATCCGGCATCTGCCGCGTTCGGGCCCGCGCCCTGGCCAAACTGCGGCGCGTCTGCGTGCCCGATGATGTCGGCGATGCCGCGGCGCCAGGGGCGTGAATCCGAGCGGCGACGGCGCTCGCGTTTCGGACGTCTCGTCGACGAGGCCGTCGACGAGCTGATCGCCGACATCACGCGCCGCCGCGACGACGGGACGCTGAGCCCGCGTTTCGCGGCGCTATTTCTGGAAGCGATCGAAGCGGTCGCGATCGTCACCGCCGATGCTCCGGACGCACGTCAGCGCGAAGAGAACGAGCGTCCCGACGAGCTGCTCGGGATCTACGAGGGCGTGCCCCTGACCGAATGGGCGGCAGACCAAGCGCTCATTCCGCCTCGGATCACGATCTTTCGGCGCGCGACCGAGGGGCTGTCCGCCTCGTCGGACCGACAACGTGAGGAGGTGCGCAAGACCGTCAAGCACGAGATCGCCCATCACCTCGGCTGGAGCGATGAGCGGCTGCACGAGCTCGGACTCGGCGACGCGGATTGATACGGTCGGAGTCCTCGCCGCTGCCTACACTGGCGGCCACCGCATCTAATAGGGGGAGTGAGATGACGAGGTTCCTGACGCTTTTTGCCTGCGCCATCCTCGTGCTCGGCGCCGCGTCGGTCGCGTTCGCGCAGAGCGACACGAG
>VBHP01000098.1 GCA_005881435.1 Chloroflexota bacterium | reverse complement strand
GCCTGATCGGGCTCAAGGACGTTTGCGCCACCCTCGCGTTGATGCGGACCCCCGACGGCCATGGTCGCATCGAGCTCGACAAGTTCCACACGCCCAACGCGATCAGGTTTGGGCCCGTGGACGCGCCGGTGAACGCGCTGGGCATCCGTCGCATCATGTTCGCCGTCGAAGACATCGACGCTGTCGTCGCGCGCTTGCTCGCCCACGGGGCCGAGCTGATAGGCGAAGTGGTGCAGTACGAGGACACGTATCGGCTTGGCTACATCCGCGGGCCTGAAGGCATCATCATCGGACTGAGCGAGCAGATCGGCTAACCGGCCGAGGCAGGCGTGGCCTCCCGCGCAGACAGCCGCGTCACCGCCAGTGAGGTTGCGGCGAGCGACCCGCGCGGGACTGCGGCGAGGTCGGTCGCGGCGGCCGCGCCGGTGACGAGCGCGACGGCGAGATCATGCGCACGGAGGCGGGCGCGAAAGCCATCCGTCCCATGGACGAGGTAGAGCTGTCGTTCGGGTGGCGCAACGGAGGATGTCCCCATCGAGCAGGACGTCCAGTGTGCCATCGCGGTCGGTCCGGAGCGTGCGCACGCCGGACAGGGCGCGCAGTGTCTCCGGCGTCGGATGGCCGTAGCGGTTTCCGGCCCCGACGGAGATAAGCGCGACCGACGGCTGCACGGCGCGCACGAGCTCGCCGGCATGGGGCGTCGCGGCGCCGTGATGCGGCGGCACGTAGATGTCGGCGCGCAGCTCGGCCGGCTGCAGCAGCAGGTCTTCCTGCTCGCGTTCGGAGGCATCGCCGAGGAACAGTGCGGTCATCGGGCCGACCCGAGCTCGAAGCACAAGATTCGGAAGGGGGTCGGCCGGATCGCCCAGCGGCGCCATCGCGTCGAGCATGAGGTCTCCGATCCGAACGCGATCGCCGCGCGCGAGCGCGCGGACCGGCACGCCGTGCCGCGCCAGCGCGTCGTGCCATTCGGAAGCGGCCGCATTCGGCTCGAGCCCGATGGGCTCGAGCGCCAAGCCGACCCCGTATCGGTCGAGGACCGCCGCGAATCCGGCCTCGTGGTCGGCATGACTGTGCGTCAACACGACCACGTCGAGATGCGACGTCCCCGGCGCCAGCGCTGACGCGAGCGAGCGCAGCGTGCGCGGCGGCTCGGGACCGGCGTCAATCAGCGCGCGAGCCTCCCCGGCCTGCAGAAGGAACGCGTCGCCTTGTCCGACGTCCAGGGCGATGATGCGGTCGCGGCTGTCGCCGGCACTGATGAGCGCGGCCGCGACGGAGACGGCGACGGCCGTCGCGACGACGCCGGCGACGAGCGTGCGCGTGCGCGGCAGCCGCATGGCAACGAGACCAACGGCGTAGACGGCGAGGACCGCTCCGCCGGCATGCGGGAGCGAAATGCTCGCGGCGGGCAGTGACGCGGCGAGCTCGACGATCCCCCGCAGCGTCCGCGCCAGCGCGTATGCGACCCACGCCGGCACGAAAGCGAGCGGCATCGACACAGCGCCCGCGGCCATCGCTATTCCAGTCGCGGTCATGAGCGGCGGGACTAGCGGCGCGAGCGCGAGGTTGGCGACGGGCGAGACCAGAGAGATTCGCCCGAAGGCTTCTGCCGAAATCGGTAGTGATGCCAGCGTCGCGGCACCGGTCGTCGCAAGCTGGGCGCGAAACCACGGCGGTCCGGGCAAGCGATGCTCCAGCGGCCTCGCCAGGAGCAGCAGCCCCGCCGTGGCGGTGATCGACAACAGGAAGCCGACGTCACCGATCGTTCGCGGCGACGCCAGCAACAGGGCCACGACGGCGACGCCGAGCGCACCGATGCCTCCGGAGGGTCGCCCCACGAAAACGGCAACGCTGGCGGCGAGCGACATCAGCGCCGCTCGCACGATGCTCGGCGCCAGCCCGGCGGCGACTGCCATGGCGAAAGCGGCGGCGATCGTTCCGGCCGCCGTGGCGCGAGGGCCGGCGGGCCGAAGTGCGGCCCCCAGCGCGCCCGCAACGAGAGTGATGTTGAAGCCGGACGCGGCCAGCAGGTGCGTCGTCCCGGTGCGTGCGAACGCGTCGCGCAGCTCACGCGGCAGCTCGGCCTTGCCGCCGAGAAGCGAGCCGACGGCGATGAACGCATCCGGTTGCGGGAGGCTCGCCAGCAACGGCCACGACAGCGCCTCCCTCATACCGGACGCCTCCAGCGGCAGCGACATCTCCGGCAGGAACGACCGCACCGCGATCGCGAGCGCTGCCAGATGTGACGGCGGCGCGACACGGGCGAGGAGCGGCACGGCTGCGACGGCGAGCCCAAGGGCCAGCTCGGGTGAGCCAAGCTGCGACACCGCCGCGGCCGCGAGAGCGGCGATGCCGCAGCAGGCGAGGCGCGGGACGCGGCTCAACGCACCGCGACGAGCTCGCGGATGTCGGCGAGAACGCGTGCGCTGATCAGCCCTCGCGTCTGGAGCTCGTCGACGGAACGGAACGCGGACTTGTCGCGCGAGCGCACGATCCGATCTGCCGTCGCCGGCCCGATCCCCGGCAGCGCTGTGAGATCCTGGGCGGTGGCGTGATTCACGTCCACAAGCCGTTCGGCATCGCTGCCCAGAGAACCCACCGGCGGGATCTCTCCTCGCGCGGGTGCGTAGATCCGCGCGCCATCCCGTAATGGCGCGGCGCGATTCAGACCCGCCGGATCCGCTTCCGGCTGTAACCCTCCGGCCGCCGCGATGGCGTCGCTGACGCGCGCGCCGGCCGGCAAGCGATACACGCCGGGGCGCATTACCGCTCCTTGGACATCGACGACGAGCATCGGCGTGGCTGTCGCGGTCGGCACAGGTGTGCTGGCCAAGACCTCAATGGCTGCGGCCCT
Organism: Chloroflexota bacterium; assembly: GCA_005881435.1. Taxonomy (GTDB): domain Bacteria; phylum Chloroflexota; class Limnocylindria; order P2-11E; family CF-107; genus CF-107. The sequence continues at coordinate 26,330 of VBHP01000098.1, read as the reverse complement.
CGGTGCGGGCCGCGAGAGGAACGCCAGCGCGATCGTGGACAAGACGGCCAACGCGAGCGCCAGAAGCAGCAAGATCGGTTTGGGTCGCATACCGGTAGGGTCGCGCGCCAGGCTGCGCGCGTCGATCCGTCGTTCGGCGATCATCCGATCCGCCGTTCGGTGATCATCCGGATGTCATCCGGATGTCATCCGCGGGACGATCTAGTTTCGGCGGCCCGGAGTCTTCGGCAGCTCGCTCACGGTGAGCGGCAGCGACGTGAGCTGTTCGCCATCGGCTTTGACCACGAAGCTGTGATCACCGAACGCCGCCAGATTGAGATTGTTCAGCTCCACGATCACGTTGACGTCCTGTCCGGGTGCGGCCTGCACCGAGATCGTCGGCGGCGTCGGCATCGCCGGAGAGCCGTCAGGCCGCCGGAGCTCCACGACGACGACATGCGCCCCCGGATCCAGGCCGAGGATCGCGACCAGATACATGCGCGGATGCTGAGCTGGCAGCGCAGAGACGCTGATGTTGCGGAAGATGCCGATCAGGCTGACCTTGCCATCCTGACCGACGATCGCGTGGTCGCAGAGCGCGGCGAGACGGACGTCTGCCACGGACTAGCCCTTTCCGGTCACGACGTTGACCAGGCGGTCCCGCACCACGACCACCCGCGACACCCGCGCGCCGTCGAGCGACGCCTTGACCCGCGGATTCTCGCGGGCGAGTCGCGTCAGCTCGGCGTCGCTGCTGCCGGCAGGAACGATGACCCGATCGCGGACCTTCCCGTTGACCTGGATGACCACAGTCACCTCACGCTCGGCCACCGCGGCGGGATCGTACGTCGGCCACGACTCCAGATGGATGGACCGCGTCGCGCCCAGCCGCTGCCACAGCTCCTCGCTGATGTGGGGCGCCATCGGCGCCAGCAGCAGCAGAAGCGACCGGAGCGCGCGATCGTACGAGATCGACTGCTCGCTCCCCTTCGCGGCCTGGATGTCGCGCAGGTATTCCATCAGGGCCGCGACAGCGATGTTCCAGCGAAAACGCTCCATCGCTTCGGTCACCCGCTTGATCGAACGATGCCGCAGCCGCTCCAGCTCCTCGATCGGCGGCCCGTCGTGTGCCGGCGCCGAGCTATGCGCGAGGACGAGGGTCCAGAGGCGCTTCAGGAACTTGAACGTCCCCTCGATGCCGGCGGCGTCCCAGTCCGCTCCCTCTTCCCACGGGCCGATGAACATCAGGAACAGGCGGAAGGAATCGGCGCCGTATTGCTCGACGTAGGTATCGGGCGCCTCGACATTGCCACGCGACTTCGACATGCGCCGCCCGCGCAGCACGATCTGACCCTGGTTGAACAGGCGCACGAACGGCTCGCCGAACCACAGATAGCCCAGGTCGCGCAGCGCCTTGGTGAAGAACCGCGCATAGAGCAGGTGCATGACCGCGTGCTCCGTCCCCCCGGTGTACTGATCGACCGGCGACCAGTGGCGGTTCGCTTCGGGATCGGCGAAGCCGCGCTCGTAGCGCGGGTTCGGATAGCGCCACATATACCAGGACGAGTCGACGAACGCGTCCATGGTGTCGGGATCACGCTTCGCCGGACCCTGGCAGCGCGGGCAGGTCGTATTCATGAAACCGGAATGCCGTGCCAGCGGCGATTCCCCATGTGGCTGGAAGTCGACATCCTCCGGCAGCAGCACCGGTAGCTCCGACTCGGGGACGCCGACGAGTCCGCACGTCGGGCAATGGACGATCGGGATCGGCGTGCCCCAATACCGTTGACGCGAGATCAGCCAGTCGCGGAGGCGATACGAGACCGCGGCGTCCCCCCAGCCCTTCTGCTTGGCCAGCTCGGCGATCTTCCGCTTTGCCTCGACTGACGGCGTGCCCTCGAACGGACCGGAATTCACCATCACGCCTTCGCCGGCGTAGGCCTCGTCCAGCTCTTGCTCGGTGCCGTCGGGACTGATCACCTGCCGGATCGGGAGCCCGTGTTTCTTGGCGAAGGCGAAGTCACGCTCATCATGCGCCGGTACGGCCATGATCGCGCCGCTGCCGTACCCCATCAGCACGTACTCGGCGATCCAGATCGGTATGCGTTCCCCGGTGAACAGGTTGGTGGCGTACGCGCCGGTGAAGACACCGATCTTCTCGCGCTCCAGCGACAGTCGCTCGATGTCGGTGCGGTTCCGTGCCGCGTCCACGTACTTGCTCACTTCATGCCGCTTCGCCGGCGCGGTGATCCGCTCAACCAGCGGGTGCTCCGGGGCGAGGACCATGAACGTAGCGCCGAAGATCGTGTCCGGACGGGTGGTGAAGAACTCGATGCTCGCGTCGGGCTGACCTTCTATCGGAAAGCGCAGGCGCGCGCCTTCAGACCGGCCGATCCAGTTGCGCTGCGCCAGCTGTATCGGCTCCGGCCATTCGATACCTTCGAAGCGAAGCAGCTCGTCGGCGTAGGCCGTGATCTTGAAGAACCACTGCACCAGATCCTTCTTCACCACCGGCGTATCGCATCGCTCGCACCGTCCGTTTATGACCTGCTCGTTGGCGAGCACGGTCTCGTCCTTGGGACACCAGTTCGCCGGCGCCAAGGCGCGATACGCCAGACCCTTCTCGAAGAACTTCAGGAAGATCCACTGGTTCCACTTGTAGTAGCTCGGATCACAGGTCACGACCTCGCGTGACCAATCGAACATCGGCCCCATCGAGCGCATCTGCCGGCGCATGTTCTCGATGTTCGACATCGTCCACGTGCGCGGATGGATCCCGCGCTTGATCGCGGCGTTCTCCGCCGGCAGGCCGAAGGCGTCGAAGCCCATGGGGAACAGCACGTTGTAGCCGGACATCCGCTTGAACCGCGCGCCGGCGTCCGACGGTGCCATGACATACCAGTGGCCGATGTGGAGGTCGCCCGACGGATATGGGTACATCGTCAAGAAGTAGTGGTTGTCCTTGTCGCTGACATCGGGCGTGCGGTAGAGACCCTGCTCTTCCCAGGCCTTCTGCCACTTCGGCTCGATCTTTTTCGGTTCGTACCGTTCCGCCATGCCGTCGCCTCCAATAAAAACACCCTCGTCCACAGGGGACGAAGGTGTTCACAACCTCCGCGGTGCCACCCCGATTGAGCATCTCCGTCGTTGTCGGTGGACCTGAGGGGATTCGAACCCCTGACCTCCTGACTGCCAGTCAGACGCGCTCCCGCTGCGCCACAGGCCCATGCTCCACTCGAGCACGCGATAACGGGCGTCCCCGTCCTCCCCTACTCGCTTCTGTTTTCAGGGAGGCGGCTCGCGGGTGAGTTCGGCGCCATCCTCGCCCCGCCTCGCACCGACCGGCGGGTCTCTGAGGTGAGAGCGGCGCGTACTGCTCCCGTTCGCAGCCGTTGAGCAACACATTGTACGGGCAGCGCACGCGTCTACCATGCCGCGCGTGCCAGATCCGCTGCTGACCAAGCATGAGACGGAGGAGGCCCTCGCGTTCATCGCCGACGAGGCCTTGCGGTTTCTCGCGACGCTGGACACCGATCGCGTTCGTCACGACGGCGCCGATGAAGCGGCAGAAAGCTTCTCTGGACCGCTGCCCGAGGACGGCGACGGCGCGCTCGAGGCACTGGCGACGCTGGTGCACCAGGGCATGGATGCCGCCATCCGCTCGCCTGGCCCGCGCTTCTTCCACTGGGTCATGGGCGGCGGCACCCCCGCGGCACTGGGCGCGGACTGGCTCACTGCGGTTCTGGACCAGAACGCCGCATCTTGGGCCAGCTCGCCGCTGGCGGCGCGTCTGGAGTCGATCGCGATCGCGTGGCTGAAGGATCTGTTCCGCCTGCCCACGACGTGGGGCGGCGTGCTCACGACCGGCGCGACCATGGCGAACTTCGTCGGTCTCGCGGCGGCACGGCAATGGTGGGGCGAGCGGCACGGTGTCGACGTCGCTGCCCAGGGCTTCGCCGGCCTCCCGCCGGTGCCCGTCCTCACCGGCGGCTACGTCCACCCCAGCGACACGAAGACGCTGGCGATGCTCGGTATCGGTCGCGACAGCGCGCGCGCGTTCTCCCGCGACGCCGTCGGGCGCATCGACACCGAAGCCGTGGAGGACGCGCTGCGCGCGCTCCACGGGGCCCCGTCGATCGTCATCGCCAGCGCCGGCGAGGTGAACGCGGGCGACTTCGATCCGATCGACGAGCTCGCGGATCTCGCCGAACGCTACGGCGGGTGGCTGCACGTCGACGGCGCCTTCGGCCTTTTCGCGCGAGCGGTGGAATCGGCCCGCGATCTGGCGCGCGGCGTGGAGCGAGCGCACTCGGTGATCGCCGATGGCCACAAGTGGCTGAACGTCCCGTACGACAGTGGCTTCGCGTTCGTGCGAGATACGTCGCTGCTGGCGAAAGTGTTCACGCTCACCGCGGCCTATCTGCCGGCGCCCGACGATCCTCACTCGGTTTTCATGAACCTGTCGCCCGAGTCGTCGCGTCGCGCGCGCGCGCTCCCGATCTGGGCCACGCTCCGCGCCTATGGGCGCCGTGGTCATCAGACCATGATCGAGCGACACCTCGCGCTGGCGAAGCACCTCGCGGCTCGGGTCGACGCCACCGACGACCTGGAGCGGCTGGCCGACGTGAAGCTGAACATCGTGTGCTTCCGCGTGCATCCTCGGGGCCTCGATGACGCCGCGCGTCTCGACGAGCTGAACCGGCGTATCGGCGAGTCCGTCCTGCGCGATGGCCGGGTCTACTTCGGCACGACGTCATATGGCGGCCGGGTCGCGTTCCGGCCGGCGATCGTCAACTGGCGGACCACCGAACGGGACGTCGATCTGATCGTCGACGTCACGCGAGAGCTCGCGGCGCGGGAGCTGGCGCGGACCTAGTCGCTGCGCATCGCGATGGACTGCAATAGACCGAGGGCGGCGCAGATCGACACCAGCGAGCTGCCGCCGTGCGAGATGAACGGCAGCGGAATGCCCGTGACCGGCATGATCGAGATGGCCATGCCGACGTTGACGAAGATCTGGAATCCGAGCATCGACACCACGCCCGCGCCGACGAGCGCACCGAACGCATCCGGCGCGCGGAACGCGACCCGCAATGCCGCGACGAGCAACACGAGGTACAGCGCGAACAGCACCAGCGCCCCGACGAAGCCCAGGTCCTCAGCGAGGTTGGCGAAGATGAAGTCCGATTCGGCGATCGGCAGATAGCCGAGGGGCGATTGCGTCCCGGCCGTGAGTCCCTTTCCGAACACACCGCCGGAGCCGACCGCGATCAGCGACTGGATGATGTTCCAGCCCGTCCCCAGCGGATCGGCGTAGGGATCGAGGAAGGAGACCAGGCGCGCGCGCTGGTAGTCCTTCATCAGCGTCCACACCACCGGCAGCGCGGCGATGCCGATGCCGGCGAGTGTCGCCAGCTGCCACGGTCGCGCGCCAGCGATGAACGAGACGCCGACGAAGATCGCGAGGAACACCAGCGTCGTGCCCAGATCCGGTTGGCGGAACACCAGGAACGCCGGCGGACCGAGGAGCAGCAGCCCGCCGAGCAACGTCAGCGGCGAACCGATGCGATCGCGACGGTCGGCGAAGTACTTCGCCAGCACGACGATCACGAGCACCTTCGCCAGCTCGCTGACCTGCACGTTCTGGCCCGCCACCACCAGGGCGCGCTGCGCACCGAGCGTCTCGCGCCCGATAACCAGGATCAGCACCAACATCGCGAGCGCGACCAGGTACAGCAGCGGGGCGATCGCGCCGAGCCAACGGTAGTCGGCGTATGCCACGACGACCATCGCAGCCAGACCCAGCGCCGCCCAGACGACGCCACGGATCACGAACTGCGCTCCCTCCGCGCCGAGAGTGGTGTCCTCGAACGTCGCGCTATACGTCATCACCAGGCCGTAGCCGATGAGCAGCAGCGTCGCCGCAAGCAGGAACGGGTCGAGCCGCTCGAGCCGCCGGATGAGGGGCGCCGAACGCCGCTCCGCAGCGGCGTAGGACAGTGCGGCTGTGCTCATCTGCGACCCCTACTTCTGCTGCCCGCCGGCGTACGACTCGTAGACGTGCTGGGTGATGCTGACGGCGGGGTTCGGGCAATACGCGGCGACGCAGTAAGTCGACGAGCCGTAAGCGAAGATGACCATGGCGATGTCGCTGGGGGCGTCGGGCGAGTCGTACTTCGGCAGATAGGACACGAACCAGTTGTGGTATTGGAGCGGCTTGCCGGGAGTGGCCACACCGAACTCCGCGGTCCCGGTCTTTCCGGCTATCGGCAGCTTTGCGTTCGGCATCCAGGCGTGGCCGCTGCTGACGACCAGGCGCATGCCCTGGCGGATGAGCCGCAGATTCTCCGGCGCGATCGCGACCTTCCGGACCACGTCGACCGGCTTCTGATAGATCGTCGCGCCACCGGCGCCGTTGACCTGCTTGAGCACGTGCGGCGTGTAGACGGTGCCGCCGTTGGCGATCGTGGCGTAGCCCTGCAGCAGTTGCAGCGGCGTGACGGCGTCGAAACCCTGCCCGATCGCCATGTGATAGGTGTTGCCGATGGTCCACTCCTCGCCGAGCTCGCGGACCTTCCATTGCGGATCCGGGATGATGCCGGACGCTTCGCCCGGAAGGTCGATCCCGGTCGGAGCGCCGAACCCGAGCATGCGCGCGTATTCCGCGATCTTGTCCGGGCCCACGCCCTTCTGTCCGGTGTACGGATTGCCGCCGCCGAGGGTGTAGAAGTAGATGTCGCTCGAGTGCGCGTACCCGGTGATGAAGTCGATGGCGCCGTGCGCCCGCCAGTCGAAGAAGTTGTAGCCATTCACGGTCAGGACGTTCGAGCTGACGTTGACGATGGTGTGCGGGTTAGCGGTGCCCTCATTCAACGCCGCCAAGCCGGTCACGGCCTTGAACGTCGAGCCCGGCGGATAGATGTCACCGATGGCCTTGTTCACCAGGGGCCGCGCCTTGTCCGCGTTCAAGCCCGCCATCTCGGCGTCGGTGACGCCCCGAACGAAGACGTTGTCGTCGTATGAGGGAATCGAGACCAATGCCAGGATCTCGCCGTTCTGCGGGTTCATGGCGATGCCGACGCCGGCGAGCATTTCGTTGCGCTGGATCGACTGCCGGAGCTCCGAGGCGATGAGCTGCTGCAGCTTGTCATCGATGGTGAGGACGACGTTGCCGCCCGGCAGCGCCGGCTGCTCCGCGAGCGTCTTGATCTCGCGCTGCGCGGCGTCCCGCTCGACCTCACGCACGCCGTACGTGCCTCGCAAGTATTTCTCATAGACGCTTTCGACGCCGGTGCGGCCGATGAGATCGTCGGGCAGGTATCCCGAGGAACGGAGCTCGACGTATTCATCCTCCGACAGCGGGCCGACGTAGCCGAGGACCGGCGCGTACAGCGAGCCGGATGAATATTGCCGGATCGTGGTGGTGTCGACACGGACGCCAGGCAGGTCGGCTAACCGCTCCTCCACCAGCAGCGCCACGTCGCGACCGACCGGACGGCGGGTCACGGCCACCGGCTCATACGGCGAGCGCGCGCGACCGGCGCGGATGAGCGTGGCGATGTCTTCGGCGGGCACGCTCAGGAGCGTCGCCAGCTTCTGCACCACATCAGGCTGGCTTGCTGCTGGGAGGTCGGCGGGAAGGACGCTGATGAGGAAGCCCGGGATGTTTCGCGCCAGCGCGACCCCATTGCGATCGTAGATCAATCCGCGCTCGGCGGTGAGCGGCAGGCGCAACATTCGGTTTTGGTCCGCGAGGCCGCGGTAATGGTCGCTCTGCAGCACCTGGAGGTCGTACAGGCGCGCGGACAACACGACGAGACTGGCCACGATCGCGAATGCGACCGCCCCGAATCGCCGCGCCGAGAGACCGTTGCCCTCGACCGCCCCAGCCCGCATCTCGGCACTCCTCTGTAGCTGCGCGATACCCACGGCGCGGACGACTCGGCCGCCTGTAGGTCGCCTACCAGTCGAACGCAGGTTCGCGCGCCGTGCGACGGTGAAGCATGCGCAGGAGGGGGTACGCGGCGAGGGCCAGCGTACCGGTGTAGATCGCGCTTCCCACGGCCCCCGCGAGGAGGATCCCAAGGGGCGGCAGCGCCGCGCCGACGAGCACAAGTACCAGTGCCTGCGCGAGATGATGGGCGAGGGCGCCGGCCCCGACGAAGATCGCGCCGGTCACCAGCGTCGGATCGCCCGCCGTCCGGTCACGTAGTCCAAATCCGAGCGCGACCGGAAGGAGCGAGACCGTGGTCGCGCCGAAGGCGGCGGAACCCAATAGATCCGCAGCGATGCCGCCGGCGAAGGCCCACCAGACCCCCTGCGCCGCGCCGCTGATCAAGCTCCACGACACCACGACAAGCGCCAGCAGGTCTGGCGCGGCGTCGCCGATGCTCAGGTACCGAAGGATGCTGACCTGGAGGACAGCACAGAGCAGCGGGATGGCTACAGCTGCCGCGGTCCGCACTTCGTGCCCTCGCCTCCTCTACGGATCAGGCCGGGCGTCTGACTGACTCCGGCTCTTCGCTGACGGCAACGGGCTCCGTGATGGCCCGGTACGGATCCTCGTCGCGCAGCTTGGCCAGGATGTAGAGCGCGATCAGGCGAAGAGACGCGGCGACCGGTACCGCCAGCACGATCCCCAGCAGCCCGGCGACGGCGCCGCCGCTGAGCAACGCGAAGATGACCAGCAGCGGATGGAGCTCGACGATCCGCCCGATCACCTGCGGGATGACGACGTAATCCTCGACGTGACGAAAGACCGTGTACATGACCGCGACCACGGCCGCGTAGGTGGTCTGGGTCCATCCGAAGGGTGCCGGGTGGCCGAGTGAGACCAACACCGCGATCGCGCCCGCGGTGATCGGACCGACAATCGGGATCGTCTCCAGCACCCCGGTCAACAAGCCGAGGAGATAGCTGAAGGGCACCTGCAGCACGGACAGCCCGATCGTCGTCGCGGTGGTCATGATCGCGATCAACACGACCTGGCCGCGTACGTATTGACCCAGAACCAGATTGATACGAGCGCCAAGGCGCACCAGCTCGTCGCGCTGCCCACCGGGAACGAGCTCGTCGAGCCGTGATGTGAACCGTGGCCCATCGCGCAGCAGATAGAAGAGCGCGATGACGAAGACGAGTACGCGCAGGATCGATTCGAGGACGTTCAGGGCGACCCGGAGCGCGTTCGCGCCGACGAATTGGGCCAGGGTGTCGATCTGGTCGAACAGGCTGGCGACGACGCCTTCGTAGCCGGAGCCAGCGAGCGCGCCGACCAGCTGCAGCTGCACGTTGGCGATGAGACGCGGGAAGCTGCCGCGCAACTCGGTCAGCTCCTCGAGAAGGACGGGCGCGAGCAAGCGCCCAAGCACGTACACGACCAGTCCAAGGGCGACGAACAGGGTCGCGACCACGACGCCGCGCGGTGCACCGCTCCGGCGCTGGAAGAATCCAACGACTGGCCCGAAGACGTAGGCGAAGACGGCAGCCCAGATGAATGGAGCGAGAACGTCGAAGACGTGTAGCAAGAACACCCCGATCGTCCCAGCGCCGACCAGGGCGACCGCGCGTTTCGTAGTCGTGGACCAGCGTGGCGTCATCCGTGGCTGGCGGGATTATCCGCGACAGCCTCGATTGGTATTACTAGGATTGTCGCCATGCTGCACTAAATGAGTCCGAACGATTCTCATCCTGGGACGCAAGACAAGGTGGCATCCGGATGCGGTTTGAGCTAGAATGTCACGTGTTGGGACACGCTTGCCGGAGAGCCCATTCCCACGTGATTCGGACTCCATATTTCCCGTGAAATGTACCTCTCCGTGACCGCCTATATCGCCGTCGCGAACCAGAAGGGCGGTGTCGGAAAGACGACGACCACCATCAATCTTGGATCCACTCTCGGAAAGCGCGATCAGCGGGTGCTCGTCGTCGACCTGGATCCACAGGCGAACGCCACCAGTGGGCTCGGACAGAGGAAGGACGCAGCGGAATCCATGTACCAGGTTCTGCTCGACGGAACTCCCATCCAAGAGGCGATCGTGGCCACGGGCTTTCCAAATCTGGACCTTGCCAGGTCGTCAACGGCTATGGCCGGCGTCGAGGTAGAGCTCGTCTCGGAGCTCGCGCGCGAGTCGCGCTTGAGGGATGCCCTGCGACCATTGGAAGGTACGTACGACGTCATTCTCGTGGACTGTCCGCCATCACTCGGCCTGCTCACCGTCAACGCCCTGACCGCCTGCCGGCAGGTGCTCATCCCGCTCCAATGCGAGTACTTCGCGCTCGAGGGGCTAGCCCAACTCCTGGCTGCAGTCGATCTGGTGCGGGATCGTCTCAACGGGGAGCTGCGCGTCTTTGGTGTGGTGATGACGATGGAAGATCGCCGCAATCGGCTGTCGGTTCAAGTCGTCGACGACGTACGTCGCCACTTCCCCCGCGAGGTCTTTGATACGCGGATCCCTCGTTCGGTTCGGCTAGCAGAGGCGCCCTCGTACGGTCGGCCGGTGGACGAGTACGACCCAGCGTCCCGAGGGGCCCAGGCATACGCCGCGTTGGCGAGCGAGATGACCGCGCGACTTCGCGCCGAACTCCCCATCGAGCTGCCCGCGCCGGTGGCCGCGCATGGCTAAGACCGGCCTCGGACGCGGACTCGACGCGTTGATCGGTGGCCGTCCCTCGCCGACTGCTCTGCCCGAACCGGAAGTAGCCGCGACCGAGATCGCCCTCGACAGCATCGATCGCAATCCGGCGCAGCCTCGTCGCGTCTTCGATCGAAACGAGCTCGACGCTCTCGCCGCGTCGATCCGAGAGCACGGTGTACTCCAGCCGATCGTGGTCACCAGAATTGGCGCCCGATTTCGGCTGATCGCCGGCGAGCGCCGCGTCCAAGCGGCCCGGCTTGCCGGTCTCGAGCGCGTGCCGGCAGTCTTCCGCGACAACGATCGGCACAGTCCGCTGGAGCTCGCGCTCATCGAGAACCTCCAGCGCTCAGACCTCAACGCCATCGAGGAGGCGCACGCCTACCGCGCCCTCATCGAGGACCACAGCCTGACGCAGGACGACATCGCTACCCGGGTCGGCAGAAAGCAGTCGACGATCTCGAACACGCTGCGGCTGCTCTCGGCGCCGCAGGAGCTGCAGGACGCCGTGGTCGACGGACTCATCAGCGAAGGCCATCTGCGCGCGCTGCTCGCTCTAGACGGCGAGCAAGCAAAACTAGTTCTACGTCAAGTAATAACAAGCCGACTCAACGTGCGCCAGACCGAAGCGCTGGCGCGGCGGCTGGCCAGCGGTCCGCGCCGCAGGCGTCAGCACGACCCCGATACAGCGCGCGCCGAAGGTGAGCTGCGCGCGGCACTCGGGACCAAGGTGCAGATCCGCCGCGGCCGCCGCGGCGGGCGGATCACGATCGACTTCTATTCAGTCGAAGAGTTCGAGCGTCTACACGAGCTGCTCACGCAAGGGAAGGCATAGGAGGACACGTGGCCACAAAGACCGTTGCGACGTCCGGCTACACCGCCAAGGACATCCAAGTCCTGGAAGGGCTGCAAGCCGTACGCCGCCGTCCGGGCATGTACATCGGCTCGACGGACGCACGCGGGCTGCACCAGATTGTCTGGGAGGTCCTGGACAACTCCATCGACGAAGCGATGGCGGGTGCCTGCAATCGCATCGACCTGGCGATCCATCCCGACCTGTCCGTCACGGTCGCCGACAACGGCCGCGGTATTCCGACCGACAAGCAGCAGCAGACCGGCAAGTCCGCGCTCGAGGTCGTGCACACCATCCTCCACGCCGGTGGGAAGTTCGGTGGCAACGGGTACAAGGTCTCAGGCGGATTGCACGGTGTCGGTGTGTCCGTCGTGAACGCGCTGTCCGAAGAGCTTCGTGTCGAAGTGCACCGCGACGGGAAGGTCTGGGAGCAGACCTACCGTCGCGGCGATCCGGTCACGCCGGTGAAGCAGGTCGCAAAACCGAAGCACGTGCCGCCTCGGCTCCCCTGGACCGATCCGCCGCGAACACCGCACGGCACGATCACCACGTTCCGGCCAGATCCGCAGATCTTCCCGGTGATCGACTTCGACTTTGACACGGTGTCGCAGCGGCTGCGTGAAGCGGCCTATCTGAACAGAGCGCTATGGATCGAGTTCCGCGATGAGCGGACGGACCGCGAGGCCTCCTTCTATTTCGACGGCGGCATCATCTCGTTCGTCCGGCACCTAAACCGCCAGCATCCGGTGCTGCATCCAAAGCCGGTCTACGTGGAGCGCACCTTCGAGAACGGGACCACCATCGAGGTCGCGCTCCAGTACAACGAAGGCTTCGCCGAGCACGTCTACACCTTCGCCAACAACATCAACACCATCGATGGCGGCTCGCACCTCACCGGGTTTCGTACCGCCCTCACCCGCACGCTGAACTCGTATGCCCGCAAGGCCGGCCTGCTCAAGGAGGCCGACCCGAACCTCACCGCCGAGGACGTGCGTGAGGGACTGACCGCGGTCATCTCGGTGAAGCTGCGCGAGCCGCAGTTCGAGGGACAGACCAAGACGCGCCTCGGCAACGCCGAGGTCACGAACCAGGTGCAGACCGCGCTGTCCGACGCACTCGGGGTCTTCCTCGAGGAGAACCCACCGGATGGACGGCGCATCGTCGAGAAGTGCCTGACCGCGTTCCGGGCACGCGAGGCCGCGCGGAAGGCGCGCGACCTGGTCCTGCGAAAGGGAGCGCTCGACGGTTTCTCGCTGCCGGGCAAGCTCGCCGACTGCCAAGAGCGCGACCCCGAGCGCGCGGAACTCTTCATCGTCGAGGGTCCATCTGCCGGCGGCAGCGCCAAAGATGGCCGCGATCGTCGCCATCAGGCGATCCTGCCCCTCCGCGGCAAGATCCTGAACGTCGAGAAGGCGCGCGCTGACAAGATGCTCGGCAACGAAGAGATCAAGGCGCTCATCGTCGCGCTTGGGACGGGGATCGGCGACTACTTCGACATCAAGAAGCTCCGCTACGGCAAGACGATCCTTCTCGCCGACGCCGACGTTGACGGATCGCACATCCGAACCCTGCTGCTGACGCTGCTGTATCGACACTTCCGTCCGCTGATCGAGCAGGGACGGGTGTACATCGGCCTGCCTCCGCTGTACCGCATCCAGCTGAACAAGGACGTGCGCTGGGCGTACTCGGACAAGGAGCGCGACGAGCTCATCAAGGACATGAAGGACGCGCTGAAGAAGCGCAAGGAGGCGAAGGACACCAAGACGAAGGAGAAGGAACCGACGTCGGCGGCCACGGACGGCGAGCAGGAGCGCGCTTCGCGCGAGCCGGTGATCCAGCGGTACAAGGGACTGGGCGAGATGAATGCCGAGCAGCTGTGGGACACGACCTTGAATCCGGCCACGCGCACGCTGCTGAAGGTGAATCTGAACGACGCCGAGCTCGCCGATCAAGCCTTCGACGAGCTGATGGGCACAGAGGTCGAGGGTCGCAAACGTTGGATCGCGGCAAACGCCAAGAAGGCGGAGCTCGACGTCTAGTGGCTTCGGTGCGGGCGAACGAACTCGGACTCAACTTCGAGCACTGGTGCTTCGCCTGCGGGCGGTCGAACCCGATCGGCCTGCATCTCGAGCTCGTCTTCGCGCGAAACCGCGCTGAGGCGCAGTTCGTCGCCGAGCGGGCGCACCAGGGCTACGACGGCATCGTGCACGGCGGCATCGTCACGGCGTTGCTGGACGAGGTCATGGGCTGGGCCATCTTCCAACAGGGCATCTGGGCCGTGACCACGCGCTTCACACTGACGTTCCGCCAGCCGCTGCATGTCGGAGAAGCTGTCGTTGCGACGGGCGTGCTGACGCGTGATCGCGGACGCGCGTTGGATCTGCGCGGCGAGGTCCGGCGCGCGGCCGATGACGAGCTGCTCGCCAGCGCGGACGGCACCTATGTGCGCATGCCCGAGGCACAGCGCGTAGCGATGATCGAGAAATACGGCGACCCAGCGCCCGCCCTCGAGCGCCTGGCCGTCGCGATGGAGAAGGGAACCGAATGATCAACGAGCCGGCGCAGGAACGCATCGTCCAGGCCGACATCGAACGCGAGATGCGTCGCGCGTACCTCGACTACGCCATGAGCGTCATCGTCGAGCGCGCGCTGCCGGAGGTTCGCGACGGTCTGAAACCGGTGCAGCGCCGCATCCTGTGGACGATGCACGAGATGGGACTCGCGCCGAACCGCGCCACCGTCAAGTCAGCTCGCATCGTGGGCGACGTGATGGGCAAGTTCCATCCACACGGCGATGCGCCGATCTACGACGCGCTCGTGCGGCTCGCGCAGCCGTTCTCCATGCGCTATCCGCTGATCAGAGGGCAAGGAAACTTCGGCTCGATCGACGATGATCCCCCAGCGGCGCAACGCTACACCGAGGCAAAACTTTCGCCGATCGCGCAAGAGATGCTCGCCGATATCGAGAAGGACACCGTCGACTTCGTACCGAACTACGACGGCAGCCAGCACCAGCCGACGGTTCTGCCGACGAAGGTCCCGAACCTCATCCTCAACGGCTCCGCCGGCATCGCCGTCGGCATGGCCACGAACATCCCGCCGCACAACCTGCGCGAGATCGCCGACGCGATCAAGAAATTGATCGCCGATCCGGAAACGACCTCGGACGACCTCTGCGACATCGTCAAGGGGCCAGATTTCCCCGGCGGCGGCGTGATCTACCGCTACGAAGACCAAAAGAACGTCGAGACCGGCGCGCTCGAGCGCGTTGACGCCATTCGCCGCGCCTACGCCAATGGCCGCGGCCGGATCCTGATGCGCGCGCTCGCGAGCAAGGAGCTGCTCAAGGGGAACCGGGAGAGCATCATCGTCACCGAGATCCCGTACGCCGTGAACAAGGCCGCGCTGATCGAGAAGATCGCCGAGCTCGTCACCTCGAAGAGGATCGACGGCATCTCCGACATCCGCGACGAGTCGGACCGCGAGGGCATGCGCATCGTCATCGAGGTCAAGCGCGACGTCGACTCCCGGAAGGTGCTGAACCAACTCTTCAAGCACACAGCGATGCAGTCGGCCTTCAACGTGAACATGCTCGCCCTGGTCGACCAACAGCCGCGCACGCTCGGACTCAAGGACGTGCTCGAGTACTTCATCGCGCACCGCAAGACGGTGATCCGCCGCCGGACGCAGTTCGATCTCGACCGCGCCAAGGAACGCGCGCACATCCTCGAAGGCCTGAAGATCGCGCACGAAAACCTGGACGCGATCATCAAGATGATTCGCGCGCACCGCGGCAATGAGCCCGTGCTGGTCGAGAAGCTGCGCGAGAGCTTCAAGCTCTCGGAGGCACAGGCCAAAGCCATCCTGGACATGCAGCTGCGGCGGCTATCGCAGCTCGAGCGCGCCAAGCTCGAAGAGGAATACACCGCCACGATCAAGCTCATCAGCGAGCTCGAGTCCATCCTGGCCTCGGCCCGTAAGGTCCAGCACATCATCACCACCGAGCTCGACCAGCTGGTCGAGAAATTCGGCGACGACCGGCGCACGAAGATCCTCGATGATGCCAGTCGCGAGCTGTCCGCCGAGGACCTCGTCGCGGACGAGGATGTCGTCGTCACGATCTCCGGTCGCAACTACATCAAGCGCGTACCGCTGTCGACGTTCAAGCAGCAGCATCGCGGGGGTCGGGGCGTCACCGGCATGCAGGTGCGCGAGGAGGACGAGGTGCAGCACCTCGTCGTCTGCCGCACGCACGACCGCATCTACTTCTTCACCGAGCGCGGCCGTGTGTTCGCGACAAAGGTCTACGAGCTGCCCGACGCGAGCCGAACGGGGAAGGGTACGCCGTTGCAGAACATCCTCGAGGCCATGGCCGCCGGCGAACGCGTCGAGGCCATCGTGGCTCTACGCGACACCGTCAGCGCCGATTACCTGGTCATGGCGACACGGAAGGGCTTCATCAAGAAGACCGCCCTCAAGGAGTACGAGAACGTGCGGCGCGCCGGGCTCATCGCCATCGCGCTGCGCAAGGGCGACGAGCTCGCCTGGGCCCAAGACGCTCGCCGGGGGGATCTCGTCGTGCTCGCCACCCGCAAGGGCAAGGCGATCGTGTTCAAGGAGTCGGATGCTCGGCCGATGGGTCGCGACACCCAGGGTGTGACCGGGATCCGCCTCGGAAAGGGCGACGAAGTCGTGGGCATGGGCATTGCCCGCAAGGGGATGCAGGTCCTGTCGGTGACCGAGAACGGCTTTGGCAAACGATCCGCGATCGAGGACTTCCCGGCGCAGGGCCGGGGCGGCTCGGGTGTGATCCTGGCCGCGCTCACGCCGAAGACCGGGAACGTCACGAGCGTGCAAACGGTCGATCAGGCGATGGAAGAGGTGATCGTGATCTCGCGCAACGGCATCGTCATCCGCGTGCCCATGGAACAGATCAAGATCCTCGGCCGCGCGACCATGGGCGTGAAGATCATGGCGACGGGTGAGGCCAAGATCGCGACGATCGAAGTGTTCGCTCCGACGCGTCCGGCTCAGGCCCAGCTCGGCCTGGACGCCTAGGACACGCTCGCTCGGTGAGCACGCTCACAGCGCGAAACAAGGCCAGCCGTGGGAGCGATAGACGGAATGTGATCGTCCTCGAAGACGTCAGCAAGCAGTACCCCAACGGCACCCGGGCCTTGCAGGACGTCTCGCTCGCGATCCCGGACGGGGATTTCGTCTTCCTGGTCGGTGCTTCGGGCGCGGGGAAGTCGACGATCATCCGCCTCCTCACCCGCGCCGAGGCGCCCACCGCCGGGCGCATCGAGGTCGACGGTGAGGACGTCGGGCGCCTAACGCGGTCCCATGTGCCCCACCTGCGGCGAAAGCTCGGCGTCGTCTTCCAGGATTTCAAGCTGCTGCCGGCGAAGACGGTCTACGAGAACGTCGCATTCGCGTTGCAAGTCACCGGACATCCGGACGACGAGGTCCGCGAGCGGACCGACGTCGCCCTGGAGCTCGTCGGGCTGTCGAAGCGTCGCGATCACTATCCCGATCAGCTCTCCGGCGGCGAGCAGCAGCGGACCGCCATCGCCCGTGCGCTTGTGGGCAAGCCGCCGATCGTGGTGGCCGACGAGCCCACCGGCAACCTCGATCCGGTCACGAGCTGGGAGATCATCCAGCTGCTGTCGCGCATCAACGAGCTCGGCACGACGCTCGTCATGGCCACCCACAATCAGGAGATCGTGAACGCGATGCGCAAGCGCGTCGTGGCGCTCGAACATGGATCCATCGTTCGAGACCAAGCTCAGGGTGGGTACCAGCACGCATGAGCATCGAGACCGACCGCTGATGCTGCGCTACATCCGTTACATCGGGGCGCAGGCGTGGCAGGGCTTCTGGCGAAACCCAGTCATGAGCATCGCCTCGACCGCCACGGTCGCGGGCATGCTGCTGCTGTCGAGCTTCTTCGTCATCGCGCAGCGCGGGCTCGACGTCTCCCTGAACTTCCTCCAATCCAAGGTCGAGCTCTACCTCGAGCTCGATGACAACGCGAAGCCGTCGGACATCCTTGCGCTGAAGACCCGGATCGAATCAGATCCCTCCGTCGACCACGTCCTGTACGTGTCCAAGGACGAAGCGCTGACGCGACTGAAGGAAGTCGCCGACAAGACGGGGCAGGTGAGCCTCGCCGACGTGGCGACGAACCCGCTTCCCGCGAGCCTCGAGGTGAAGATGCGCGACGCACAGCAAACCAAGCAGCTCGCCTCGATGATGCGCGACGAGGTCGGCAAAGGCGTCGTCACGGACGTCGTCGACAACCCTTCGGTCGTGGACAAAGTCCTGACCATCACGCGCGTACTGTCCATCGGCGGGATCTCGGTGCTGGGGCTGATGCTCTTCGTGACGCTGTTCGTCATCGTGAACACCATCCGCATCGCGGTCCACGCGCGACGTGACGAGATCGAGATCATGCAGCTCGTCGGCGCCACGGACTCGTTCGTGCGCTGGCCCTTCATCATCGAAGGCGTACTCGTAGGCATCTTCGGCGCCTCGATCGCGCTCCTGGTGCTGGCCGCGTCGGCGCCTCCCGTGATGGGTGCGATCTCGGGTTTCTTGACCATCGTGCCGATCGATTTCGGACCACTTTTTGCCCTCGCTCTGGCCGGCTCGGTGCTCGGCTTCGCCCTCGTCATCGGCGCGATTGGCGCGGTCATTTCCGTCCGCTCTTACCTCCGCTAAGCGGCCAGACGAGCGCTAAACCTCTCCTTCCCGTAACGCTCAGGAGCACGTTCGCGTCTACTGGACAGGCCATTAATGGAGGGACTGTCTTGACGGTTGGCGGACGGCTGGGCGATCCTTCGAGCGCTGTGCAGGGAGCTCCTCGATCGCTTGGTCGGTGGGGTGGGAACCGACCCAGGAGACTCTTGATCCTGGGTCTGATCGTCGTCTTCCTCTGCGCGATGTTCACAGCCGGCGTGACCTCGCCGGCACGTGCCGACGACGACATCAGCACTGTCCTGAAGAAGATCAGCGACCTCGAGCGCGCCATCCAGGTCTCGCGCCAGAACGCCGCCCGCTACCAGCAGGCCCAGTCGCAATATCAGCGAGCCGTCAGCGCCGCTAACGCGCGCATCGCGTCGCTCTCGAACCAGCAGCAGAACGCGCAGTCGGAGGCGGAGGACGTCGCCGACGACATCGCCATCGCCGAAGAGCAGATGTCGCTGCTCACGCTCCAGCTGAACGACACCATCGCCTACGTCGATTCGCTCGACGCCGCCATTGACGAGGGCACGAAGATGCTCGCGCAGCGCGAAGCGATCTACGGCGATCACCTCCGCCAGGTGTATCGCCAATACCGCGTCACCCCGATCGAGATGCTGCTCTCGTCGGCGAACCTCGCAGACTTCGCCCAGCGGGTTCAGCTGCTCATGGTCATCGCGCGGCAGGATCAGCAGCTCGCTACGGACATCAAGCATCTCAAGGCCGACAACGAGGACAAGCGCGTGACCGCGCAGCTCAAGCAGGCCGAGGTCGAGGGCCTCAAGACCGCCATGACGCAGCAGCGTGACGCCCTCAGCGCGAAGCGCGCGTATTTGGACAAGCTCATCGCCGAGACGGCCGCGGCGCGCAACGCGACGCAATCGGCGAAGAACCAGTTCGCCGATGCCGCCAGCAACGCCGCACAGGCCGCGCAGGGCGAGCAGGCTCGCGTCGCGGAGCTGCAGCGCCAGCGCGCCGCTGCAGAGCAGCTCTACGCTCAGCTCGCCGCCCAGGTCGCGGGCCGCTTCGGGCTCAACAAGCCGTTCCCCGGCGGGAAACTCGTGCAGTGGCCGGTCAGCGGAACGATCACGTCGTACTTCGGTAACCGCTGCTTCATCTACCTGCGGCGTAACTACTGTGACTTCCACACCGGTCTCGACATCGCCGCAGCGATGTACACGCCGGTACGCGCGGCGGCCCCGGGCGTCGTGCAGTACGTCGGCTACGAAAGCTACGGCGCGATGATCGTGATCATCGGCCACTACTCGAACTTCCAGACCGAGTACGTGCACCTCGACAACCGCGCTCGGCCGCCGATCGTTCAAGCCGGGCAGACCGTCGCGGCCGGGCAGGTCATCGCCTACATCGGCATGACCGGTCTCACGACCGGCCCGCACCTGCACTTCATGACGATCCTCAACAAGACGCCGGTGAATCCGCTGCCCTATCTCCCGTAGCATCGGCGCAGGGAAACGAAGACGGCACAGCTCCGCATCGCCCTCATCGTCGTGGCGCTGCTCGCTTTCGGCGGCGATGCGCGACCCGCTGCTGCGACGGCCTTACAAACTGCTGGCGCACAGCTCTCGAGGGACACGGTGGTGCCGGCTCCACTTCCGGAGCCCGCGGCCGCTCCCGCGTCGGCGCCGCGCCTGGCGAACTGGCCCGTCGACGGCACGATCTCCTCGTACTTCGGCGCGCGGCTCGGTGGATTCCACAATGGACTCGACATCGCCGCCCCGATGTACACGCCGATCCGCGCCACGCAGGCCGGCGTCGTCCAGGTGGCGGGCCAGCCGTACATGTCGTACGGCGACACCGCGAACATCGTCATGATCGCGCACGCGTCCAACTTCTCGACGGTCTACGCGCACGTCGACGTCGCGACGCATCCGCCGCTCGTCAGACCGGGCCAACGCGTCGCGGCCGGCCAGATCATCGCCTACGTCGGGCTGACCGGATGGACCACCGGACCTCACGTCCATTTCATGACCATCTACAACCAGAGGCCGATCGACCCGCTGCAGCTGCTGCCGTAGGGCCGGGCCCAGCGTCGCCGCGCCATACCATCGCTAGTAGGTGAGACACCCACTTCGAATTGCCTTCGGCATCGTGCTGCTAGCCGTGATCGTCGTCGCATCAGCCACCGGCGGCTTCCTCGTCGGACGCGACAACCCCGGGCTGCTGGGCCCCTTCCGGTCGGCAAACGCGGACGCGTCCCTCGACCTGACAGCGTTCTGGGAGGCTTGGAACTACCTCCGTCAGGAGTACTACCAACAACCTCTGGATCGTCAGGCGCTCGTCCGCGGCGCCACCAGAGGCCTGCTGGCCGCCACCGGCGACGACAACACCGGCTATCTCGCGCCACAGGATTACCAGATCTTCTCCAGCCAGCTGCAGGGTTCGTTCGAAGGCATCGGCGCCGAAGTCGATCTGCGTGACGGGCAGCTGCTGATCATCTCGCCGCTGCCGAATTCACCGGCCGAGAAGGCCGACGTTCGCGCCGGCGACCAGATCCTCAAGATCGACGGCGAGGACGCGGGCAAGTTCACGCTGCTCGACGCGATCTCGAAGGTCCGCGGCCCGAAGGGCACGACCGTCACGCTGACGATCCGCCGCCCGGCCGACCCAAGCTCGCTGGACGCGAGCTCGCGACAACGGCTGCTGGATTCGCTCCCGCAGCTCGAGGCCGCGTTACAGGCGAATGACGCCGCGCGAGCGAAGTCCGCGGCGGCGCCCGTCGGTGACGCGCTGAAGGCACTGGCGGGCGCGACGATCGATCTCGAGATACCGATCGTGCGCGACACGATCGCGCAGCCGAAGGTCGAGACGCGAACGCTCGACAACGCCATCGGCTACATCAAGCTGTCGCAGTTCTCGCGGGGCGTGTCGACGGAGTTCGACGGCGCGCTATCCGCAACGCTCGGCGGTGGCGCCCACGCTCTGGTGTTGGACTTGCGCGGCGACAGCGGCGGCTTCGTCAACGAGGCGGTCGCGATCGCAAGCCAGTTCCTGACCGAGGGCACCGTCGTCTTCACCGAGCAACGCGCCGATGGCAAACGCGACTACACCGCGACGGCGGGAGGCCGGGCCCTAGCGATACCGCTCGTGGTTCTGGTCGACAAGGGCACGGCCTCGGCAGCGGAGATCATGTCGGCCGCACTTCACGACAACGGCCGCGCCAAACTCGTCGGGGAGAAGACGTACGGCAAGGGGACCGAGCAGCTGCAACAGTCGCTTGACGACGGTGGTGGCGCGCGCATTACGGTGGCGCGATGGCTCACGCCGAAGGGTGTGTGGGTCCACCACCAGGGGATCGATCCCGACGTCGCCGTGACCGACCCAGATCCGGCACCCCCGGATCTGGTGTTGCAGAAGGCGCTCGACACCTTGGCGCAGGCGCGGTAGAGCGGCGGAGCGATTGACGCGCGCGCCCTCCCCGTGACAGCATCGACGGCGAGAGAAAGGAGGTGATGTGGAGTGGCTATACGCCCGGGTCATTCGAAGTCTCGCGCGGCCACTCTCGGTGTCTCCATGCATTCGACTGAGGTGGTCGCAACTTAAGCGACCTTCGCGATGACCCTAGAGGGGCGGCGGTCTTTGGACCGCCGCCCTTTGCATTCCCTACCGCCCGCCGCGTTGCGCGACACTTTGCTGCTGTGGCCGAAGACGAGCGGACGGTCGCCGACAACCGACGGGCCTTCTACGACTACAGCATCGACGATCGGGTCGAGGCGGGCATCGCCCTGACCGGTAGCGAGATCAAGTCCATCCGCGCCGGCAAGGTCAATCTCCGCGAGGGGTACGCGCGCATTGAACGCGGCGAAGCCTGGCTTCTGGGCGTGCACATCTCGCCGTGGAGTCATGCCGGCAGCACCACGCAACATGAACCCCTGCGCAAGAGAAAGCTGCTGCTGCACCGCGCCCAGCTAATCGCGTTGGGCACGAAGGCCGCGCAGCGAGGGTCGACGCTGGTTCCGTTGCGGATGTACCTGAAAGGCGGAAAGGCGAAGGTCGAGCTCGCGCTCGCGCGCGGCAAGCGGAAGTACGACAAGCGCGAGGCAATCAAGAAGCGAGAGATGACACGAGAGCTCGAGGAGGCGAGAAAGCGCCAGTACCGCTAGACGCCTGCTAGCTCGTGCGGAACGAGCCCGGATTCAACCACCAGTCGAGATACAGCCAGATCGACCGGGCGTAGCGGAACAAGGGGACCACCAACGCCAGGTACAGAAAGCTGGCGCTCACGATCACCGGTCCGAGATCCCATCTCGTGATCAGGCCGACCACTACCGCGACGAGAGTCAGCAGCGGGATCGACAGCACGTAACTGACGACCATGGCGCCGGTGTAATACCCGACCTCTGGCTCCAGATCGAGGCGGCACACGGGACAGGTGCGGTGCATGGCGATGATCCCGGCGAAGAGGTCGCCACGACGGCAGCGTGGGCAACGCTGCAGCGCCAGCGCGAGCGGCCACGCCGATGTCGCCGTCAGGTTCGGCACGAGGGCTGCAGGATCGGTCGCGCCATGGCGGAAGAGCTCGTTCCAGAGGACCGCGACACCCGCGAGGCCGACGACGCGACGCGTCCGCACCGCGGTCGAGTAGCAGTCGTGCACCTCAGCCTGTTGCCGCGACCGATGCTCTCCGTCGACGATCCCGACACCATCGACTGGTAGGTCTACACAACCGAGGCGAACTGTGGAGATGGGGGAGAGTCGAACTCCCCGTCCAGAGCCATTGAGCGCGGCGTTCCTACGCGTGTAGTCCGCGATTCGTTCTCGCGCCCGCGACGCCCACGGACGGGCTTCGCGGGACACCAGGCCGAAGACTTAGGTCCGACTACCGGCCACTCGCCGGACCGCAGCCTCACGCTTGGCGCGGCTCCAGGTCTGTGAGGCGGAAACCCGGGCCGCGCTCGCTAGCGGTTAAGCAGCGAGTGCGTAATTTGTCTTGGCAGTTGTCTGCCGCCGCCATGATTTGCGAGGTAAGGCGACATCCTCGACGCGCAACGCCACGTTCGCCTGCCCTGTCGAGACCACGCATCCCCGTGGCCGGACAAGTTCCGGCGCCACTAATTGTACCGTCGATACATGCCTCGTATTGGCCTCGTCGCGCTGCTGGTCGCGCTCTCGTGCACGGCACTGCCCGCGGCGAGACCGCTCCGCTACGTCGCGATCGGCGCTTCCGACGCTGTCGGTGTCGGCGCGTCAGAGCCGGCGGCGAAGAGTTGGCCGGCGCTCGTCGCCGCGGCAATGCCGGCGGGGACCGTGTACATGAACCTCGGCGTATCCGGATCGACCGTCGCGGAGGCGATCGGCGAGCAGCTGCCGCAGGCCGCGGCCGCCGATCCGGACATCGTGACGGTATGGCTCGCGTTCAACGATCTGTCGCACGCCACTCCGCCCGCGACCTACCGGGCCGATCTCGGCCGGTTGCTGGACCGACTGCTGCAGACCAAAGCGCGCATCTTCGTCGGCAACCTGCCGGATCTTCGCGGCGTGCCGGCCACCTCCGGGATCGTTTCGGCGCTCCTGGCCGCGGCCGTTGACGCGTACAACATGCAGATCGCCGCCGCGGTGCAGGAGCGAGCCTCGCGGGTCGTGCTCGTCGACTTGTTCACCGGCTCCGCCGACGTCATCGCCCGCGAGCTCGTGGTGTCCGCGGACGGACTGCATCCGAACGATCTCGGCTATCAACGCATCTCACAGCGCTTCATCGAGGCTTTCCGCCGAGAAGGCATCCCTCTCCGCTAGCGAGCACCCCTCACGTGGGGGGCGACTCGCCGGCCGCGCCGGCGCGAGCGTAGTCCGATGCTGCTCCGGATCCTGGCGCTCGCGGGCCTACTGGCGGTCACGACCGCGTGCTTCGGCCGTCTCGCGATCTCCCTCAACGAGCAGATCGACCCGCGCCCGATCCTCCCTGGTGCCGTGCTGCAGCAGGAGCTCGCCATCGAGGGCGACGGCCTGCTCGGCGCCGCGGCGCGGCAGGCGATGACCCAGTCGGCGCAGGCGAGCGCGAGCCCGAATGCCGGTTGGCAGCTCCGAGACAACTCGGACGGCACGACGGTCCGCTTCCGCATGTCGCGCTCCATCGCGATGGACGCGAGCGGGACCGAGCTACAGGCCGCCATCAACGGCGATCCGGCCAAGGTGCAGGTCGTCTCGAGCGACTGGTTCTTCGTGCGGCGCTATCGCGTGCAGGTCGACGTATCCACACCCGACAACGCGGCGTCGCCGCCGACAAGCGACGCGCAGAGTCAACAGCTCGCCCAGCTCATGCTCGCCGGCATCACTTACGACCACTACCTGCGGATGCCCGGCATCGTCACCGACACGAACGGGATCAAATCGGACGACGGCAGGCTGTCGTGGCATGTGTCCTTCACTTCGCCGTCATCGCAGCAGACCCTCTTCGCCGAGAGCATCTATCCCGACCTGCCGCGCGGCGGCATGTTGCTCGTGCTGCTCGGAGGGCTCGCCGGGTGGCGCCTGATCGCGATGCGTCGGCGGCCCGACGCGCCCGCGCCGTCCGCCTGACCTCGGTCGTTAGGCTACGCGAGTTGCAACAGCGGTCCACGGGTAACCTCGCGCCCGAACGCGTGCGCCGGAACTTCCATGTCGACGTCGCCGCCGGAATCCTCGGTGCGGCGATGTTCGGTTTCGTCGTCCCGTTCATGCCGATCGTGATCCGACGGATGGGCGGAAGCGAGATCGAGGTCTCGCTGGTCATCGCTGCGGCCTTCTTCGGGCACTTGCTCTCGCCACTTGGCGCCTATCTGCTGGCCAGGCTCCCGCTCGTGCCCGCGGCCGCGGCGGCGCCGACCGCGGGCCGCCTGCTCTTCGCGGTAGGGGCTCTCGGCGCAACGACGCCGCTCGCGCTGGCCCTGCCGTACGTCGGCTGCTGGATCTTCACCCTGGCGAACATCGCCGCGTACACGGCGCTGATGCAGCGGATCTATCCCGACGATGTTCGCGCGACGGCGATGGGCCGTGTCCGTATCGCGGCGAACGCCGCGACGCTCGTCGCGTCCTTCGTCGGCGGTGCCGTCCTGCAGGTCACGAACGACCCGCCGCGGGTGTTCGCCGCGGCGGGGCTGATCTCGATGGCCGGTAGCCTCCTGTTCCTCGCCATCCGCCACGACGAGCCGATGGCTCGTCCGCGTCCGGCGTCGCCGCTGCGCCTGCTGCCGATGGCCTGGCGCGACGCAACGTTCCGACGCTTTCTGATCGCGTCGACAGTCTTCGGCTTCGCGAATCTCACCGCAGCGACCTTGTTTCCGCTGCTGCTGGTCGATCGCTTCGACGCGCCGAACGCATTCGTCGGCTTGTACACCGCGACCAGTGCGGCGGCGACCATGGCCGGCTACTGGTTCTGGGGCCGCCGCATCGACCGCGGCTCGAGCATCCGTCTCGCGCTGGCGAACACGACGCTGCTCCTCGCTGTCCCGGCGCTCTATCTCGTCGCGCCCTCCATCTGGGTGCTCCTCGTCGCGGCGGCGATCAACGGCTTCAACTTCGCCGGCGGCGATCTCACCTTCGTCACCAACGTCCTGCAGTTGGCGCCGCGTGGCAAGGCCGCGGACTACATGGCGGCGCAATCCTTCACCCTCGGCGTGCGCGGTTCGATCGCTCCCTTTGTCGCGTCGGGTCTGGTGTTCGTGACCAACGCGTCGGTGGTGCTCGCGATCGCGATTGTGTTCATGGCGCTGGGCGTCCTGCTGCATCGAGAGGTCGTCGCCCGCGTCGAGGCGCGTGAGGCCATCAGTCCCGCGCCCGCCGTCTAGCCAGCGATCGTTCTCGGTCGCTCAGGGGCGCGGGCCGAAGGTCCGGCGGAACGGCGGCCGGCTGCCGCCGGTGCCCGGCCGACGCGGGTAGCCCGGTCGAGGCGCGGTCGGACTGAACGAGCGCTGCGGCCGCGCCGGCGCGGGGCCGGCACGCTTCGGCAGCACCACCACGCGACGGTTTGGATCGATACCGACGGATTCGGTGCGGACGTCGCGATCGTCCTGTAGCGCGAGGTGCACGATCCGCCGCTCATACGCCAGCATCGGCTCGAGCGTGACCGCCTGCTGCGTCGCGCGCACGCGTCCCGCGACGCGGTGCGCGATCTCACGAAGCTGCTCCTCCCG
>VBHP01000143.1 GCA_005881435.1 Chloroflexota bacterium | reverse complement strand
CATCGCGAAATTCGTCGCCGACCTCAAGCAGGGATCAGGGCCGGAGATCCAGGTCCACGGCAGCGGCAATCTGCTACAGACGCTGCTGCGGAACGACCTGATCGATGAGCTCTCGCTGTGGACGTTCCCGCTCGTGCTCGGCACCGGGAAGCGTCTCTTCGCCGACGGCACCGTGCCCGCCGGTCTGAAGCTTGAGGCGGTGACGACGTCGAGCACCGGTGTCGTCATGGCGCGATACGAGCGCGCCGGCGCGATCAAGTACGGGTCGTTCGAGCTCGAGCAGCCTTCGGACGCGGAGGTCGAACGGCGTCAGAAGGTCGCGAGCAGCTAACGGCGTTCCGATAGTGCAGCGCCGAGCCGGTGGCTCGGCGCTGCGCTCGCCTTGGCTCGCAACATGCGTATCGCGCCGTCCAGTCGGAAGATGAGCCGCACGAACTCAGGCGTACAGCGCGACCTCGGCCAGTTCGATTGCACGCTCCTCGTCGTCGGCGCCGTCATCGGAGCCGACGTCTACGTCGTTGCGGCCATGGGCTCCTCGTTCCTCGGTCCGGCGCAGATCGTGGCCTGGCTCGCGGCGGGGGCGTTCGCGGCGATCATCGCGCTCGCGTTCGTCCAGTGCGCGACCGTCGCGCCGGACGTCGGCGGCACCTACGCCTACGCCCGCAAAGCGTTCGGACCGCTGGCCGGTTTCGTCGCCGGGTGGGCGCTGTACCTCGGCGAGTGGATCGCGCTGCCGGTCTTCCCGCTGGCGTTCGCGAACTATCTCGGATACTTCATTCCGGGCGCGGACGCCGCTGTGCTGCGCGGACTCGCGATCGCCTTCGTTCTCGCCATCACCGCGATCAACCTCGCCGGCGTCCGCGCGGGCGCGCGCATCAATGACGCGCTCACCATCGCCAAACTCGTTCCGCTCGGTCTGCTGATCGCGGCGGCCGGGCTCTTCGTCCTCCGGCGCCCCGATCTCGCCATCGCGCACGTGACGCCGTTCGCGCCGCAGGGCTGGGCCGGATTCGGTCCGGCGGTCCTGCTCATCTTCTGGGCGTACGCCGGCTTCGAGCTCGCGGTGCTGCCGGCGAGCGAGGTGCGAAAGCCGGCGCTGACGCTGCCGCGGAGCCTCATCTCCGGCATGGTCATCGTCACGGCGGTGTATCTGCTCGTAAGCGGGGCTGTGATCGTGGCGCAGCCCTCTGACCAGATCGCCTCATCGACGCGCCCGCTCGCAGAGGCGATGGGGGCGATCCTGTCCGGACTCGGTTGGCCTGGCGAGATCGGTGTCGTCCTCATGAGCATCGGCGCGGTGGTCTCGATCGCCGGCGTATACGACGTCTTCACCCTCGGCATCGCGAGACTGAGTTTCGCCATGGCCCGCGACGGTTTCCTGCCGACACCGTTCGCTCGGCTGTCGCGAGGCGGCACGCCGTGGGTTGGACTCGCGTTTCAGTGCGTCTGCGCCGTGGCCGGGACGCTGCTCGGCGACATCCGCTCGCTCATCGACGCAGCTGTGTTCTTCCTTGGCATCGCCTACCTCGCGACGGCACTCGCCGCGCTCCGGTTCGTCGCGGCTGATCGGGAGCACCGGATCCAGGTGCCCTTTCTACGACTCCTGCTCGGCCTCGCCGGCGCGATCGGTGTTTACCTCAGCCTGCAGGCGCCGCTGCCGGTGCTGGCCGGCGGAGCGCTCGCGATCGCCCTCGGCGTCGCGCTCTTTGCCTTCCGCCGCGGCGCGTGGCACGACGCCGCGGGCCTGCTGGACATCGCCGCAGAACGCGAGCGCGAGCTCGCCGGGCTCGCCGTGCGCTTCTCGCGTCCCTGCGTCCCCCGCGGACGCGAGCGGCGCGCGGAGGCGAACGATGATCGCGGCGTACGCTGCTCTTATCTAATGCGCGATGCGGGAGGCTGAACGCGATGACGACCGAGACGAACGGCGAGCGAGCCAGGCAGGCCGACACAGTATCGACCGTGACCACAGAAAAGCTCGTGCCCGGTGCCACCTTTCCGGACTACGAGCTCACCGGCCACGATCGCAAGCGGTACCGGCTGGGGGACGTGCAGGGCCGGGATCCGATGATCCTCGTGCTCTCGCGCGGCCACTTCTGCCCAAAGGACGCGCAGCAGCACCGGCTGCTCGCGGAGTTCTATCCGCAGATCGCCGTCGCATACACCAAGATCGTGACGATCTCGACCGACAGCGTCCTCGAGGCCAACGAGATGCGGCAGTCGGTCGGTGCGCAGTGGCTCTTCCTCACCGATCCGCAGCGAACCGTGCAGCAGGACCTCGACATCAAGGAGTACACCGACCCGCACCACGATCCCATGGTTCCCCACACGCTCGTCCTCGAGCCCGGGCTCCGTATCTACAGCGTCTACAACGGTTATTGGTTCTGGGGTCGGCCCTCCACCGCGGAGCTGTGGCGCGACCTGCGTGAAGTGACCAAGCGCATCCGGCCGGACTGGGACCTGAGCGATCCCGCGCTTCGCGCAAACTGGGAGGGCGACAAGACGAAGCACTGGCCGTACAAGATCACCGGCTCAGAGTCCGCTGTTCAGCCCTCGTAGGCTGAAACCGAGCGCCGTCAGCAAATCGCGAGCAGCTAAGCGGGCTTCGCCTTTTCGATCTCGGCCAGGCGGCCCTTGACGATCTTCGTCACGAGGGCCTGCGGGAGTGGCCGCTCCGGGGTGAA
>VBHP01000097.1 GCA_005881435.1 Chloroflexota bacterium | reverse complement strand
TCTTGACCACCTTGCCACCCGCGCGCGTGATCGAGCCGTCGACGAGGGCGACGCGCGTGCCGATGACGAGATCGCGCAGGGTCCCGTACTTCGCGCGGCGCGGTCCGCTCGCATTGGTCGCCATCAGGCCACCGACCGTGGCGCGCTCGCGATGCGGCGGATCGAGCGGCAGCCGCTGACCCGATGCATGCAGGTGTGCCTCCAGGTCGGCGAAAGGCGTTCCAGCCCGCACCGTGATCGTCAGATCGGCCGGCGTGTGCTCGACGATCCCGGACAGTGATGTGGTCTCGAGCACGAGGTCGACACGCCGCGGCCTGTTGCCGACGTATTGCTGCGTGCCGGCGCCGGTCGGCACCACGGCCAGACTCGCCTCATCCGCTTCGCGCAGCGCCCGCGCCAGCTCGGCGGCGTCGCCAGGACGGACGCGGCGCGCCTCGGCCAGCAACGGCGTCACGCGCCGCCTCGGAACGATCCAGCTTTGAACTCCAGGCAGCGACTCGGGGTGGGGAAAACCTTCCCCGGATTGGCCAGTCCGTCCGGATCGAAGGCACGCCGCAGACGCTGCATCGCGTCCAGGTCGTCTGCGGTGAATTGCAACTCCATGTCGCAGTTCTTCTCCATGCCGATGCCGTGCTCGCCGGTCAGCGTGCCGCCCGCGTCGATGCAGACGCGCAGGATCTCGCTGCCGGCTTTCTTCACCCGGTCCAGCTGTCCCTCGACGGCCGAGTCGAACAGGATCAGCGGGTGCAGGTTGCCGTCGCCGGCGTGGAACACGTTCGCCACACGGAGCTGGTGACGGCGACCGATCTCTTCGATCGCCGAGAGCACCTCCGGCAGCTTCGTGCGCGGGATCACGCCGTCCTGCACGTAGTAGTCCGGCGCCAGACGGCCCATCGCGCCGAAGGCCCCTTTTCGTCCGGCCCACAGCAGCTCGCGCTCCTTAGCCGATCGCGCCACGCGCACGTCGGTCGCTCCGGCCTCGCGGCAGATCGCCGTGATGCGCTCGAGCAGATCGTCTGTTCCGTCGCGCACGCCTTCGACGTCGACCAGCAGCACCGCGCCGGCATCGAGGGGATAGCCCGCGTGCACCGCGGCCTCGACGGCCTGGATCGCCAGCTGGTCCATCATCTCGATCGCGGCCGGAACGATCCCGGCTGCGATGACCGCCGACACCGCTTCGGACGCGTGATCGGTGGTGGCGAAGGCCGCGAGCGCCGTGAGCACCGCTTCCGGTCGCGGCGTCAGCACGAGCGTGGCCTCGGTCACGACTCCGAGTGTGCCCTCCGAGCCGACGAACGCGCCGACGAGGTCGTAGCCGCGCGTCTCCAGACGCTTTCCGCCGAGCCGCGTCGCGGTGCCGTCGGAAAGGACGATCTCGAGTCCGGTCACGTGGTTGGTGGTGACGCCGTACGCCAGCGTGTGCGGACCACCCGAATTCTCGGCGACGTTCCCGCCGATGGTGCAGGCCTTCTGGCTCGAGGGATCGGGGACGAAATGCAGACCGAACGGGCTCGCCGCCGTGGACAGGTGGAGGTTCACCAGGCCGGGCTCGACCACCGCGCGGAGGCTCGCCGCGTCCAGCTCGTGGATCCGGGTCATGCGCGCGAACGACAGCACCACGCCGCCTTCGACGGGCACCGCCCCGCCGGAGAGTCCCGTGCCCGCCCCGCGCGGAACGATCGGCACCTTGTTGTCGTGGCAGAAGCGCGCGAGCTTCGCCACGTCTTGCGTGCTCGAGGGGATCACGACGGCGTCCGGTCCCGCGGTGTCGACACCGCCGTCGTATTCGTACAGCAGCAGGTCCTCGCTCTTGATCAGGACCTTGTCCGGTCCCAGCAGCGCGATCAGCGCGCGCGCGAGCGCCGGGCCACGCAGGCCGGCGCGAACGGTCGCTGTCGCCGTTACCGCCGCGGCGCTCCCATGTTTGCCGTCACCGCGGCGGCCGCGCGCCGCATGGCGGGGAGGATCTCGACGGCGCGGGCGCGAGGCAGCCGGTGCGCGGGTGCGGATACGGAGATCGCGGCGACGGGCTGACCGTCCAGCCCGAGGACTGGTACGGCCACGCAGCGCACGCCCGTCTGGTATTCCTCCTCGTCGAGGGCGTAACCGCTGCGTCGCACCCCATCCAGTGCGGCGACGAGTGCCGAGCGCGAGGCGATCGAACGCGGCGTGTACGAGCGGAAATCGAGACGCTCGATGACTCGGTCGCGCGCGTCGGCTGGTACGTATGACAGCAGCACTTTGCCGGCGGCGGTGCATTGCAATGGCACACGGTTGCCGATCGCGGTGAACAGCCGCACGACCTGCTTGCATTGGACCTGATCGATGTACACGGCCGCGGTGTCCTCGAGCACGACGAGGTTCGTGGTTTCATCGATGAGGTCGGTCAATGCGGACAGGGCGGTCTGTGCCTGCAGACGCAATTCGGTGTAGCGGGGCGCGCCCTCACCGAGGAGCGCCATCTTCGAGCCGAGGTAGTAGCGAGAGCTCTCGCGATTCTGTCGCACGTACCCGCGATGCACGAGTGTCGCGAGCAGACGATGCACGGTGCTGACGTGCAGGCCGGTGCGCTGCGCGAGATTGGTGATGGAGACCTCGCCCTGCGCGGCGGCGAGCGCTTCGAGGAGATCCAGCGTCCGCTCCACCGACTGCACCGACTGGCGCGGTCGAGCGACGTCCGCTCCCATCTCCCTTTCTTTCAACATCCGCAACCTCCCCTCCGATGCACGGAACAGTAGGCAGGCGCGTCGTCGCTTTCAAGTACGCGCGACGCCTGACAGGGCCTGGATGCGCTCCTCATGGGCGTCGTCGAGAGCCCTGATCACTTCGGCATCGGCGTCGACCGCCTCGAGCTCCCCGCGTGCGGCCCAGATGCGACGCACGATCCGGCGGGCCTCGCCCTGGCGCACCGCCAGTGCCTCCAGCGTCTTTTCGCATTGGATGGTGTGCTCGACGAGGTGCTCGCCGAAGCGGTGTAGACGGAAGCGCACCGTCACGGTGATGTCGGACCAGCGGCTCGGTCGCTCGAGCGCCGCGTCGGGAGTCGGTCCGAGAAGGGCGTCGGAGTGATCGCGGGCCGCGACCAGGCGCTCGATCACGCGATCGAGGCCGCCCGCCGTCTCGGCCGGTTCCGACGGCGCCAGCCGTGGATCGTCCTCCGGCACCGTGAGCGGCTCGGCGTCGCGGCGGTGGATGGCGTGGCTGGTGTTGACGGGGTAGCGGCGTTCGACGTCGAGCATGTGGCGGAGCGTCTCACGCAGCGTCCACTCCCCGGGCTCCGGCGCGCGATCAAGGAGTCCGTCCTCGAGACCGACGAGCAGGCCGCGAAGATCGCCGAGTGCGGCATCGGCGTGCAACAGGATCCGCTCGGCGTCCGTGGTCGCGGCGTCACCGTCCCATCGTTCGCGCGCGCGGACGAGGGCATCGAGCTCGTCGCCGAGCGAGCGGAACAGCGCGTCGCGCACCTGAAGGTCGCCGCCGCGCCAGGCCCATGGCGCGGCGAGATCGCGATCATCCAGCGTCGCGAAGCGCCGCATCGCCTTCTCGAACCGCCCCACCCCTAGACTTTAGCTATCACCGTGGGCAGCGATGCGCTGGACGAGCAGGCGCGCGCGCTCCCGGAGGCGCCGGGCGTCTACCTCTTCAAGGACGCCCAGGGGAAGGTCCTCTATGTAGGGAAGGCCGACGTCCTCCGGGACCGCGTCCGCGCGTATTTCGGCGCGAGCCTCGATATCCGCTTCGTCCGGATGACCGAGCGCGCAACGGGGATCGACTACGTCATCACCTCGTCGATCGCGGAGGCCTACCTCCTCGAAGCCAACCTCATCAAACAGCACCGCCCCCGCTACAACATCCGACTCAAGGACGACAAGTCCTATCCCTTCGTCAAGGTGACGCTCGGCGAGCCGTTCCCGCGCGTGCTGCGGACACGCAAGCTGGGCGATCGCACGGCGCGATACTTCGGCCCGTACGCGAACGCGAAGTCCGTCGACGAGTCGCTCGACCTCCTGCAAAAGCTGTTTCCGCACCGTACCTGCACCCTGACGATCGTCGCCGACGAGACCGGAAAGGGGCGAACGCAGCCACCGAGCGCGCTTCCCGGGGGGCGTCCCTGCCTGCTGTACTACATCAAGCGGTGCACGGCGCCGTGCATCGGCAACACCACGGTCGAGGAATACCGGCGCACGATCGATCAGGTCGTGCTGTTCCTCGAGGGTCGGCAGGACGTCATCGCCCGCGAAGTACGCGCGGAGATGGCGCGCGCCGCCGAGCGCCTCGAGTTCGAGCGCGCCGCGCTTCTTCGCGATCGTCTCCAGGCCATCGACCGGACGCTCGAGCGCCAGGACGTCCATGCCTACAAGGGCGACGACTACGACGTCGTCGGCGTCGCGGTCTCGGATCCGGATGCGTGCGTCCAGCTCTTCGTCGTGCGCGACGGGACGATCACCGGACGGGAGCAATTCTTCCTCGAAGGGGTGTCCGGTGCGCCCGCTGCCGAGGTGCTGGCTTCGTTCCTGCGCCAGCACTATTCGCTCGCGACGAACGTACCGCCGGAGATCGTGGTCATCGACGAGATCCCCGAAGCGGCGGCTTTCGAGGCTTTCGCCGCCGAGCGCCGCGGCTCGCGCGTGACGCTTCGCGTCGCGCAACGTGGACGCAAGCGACACCTCGTCGAGCTCGCGACGCGAAATGCAAACGAAGCGCTCGAGGCCGAGCGGGTGCGCTGGTTGGCCGACCGTGGCAAGACCCAAGAGGCGCTGGAGGAGCTGCGTGCCGCGCTGGGCCTGGACTCTCCACCTCGTCGGATCGAGTGCTATGACGTGAGCCACGTTCAGGGCACCGACGTGGTGGCGTCGCTCGTCGTGTTCGAGGACGGCAGGCCGGCACGCAGCTGGTATCGCCGCTTTCGCATCCGGAGCGGGGACAAGAACGACGACGTCGCCAACATGCGCGAGGTGCTGAAGCGCCGCTTCCGGCGCGTCGGCGACGATGACCGCTCCTGGCCCCAACCGGACCTGGTCATCGTCGACGGGGGCAAGCCGCAGCTGTCGGCCGCGCGCGACGCCCTTTCCGAGCTGGGACGACTCGACGTTCCCATCGCCGCGCTGGCGAAGGAGCGCGAGGAGCTCTTCCGTCCAGAGCGTCCGGGGCCGATCGTGCTGCCGCGAACCTCGCAGGCCCTGTACCTGGTGCAGCGTGTCCGCGACGAGGCGCACCGCTTCGCCGTGACCTACCACCGCTCGCTTCGCGCCAAGCGCAGCGTCCGCTCGGTCCTCGACGAGATTCCCGGCGTCGGGCCGCGTCGGAAGCGCGAGCTGATACGGCGGTTCGGCTCGGTCAAAGGGATCCGCGAGGCGCCGCTCGCGGAGATCGCGGCGCTCTCGGGCATCTCCCGAAGCCTGGCCGAGAAGATCAAG
Source organism: Chloroflexota bacterium (assembly GCA_005881435.1). Classification (GTDB taxonomy): domain Bacteria; phylum Chloroflexota; class Limnocylindria; order P2-11E; family CF-107; genus CF-107. Next base: position 23,459 of record VBHP01000097.1, on the reverse strand, counting down.
CAAGCGGTGGCAGAGCAAACTTCTTAACAATCGACCTCATCAAATAGCAAACTGTCTTGACAATCATTAAGGCCAGGGCGCATGGTGAGGACATGAACGCTCTGATCGGTCGCTGCCCGGTCTGCAGCGAATCTCTGCGCGTCACGCGCCTCGAATGCGAGTCCTGCGGCACCCGCGTCGAGGGGACCTTTGCGTTGGGGCGCTTCCAGGCCCTCACGGCGGAGCAGCTCCAGTTTCTGGAGACCTTCGTGCGGGTCAGAGGCAACATCAAGGACGTCGAGCGCGAGCTCGGGATGAGCTACCCAACGGCGCGAGCGCGACTGGACGCCGTGATCAAAGCGCTCGGCTTCGAGGTTCCGTCCGAGAACCACCATGCGGAGCGCCGCAAGGAGATCCTGCGCGAGCTCTCCGAGGGCAAGATCGCCGCGGATGACGCGGTGAAGCTCCTGGAGGAGACCTGATGTCGCCCGAGCTGTCCGACGTCGTCGAAAAGCGGTTCAAGGTCACCGGCGGCGCGATCCTGCGCGTCGAGAATCCTGCGGGCGAGACCCGCGTGCATGGCACGAACGGCGACGAGGTCGTCGTACGCGCGCGCAAGCGCATCTATGCCGACAGCGCCGAGGGCGGAAAGCGTGTCCTCGAGAACCTCGAGGTCCAGATGGAGCAGAGCGGCAACGAGATCCGTATCTGGCAGCGGGCGTACATGCTCGAGCGCGGCTGGATGAATCTGTTCCGTGAGCGCCGCGCCGCGGTCGACTACACCATCGAGGTCCCGCGCGGCTCCGAGGTTAGCGTCCGCTCGGCGAGCGGCGAGATCGAGGTGCGGGCCATCGAGGGTCCGGTCGAGCTGCAGACCGTGTCTGGGGACGTCGCCATCGAGGACGTTCGCGGACCGCTGCGTCTGAAGACCGTCTCCGGGGACGTCGACTGTGTCCGTTGCGGCGGCGTGATCGACGCCAACAGCGTCTCCGGGGATCTGGCCTTCCACGCCTGCGCCTGGCCGTCGGGGCACGTGCGCACGATCAGCGGCGATCTGCTCGGAGAGGTCCGGCTCGGCGAAGGACCGTTCGGTCTCACGACCATCAGCGGTGACGTGCAGCTGGTCACCCCTTCGCCATTCACGTTGCGCTTCGACACGACCAGTGGCGATCTGCAGGCATCCGGGATCCCGATCGAGAAGCTCGGGCGTCGCACCTACGCCGCGCACGTGGGCAACCAGGGCGCGGACATCATGGTGCACACCGTGAGCGGCGACGTCGCGGTCCGCAGAGGCGACGTCGACGCGCCCGAGGTGCCCGTCGCGAAGGCGAAGGAGGATGAAGCCGAGACTCCGGGCGCGCCGGGCTCGGACCGCAAGGCCGAGGCACTCGAGATCTTGAACGCGCTGGAGCAGGGCGAGATCGACGCGGACGAGGCCGCGCGCCGCCTGGACTCGGCGCGCTAGCCATGCCGAGCGAAGAGGGCCGCGAGGTCCTGCGGCTCCTCGCCGCGAAAAAGATCGACGCCGAGCAGGCCTACCGGCTCCTGCTCGCGCTCGGCGACGTGCCCAAGGCCGCCGGCAAAGACGCGCGCGACAGCACCTCATTCGCCGACGCGGAGCCGCGCATGAAGTTCGGCGCGAACGTCGCCGGCAAAGTGCTGCGCATCAAGATCAGCGAGGGCGGCAAGCAGAAGGTCAACATGTCGATCCCGCTGTCTCTGGCGCGTCTCGGTCGCGTGGCGGGCCTCTCGCGCATGGTCGGCCGGTTCGGCATCGACCTGCGCGATCTGGCGCGCGACATCTCCTCGGTCGGCAAGGTCGTTGATATCGCCGACGAGGACGGGGACCGCGTGGAGATCTACGTCGAATGATCCCGTGGAACGAAACGCGCATGGCGCGCGAGCGTCAGGCATCGTGGCTCGCCGAGGCGGAACGCGACCGTCTGCTCAGCCAGAGCGGCGTGGCGGATGGACGCGACGTGCGTCACGAGATCGGCGATCGCTTGCTGTGGTGGGCGGTCTCGGTGCACCGCCGCCTCCATGAGATCGATGCGGCGCAGGTCCGTGCCCGCCAAAGGGGCAGCATCTCGTGACCGCGGCCGTCGAGGCGCGGAGCCTGACGAAGGTCTTCGAGCGCGGGCGACGCACGGTCTGGCAGCGGCTCCGTGGCGAACCGGACCAGCGTGAACGCTTCACCGCCGTCGACAGCATCGATTTCACCGTCGAGGCGGGCGAGATCTTCGGTCTGCTTGGGCCGAACGGCGCCGGTAAGACGACGACGATGAAGATGCTGGCGACGTTGCTGGAGCCGACGAACGGGGAGGCTCTCGTCCTCGGCATCGACGTCCGGTCGCAACCTCGCGACGTACGCGCCCGCATCGGCGCGATGCTGTCCGGCGAACGCAGTCTCTACTGGAAACTCACCGGGCGCGAAAACCTCGAGTACTTTGCCGCGCTGTATCACGTGCCGCCGCGTGAGACCCGGTCGCGGATCGACGCCGTTCTCGCCGCGGTGAAGCTGTCAGATCGGGCCGACGATTACGTCGAGCGCTACTCGACTGGGATGCGTCAACGGCTGGCCCTCGGCCGCGCGCTGCTGCCCGACCCGCCGCTCCTGCTGCTGGACGAGCCGACCGTCGGTCTGGATCCGCAGGCGGCGCGCGATTTGCGCGACCGCGTGCGCGAGCTGAAGCGCGGCGGACGAACGGTTCTGCTGACGACGCATTACATGGAGGAGGCCGATCAGCTCTGCGACCGCGTCGCGATCATCGACCACGGCAAGATCGTGGCGCTCGATGCACCTGCGGCGCTGAAGCGGACGATCCGCGCCGAAGAGGTCGTGCGCCTCGAGGTCGGGCTCGCCGGTGACGGAGCGGTGCTGGTCGATCATCTCGGCCGACAGGGCCGAGTCGCCCACCACGACCGCGAGAACGGCACCCTCAACGTGACGGTGCATTGCGATTCGGCGCGCGACTTCGTGCCGGCCGCGTTCGACATCGCGCGCGGGCAGGGGGCGACGATCAAGCACGTCGAGGTCGTGCCCGTGACGCTCGAAGACGTATTCCTCTCGCTCACCGGCCGCGAGCTCCGCGAGTGACCCTAGTTGCCGACGGCCGCGCTTTCGTCGCGGCGATCCGCAAGGAGCTCCGTCAGCTGCGCCGCTATCCGACATGGTTCTTCGGCTCGCTGTTCTGGCCGATCCTGCTGCCTGCGGTCTACGTGCTGCAGGGGCAGGCGTTCTCGGGCAACGATCCGCGGGCGATCGACGCCTTCCGTTCTGTCACCGGAACGGCGGAGATCGCCGGCTTCGTCTTCGTCGGTTGGGCGCTGTACATGTGGCTGTCGATCGTCCTGTGGGGACCGGGCACGGCGCTCCGTAACGAGCAGGTTCGAGGCACCCTCGAGGCGCTCTTCGTCACGCCGAGCTCTCGGCTCGTCCTGTTGTTCGGGCCGCCGGCCGCGTACCTGGCGATGGCCGGATTCCAGTTCGTGGTGATGGCAGTGGCGTTGCGGCTGCTCTTCGGCGTCGAGCTCGCGCCCGTCGCGCTCGTCCGCGCGCTCGCGGTCATCGTGCTCACGGTCCCGGCGATGTACGGGATCGGCGCGCTGTTCGCGACCGTGGCGCTGCGCAGCGGCGAGATCGGCAGCCTGGTGCAGTTCGTGCGCGGCTTTTTCAGTCTCTTTTGCGGCATCACCTATCCGATCGTGGTGCTGCCGGACTGGGCCCGGGCGATCGCTCAGGTGCTGCCGCCGACGTATTTCGTGGCCGACGCGCGCGCGGTGCTGCTCGCCGGTGCCGCGCTCGGCGATCTGCTGTCGGACCTCGGCATCCTCCTCGCGCTCGGTCTCGCGGCGTGCGCGCTGGCGGCCTTCGCGTTCACGGTCGCGGAGCGCGGCGCGCGGCGCACCGGAATGCTGGCGCGGTACTGATGCTGGAAGGACGAGCCGCGATGGCGATCGCGATGAAGGACCTGCGTCAGCTGGGCCGGTATCCACTGAACCTCGCCAGCCTGGTCTTCATGCCGCTGTACCAGGGACTGATCCCGAGCATCCTCTTCGGTGCCGCTTTTCTCGTCGGCGGCCGGGCGCTCGGCCTGGAGGCCGCGGTCGGCAGCGGCGATCTCGCGGGCTTCCTGTTCCTCGGCGCGGTCGTGAGCGGAGTGACGGCGTCGACGTTCTGGGGCGTCGCCTTCGGCCTCCGTTTCGAGTTGGATGCAGGAACGCTGGAGGCGGTGTGGTTGACCCCGACGCGGCGCGACACGCTCGTGCTCGGGCGAGCGCTGAGCGTCGGCGTGGTGTTCCTCCTGACGCAGGCGGTGCTGCTGGTGATCGGCGTGTTCGTCTTCGGCGCGCATTTTCTGCCGACCGCGCTGCTGGCGCTCCCGGCGCTCGGGCTCGCCACGATCTCGATGATCGGCGTCGCCTACCTGCTCGCGGCGGCGGTGCTGCTGATGAAGGAGGCGAACTTTTTCATCGACACCACGAACTTCCTGACGAACGTGCTGTCGGGCACAGGCTTTCCCATCACCGTCTTGCCCGGATTTTTTCAGGCGCTCGCCCTGTTGCTGCCCACGACCTACGCGCTCGACATCCTCCGTCACTACGCCATCGGCTCGCGTCCGCTGCTGGATCCACTGACCGAGCATGCGATCCTGGTCGCGCTCGCCGTGGTGTCGTTCCCGGTCGGCCGTTTTGTCTTCGAGCGCGCGGACCGCCGCTTGCGCCGGACCGGCGGCCTCGCGCAGTACTAGCCCTGGGCGAGCCGTCTCCCGTCATCCGCGTCGCGCTGGCGTTACCCTAGCGCCGTGAGATTCCTGCTCCACACGGTCATCACCGCGATCGCGCTCGCGGCCGCCGACTATCTGCTGACCGGGATTGAGTTCCAGCCGGTGCCGTTGGGTCTCGGCGATCCGGGCGATCGCGTCGCCGGATTGCTGATCGCGGCCTTCGCCCTCGGCATCCTCAACGCGCTCATCCGCCCGATCCTGGTGATGATCTCGCTGCCCGTCACGTGCATCACGCTGGGCCTCTTCGTCGTCGTGATCAACGGCGTCATCTTCTGGCTGCTGCAGTTCATTCCGTTCACCGGACTCGTGGTGCACGACTTCGTCCAGGCCATCCTCGCGGCCCTCGTCGTCAGCGTCGTCAGCTTCGTCCTCAACCTCGTCGTTCCCGGCCGGTAGACCGGTGCGGCACCGCCGTCCGTTCGTCGCCGGCAACTGGAAGATGAATCCCGCCACAGTCGCAGAGGCGGTGGCGCTAGCGCGAGCCATCGTTCTGGCCACGGCGCAGGCCCGCGTCGTCGAGATCGCGATCGCGCCGCCGGCTGTGGCGCTCCTGGCGGTGCGCGACGCGATCGCCGCCAGCGACGTGACGCTCGCGGTGCAGGACGTTCACGAGCACGAGAAGGGCGCGTACACCGGCGGCATCTCCGCGGCCATGCTTCGCGGCATCGTCACCTACGTGATCGTGGGTCACAGTGAGGTGCGGCGCGACCGCGGCGACACCGACGCGCGTGTGAACGCGAAGCTGCGGCGGGCGCTCGACGCCGGTCTGCGCCCGATCCTCTGCGTCGGCGAGATGCTCGAGGTCCGCCACTCCGGCCGCGCGGACGAGTTCGTGCGCGGGCAGGTCCGTGCGGCGCTGTCGGACGTCGCGATGGGCCAGGCCTCGCGCGTCACGATCGCGTACGAACCGATCTGGGCCATCGGTACCGGCGTCCCAGCTCACGGCGAGGACGCGAGAACGACGATCGCCGCGGCGCGCGAGGAAGTCGGCGTGCTGTTCGGCGCCGCGACGGCGCACGCGGTGCGGATGCTGTACGGCGGCAGCGTGACCGGAGAGAGCATCGCCGAGTTCGCCGAGCAGCCGGGCATCGACGGCGCGCTTGTCGGCGGCGCGTCTCTGGTGAGCGATGAATTCGCACGCATTTGCGCCGCTGTGGGAGTTGCTCGCACGCGCGCATGAGGTTCCGGCCGGTCGTGCTGTGCATCCTGGACGGCTACGGCTTGGCGCCGCCCGGTCCCGGGAACGCGATCGCCGCCGCGCGCCACCCGAACATCGACGAGCTTCTGCGGGGCCCGCACGCGCAGCTGCAGGCCTCCGGGCGAGCGGTCGGGCTTCCCGACGGCGTGATGGGCAACAGCGAGGTCGGCCATCTCACGATCGGCGCCGGCTACGCGCAGCGGCAGGATTACGTGCGCATCAACGACGACATCGCGAGCCGCGCATTCTTCCGCAATCCGGTCCTGGTCGAGGCCTGCGCGCAGGCGCGTCAGCGCGGCACCGCGCTTCATCTCATGGGTCTGATCTCGGACGGTGGCGTGCATGCCGACTACCGCCATCTCATCGCCCTGCTCGAGCTCGCGCGGTCCGAGCGTCTCACTCGCGTCTACGTCCACACGTTCCTGGATGGGCGCGACATGCCGCCGCGCAGCGCCCGGCCCCTGCTCGACGAGGTCGCTCGCGCCATGGTGCGTCTCGGCGTCGGCGCGTACGCCACGGCATCCGGCCGTTATTACGCCATGGACCGGGACAAGCGCTGGGATCGGGTGCAACTGGCGTACGACGCGATCGTTCTCGGCGAGGGTCCGCGCGTCGAATCCGTCGACGAAGCGTTGTCGCGCTGCTACGCGGAGGAGGCTTGCCGGGATGAGCTGATGACGCCGTACGTCATCGCACCAGGCGGCCGGCCCGCGGGCACGGTAGGGAACGGCGACAGCGTCCTCTTCTTCAACTTCCGGCCCGATCGCGCCCGCCAGCTCACCTGGGCACTGATGCAGCCGGACTTCGCCGGTTTCGCGCGAAAGGTGTGGCCGCGTGACATCTACTTCGTTTCCATGACGGAGTACAAGGTCGATCTCCCCGCGGTGCACGTTGCCTATCCGCCGCAGCGCGTCCTCTCCATCGCCGAGGTCCTCTCTGAGCGCGGCCTGTCGCAATTTCATTGCGCCGAGACCGAGAAGTACGCCCACGTGACGTATTTCTTCAACGGCGGCCGCGAGCCTCCGTTTCCCGGCGAGGACCGTGCGCTCGTACCGTCACCGAAGGAGAAGACCTACGACCTCAAACCCGAGATGAGCGCACGCGGGGTGGCTGAGCGCACCGACGCGGCGATCCGGTCGGCGAAATACGACTTCGTCGTGGTGAACTTCGCGAATCCGGACATGGTCGGACACACCGGGGTCATGGCCGCGACGATCAGGGCCGTGGAGGTGACCGACGAGTGCGTCGGCCGGCTCGTGCATGCGACTCGCGACGGCGGCGGAGCGTTCGTGCTGACCGCCGATCATGGCAACGCCGAGGAGCTCCTCGACGCGCAGGGCCAGATGCTGACGCAGCACAGCACCAATCCGGTTCCGGTCGCGTACGCCGCGCCTGACGCGGATCGGGTGCGGCTGCGCGACGGCACGCTCGCCGACATCGCGCCCACGTTGCTCGAGCTGTTCGAGCTGCCGGTTCCTGACACGATGACCGGCCGGTCGCTGCTGGTGCACGAGCGCGAACCGTGAGGAGCACATAAACCCTCCGCGAATCGCAGCGGCGAGGCTGTCGTGGACCGCCTTGCTCGTCGTCGCTGGAGCGCTCGCGTTGCGCGCGGTGCTGTTGTGGCTGTTCGCGCTCATGGCGAACGGGCCGGTCATGTACGGCGAAGGCGCCGTCGCGCACGCCGGGGCGATCATCGCGCGCGGCGGCGATCCGTACGGGCCGGCGCGCGCGGGCACGTTCGTTGCCGCGAATTACTCGCCGCTCGCGTACATCGTGTCGGCGCTAGGCGAGTCGGTGGGTCCGTTCTTCGCTCTGCGCCTCGCGAGCATCGTCGCCACGCTCGGCGTCGCCGTGGCGATTGCATGGCGCGCCGGGGAACGACGTCTCCAAGGACTCGCGCTCGCCGCGTCCTTTCTGGCGCTCGTGCCGGTCGAGGTCTGGGGTCCAGCGCATCGGTCGGATCCGCTCGCCATCGCGCTGACCGCGCTCGCGGTCCTCACTGCCGGACCGAGCCGGGGACGGGCCGGCATTGCCGGAGCGAGCGCGGCGCTCGCGGTCTACGCCAAGCCGACCAGCCTGTTGCCGCTCGCCGTCGTGTTCGCGTACCTCCTGTGGCGCGAGCGCTCGGTCGCGCTGCGCACGATCGCGGCCGCCGCGGTCACGGCGCTGGTCGTGGGGGCGATCACGCTGGCGCGATTCGACGTCGCCGGACTGTTCGACCACGTCGTACGACGCAATCAGCTGCCGGTCGACCTGGGCCAGCTCCCGTCGCTCGCCATCGCCTGTCTCATCGCGATCGGCGTGTTCATCGCTGTTGGGCTGCGAACGCAAGATGGCCGTCTACGAGCTTATGTCGCGGGTGGCGCGCTGGTGCTGCTGCTCGGCGCGCGCGAGGGCGCGACCATCAATTACTTCCTCGATCTGTCGGTAGCGTCGTGCCTCGCCGTGGTGACGGTGGCGACGCGCGCCCAGAGCCCGCTGCTGCCGCTCGCGCTCGCCGCCCAGCTCGTGTTGGGAGCGCTCTTCTTCCGGCCGCTCGACGCCACCGCGACGACCGGCGCCTGGTCCGATCCGCGGCGCGCCGCGCTGGCGTCGGACCTGGCGCGCACCTCGCCACACCTTGCGGAGGAGAGCGGTGTCCTGGTCGCCAACGGCATCGATCCGATCGTCGATGACCTGTTCCTGTGGTCGCGTCTCGTCGCGAGTGGTGCGATCGTCGATGACGTGACGCCGCGGATCCTCAATAGTGAGTTTGCGACCGTCATCGCGGAGGTCCCGCTCGAGGGTCTCGACAGCGCTCCGGCATTCGAGCGTCAGCGTTGGTCCGCGACCCTCGCGCGGGCGGTCCTGACGGCATATCGACTGGACCTCAGCGCGGATCACTTCTACAAGTACGTTCCGCGTCGCATCCTCGTGCGACACGGGCAGTGAATGGCCCGCACCACCTACATGGGTGATGCCGGGCTGGTCACGATCTCCCGTACTGCTATGTCATGACCGGTAGCACTCTTCTCGCGCCGGCGGCGGAACGACGGACGGTCGCGTTCTCGCGCTACAGCTGGGCCGTCTTCGCGGCGATCGCGGTCGCCATGGCGCTTGCGGCCTTGGCGCGATGGTTGAGCGCCCTGAGGTTCGACGGGCCGATCGTCTACGGCGAGGGTGCGGTGGTGCACGCGGGGTTGCTGCTCGCGCGCGGCCTCGATCCGTATGCGCCACCCCCGGGCGGCACCTTCGTCGGGGCGAACTACCCGCCGCTCGCGTACCTCGTGGTCGCGCTCGGCAGCGGACTCGCCGAGTTCTTGCCGCTGCGCGCCGTGAATATCGTTGCGGCACTGGCCATTGCCGCCGCGGTCGCATGGCGCGCCCGCGCATCGCGCGCGACGGCGCTGGCGCTGGCGTCGTCGTTCCTGGCGCTCTTCCCGGTCCTGTCGTGGGCACCCGTGGCGCGGGTCGACATGCTCGCCGTCGCGCTCACCGCGTTCGCGGTCCTGGTCGCCGGCCCGGCCTGGAGGCGCGCGCTCGCTGCGGGCGGGCTCGCGGCTCTCGCCCTGTACGCCAAACCGACGGCGCTTTTGCCGCTGGCGGTCGTGCTGCTGTATCTGGCGTGGCGCGAGCGGCGCACCGCGACGCGTGTCGCGCTCGGCTTCGTCACAGCGAGCGCGGTGCTGGTCGCGTTCACCGGCGCACGCTTCGACCTCCCGGGGATCGTCACGCACGTCATCCGCTGGAACGCGCTGCCGTTTGCGCCGAACATCGCCGCCCTGCTGCTGCTGCTCGGCGTCGCGACGCTGGGGGCCTTCGCCCTCCTCGGCCTCCGATCAGTCGACGGCCGGATGCGCGCGTACCTCGTCGGCGCCGTGCTCGTCGTGGTGCTCGGCGGCCGCGAAGGAGCGACGGTCAACTACCTGCTCGACGTCGCCGCCGCGTCCTGCCTCGCGCTGGCCTCGGGCGTGCGGGCGCACGCGCCGCTCGTGCCGCTCACCCTTGCGGCACAGCTCGCCGTCGGTCTGGTGATGCTCGCGACAGGGGCGTTGCAGCCGGCCGACGTGACCGCCGCGCGCCGTCAGGTCGCGCTGAGTGAGGGTCTACCGCGCGGTGCAACGGTGCTGTCGGAAGATAGCGGCGTGCTGATCGCGAACGGGACCGAGCCGGTCGTCGATGACCTGTTCTTGTGGTCGCGCCTCGTGGCCAGCGGCGCGATACCCGATGAGGTGACGCCGCGGGTGCGGCAGGGTGCCTTCGCGTTCATCATCGCCGACGTCCCACTCGACGCCCTCGATCGTGCGGCGGAGTTCGAGCGTTTGCGCTGGCCGCCGGCGCTGGTTCGCGCGGTGCTTGATGGGTATCGCTTGGAGGTTGTCGCGCCTAGCCACTTCCGGTACGTGCCGCGCCGCGTCCAGTGATCGGATGAGACTGCGCCGCGACGACGCCGCGTTTCTCTTTGGGCTCGCGCTCGGCGTGGTCGTGATCGTGGCGTTTGGTTTCGTCGAGCGGCGCGCCGAGATCCTGCATCTGAGTGATTTCTCCGGGGTCTGGGCCGGCGCTCGCGCGATGCTCGACGGCCATGACCCGTACGACCCAGCCACCTGGCACGAGACGGCGCTGCGTCTCGGGACGCAGCCGCCGGATACGGGCGTGTACGGCTATCCGCCATGGGCGGCGGTGGCGTTCATGCCGCTGGCGCTGCTGCCGCTGTCGGTCGCCTCGTGGCTGTGGCAGCTGGCGACGATGGCGCTCGCGGCGGTCGCGCTACGCGCGCTGCTCGCGCGTCATCTGTCGGGACTGCCGATCGCGCATACGCTCGCGGGTCTCACGCTGCTGGCGTCGCAGCCGGCTCTCACGGCGTTCGTTGTCGGTCAATGGAGCTTCCTGCTCGTCGCCGCGAACGCCGCGCTGCTGCTGTGGATCGATCGCGCGCCCGCGCGTGCCGGGGTCGCAGCGCTAACGATGCTGGCGAAGCCCCAACTGTTCCTGTTGCACGGGCTGGCCGTCGCGTGGCATGCGCTGCGGCGGCGTCGGTTGTCGTTCCTTCTCGTGGCAGGCGGCGCCGGACTCGTACTCGCCGCCGTCGCTTGGGCTCTGGCGCCGCAGTGGTGGTCGGCGTACGACACGTACGCGCGGCCGAACCGCTTGGCGGATCCGCCGCGGTCCGCCGTGCTTGCCGCTGCGGCGTTCGACGCTATCGGACGGCCGGGCATCGTCCTGGCGTATGCGGCCATCGTCGTGGTCGTCGTGGTCGCATTCCGTTTCGGCACGGAGGGCGCGGGCCTCGCGCTGTGGCTGGTGGCGTCACTCGTCGCCGCTCCGTACAGCTGGTCGTACGACCAGCTGCTGCTCATCGTTCCGCTTGTCGTTGTGGCCGGCGCGCTGGCGCGACGCTCGGCGCGAGAGGCGATCGTGCTGGTCCTCGCGGGCACGCTGTTCTTGCTGTTCGGGTCAGGGCTGCTGTATGCGCTCGCGATCGTCCGACATCGCGAGACCTTCACCGGCATCGTGCCGATCCTGTTCTTCGTGCTGCTCGCCGCGGCGCTGTTTCGGGCTCGCGCGGTCGCGGCCGAAAACGCCTGAGCGTCCTGCTACCATTCGTCCATCCCATGGACCTCTTTTTGTTCTCGCAGATCGTCATCAGCATCGCCGTCGCGGCAGCGATCCTGTTGCAGGCGCGGGGCACCGGCCTGTCGTCGACCTTCGGCGGTGAGTCCACCGCGTATCGCAGTCGGCGCGGTCTCGAGCGAACGCTCTTCCGGCTCACGATCGTTCTCGCCACCGCCTTCATCGTCATCTCGCTCGTGAGCGTGGCCCGCCAACCGTCCGGCGCCTAGCGTTGCGAGCCCGCGACAAGTTCATCGTCGCTCTGCTCATCGCCGTCGTGGCGGTCGCCACCGTCGCCGCATTCGTCAGCGCCAATACCGCGAGCGGTGCACCGCCGGCGTTCGGCGGTAGCTACACCGAAGGGGTCGCCTCCGCGGGTCCGCCACGGACGTTCGATCCGCTGTTCGCGAGCACGCAGGCGGAGCGAGACGTGAGCGCGCTGGTGTTTACGGGCCTGACCCGCTTCGACCAGCGCGGCCTCGTCGTCCGCGATCTGGCGACGGACTTTTCGTCGAGCGAGGACGGCAAGACCTGGACGTTCACGATCCGGTCCGATGCGCGCTGGCACGACGGCGAACCGGTCGTGGCCGCCGACGTCGTGTACACAGTCGGCGTCGCACAAGATGAGTCGTACCACGGCCCGTACGCGGGCACGTTCGCGGGCGCGAAGGTCGAGGCCCTCGACGATCGCACCGTCCGCTTCGTTCTTCCCGACGTCTTCGCGCCGTTCCTCGAGGCCAGCACGATCCCGCTGCTGCCTTCGCACCTGCTGCGTGATGTTCCGGCGGTGCAGCTGGAGCGAGATCCATTCAGCGTGCGACCGGTCGGGACCGGACCCTTCCGCTTCGACTCTCGCGATGAATCCCGCGTGACGCTCGTGCGCAATGACAATTTTTATCGTGTCGCGCCGCAGCGGACCCGGCCGTATCTGGACAAAGTAGTGCTGCGATTATTCCCCGACACCAACGCCGCGGTGCAGGCGCTGGCGCGTGGCGAGCTGCAGGGCTTAGGTGGGATCTCGGCGGACGATGCGGATCGCGTCAGAGGCGCACGCGATATCTCCACGAACTACTTCCCGTCCGACGAGGCCACCGTCTTGTTCTTCAACCTCGCACCGGATCACGCCACGTTCCGCGACCGCAGCGTTCGGCAGGCCATCGCGATGGCGATCAATCGGCCGCGGCTGGTGCAGCTGATCGCCGGCGGTCACGCTTCGATCACCGATCAACCCGCGCTGCCGTCGTCCTGGGCCTACTCGCGCGACCTTCCGCGGCGCCCTTTCGCGCCCGACGACGCCCGGACGATCCTCGACGCCGCCGGCTGGATCGATCACGACGGTGACGGCGTGCGCGACAAGGGCGGCGTCGCGCTGCGGTTCGGTCTGGTCACGAACGATGATCCGCCGCGGGTCGCGACGGTGCAGCAGATCGCGCACGACCTGGACGCCATCGGCATCAGCGCGCAGGTCGAGGTCGTTTCCTTCAACCAACTTGTCGACACCCGCGCCCGCGAGCGGACGTTCGATGCCATGGTGCTCGCGGTCAGCACCGGCATGGATCCGGACCCCTACACCTTCTGGCACTCCTCACAGGTCAAGGACCCGGGCCTGAATCTGACGAGCTATGCAACGCTCGGCATGGACCGGGCGCTGGAGCAGGCGCGGCGCACCCTGGATCAGACGCAGCGCAAGGATCTCTACGGGCAGGTCTTCATGCAGTTGCAGGAGGATGCGCCCGCGGTCTATCTCTATTTCGCTGATTACGTCTATGCGGTCGATCGCTCGGTCCGCGGCTTGCGCATCGCGCCGCTCGCCGATCCCTCGCAACGGTTTTGGAGCGTCGAGGACTGGTACGTTCGCACCGTCGCGCAGGAGTAGAGCGCGACGGTAGAATTGTGGCGCCCGCCGACGTAGTCCAATCGGCAGAGACGTGACGTTCAGGACGTCAAGGTTGTGGGTTCGAATCCCACCGTCGGCACAGTCTGACCAACGAGATAGTCATGCCAGACGAGCCACTTACGCTCGAGCTTCGGCGCGGTACTTGAGGGATAGAGACGCGGCAGCAGCGTTTCTGCCGCCTTTTTCCCCAACTGCAGTACGTGCATGGGTGTCTTTCCGCGACGTCGTTCAACGACCAATGCGCCGGTCACGCCGCGAGTTGCGAATTCGCTCCTCAACCATTCGATGTGTGCTCGACTCGCGGAATGGAACTTCACCACGAGCCGCTCGTACCTGTAGGTCGGCTGATGGCGCTTTGTGGGCCGATGAATGTAATGAGCGATGGTGCCGTCGCCGTCGAGAAGACCGCGTGCGAGCGGATAGAAGAATTGTGGCGGTACGTCGATCGCACCGAGGACGAGGCTCTTCCTCGGCGATAGGCCGATGGCCTCGAGCCAACGGTACAAGACGACATCCCCGAATTGAACGTGGTACGTCAGGCTGCCGCCGCCACCTCGGACGAGATACGGCTTTGCGCGACGACCCATAACGGCCAGGTACGTGTTGATCAGCTGAACATCTTTGGACTTGAAAGCGATTGCGCCGCGGCCAACCAGACCGCCGTCCGTTGCAATCAATCCGACGCCGTACGCCAGGTCCTCGGTCCAGAAGATCTCACGCCACGTCCGGCTGCACCGCCGGTCCTCTTCGACCGGTTTGCGTCGCGTGTATCGCATCCCGCGGTGCGCACCGGCCGCTCGCGCCACACGGGAGTCGCTGAGGGCAGTGAGACCCTTCGCCCAACCGCGACCCATACCAAGTTATCTTCTGCGGAGACGCGACCTTGTCTAGTCCTCCAAAAGGCCATCATCCGATCCTCCAGCGGATGACATCCGGTCCACGACCTAGCATCGCTCCTCGATGACGGACCTTCCGCGCTCCGCCTCTGTCGTAATCGTCGGCGCTGGCGTTGTCGGCGCTGCGATCGCGTTCCATCTCACGCAGCAAGGGGTGCACGACGTTCTGGTCCTCGAGCGGGATCACGCCGGGGCGGGATCGACCGGTAAGAACGCCGGCGGCATCCGGCTGCAGTTCTCGTCCGAGATAAACGTCCGGCTGTCACTTCTCTCGGTGCCCGAGATCGAACGCTTCGCCGATATCACCGGCGTCGATCCGCAGTTCCATCAAGTCGGCTATCTGTTTCTGGTGACGACGGATCGCGATGCCGTCGCGTTCGAGCGCTCGTTCCAGCTCTGGAAGCGGCTGGAGGTGCCGGCGCGACGGCTCAACCCCGATGAGACGCATGCGCTGCTGCCGCAGCTGAATGTGTCCGACGTTCGGTTCGCGAGCTTCTGTGAGCGCGATGGGTACGCCGATCCATCGAGTCTGCTTCGCGGTTATCTCACCTGCGCGCGCGCCGCTGGCGCACGCGTAGTCGAAGGAGCGCGTGTCGACGGAATCGAGGTCGCGAATGGATCAGTGAGACGTGTGCGCGTCGGCGGCAAGGCCGTAGTTTGCGAGTACGTGGTCGATGCGGCCGGGGCGTGGGCGGGCGAGGTGGCGGCGGCCGCGGGCGTCGCGATACCGATCACGCCGCACCGGCGCACGATCTTCGTGACCGAAGCGTTCGACGGGCTGCCGGAGCGGTTCCCGATGGTGATCGACTTCGCGACCGGGTTCTATTTCCACCGCGAGTCCGGCGGCGTGCTGATGGGGATGCCACCGGCGCAAGAGGTGGATGGATTCCGGGAGGATGTCGATTGGGACGTGCTGCCGCTGGTGGTCGAGCGCGCGATGTATCGCGTTCCGGTCCTCGAGCGCGCGCGCATCAAGACTGGTTGGGCGGGTCTGTATGAAGACACGCCTGACGCTCATCCGATCGTCGGATTCGTCGGCCAGCCGAGCGGCTTCGTGGCCGCGTGCGGGTTCTCCGGACACGGCGTGATGCACGCGCCCGCAATCGGCAGGCTGATCGCGGAGCTGATCACGGGCGCGCCACCGAGCATCGACCTGGCGGCGTTGGCGCTGGACCGCTTCCGCCGAGGCGCCACGGTCCGAGAGCACAACGTCATATGACGAGCCTCACGATCCTGTTCGTCCTCGTCGTGCTCCTGGTGATCGGCGCCGTCGCGCTCGCGCTGTTCGCGCTGCTGCGACGGGGCGACGTGCCGCTGCGGACGCTGTTCCTCGGCGCGATCCTGGTCGCGCTCGCGGTCGCGATCTGGATCATCGGGATCCAGAACCCGTTGCCTCTGCCGTGAATGCGACACTGGTCCGGTGACGCGAGAAGAAGTGCGGCTGACGAGCCTTGCCGAATGCGCCGGCTGAGCCGGCAAGCTGGGGCCACGCCAGCTGGCGCACGTGTTGCGCCCGATGTCACGCCAAGAGACGCCGCCTGAGCTGATCGTCGGGTTAGCGAGCGCCGACGACGCCGCCGTGTATCTCGTCGCGCCCGGCATCGCGATCGTCGAGACGGTCGATTTCTTCGCGCCGATCGTCGACGATCCGTATGCCTACGGGCAGATCGCCGCGGCGAACGCCATGAGCGACGTGTACGCGATGGGCGGCGAGGTGCTCTTCGCACTGAACGTTGCCGCGTGGCCGGAAGGACTGGACTTGGCGCCGCTCGAGCGCATCTTCGAGGGCGGCGTAGACAAGATCGCTGAGGGCGGCGGCGCGATCGTCGGCGGACACACCATCCAGGACAAGGAGCCGAAATACGGTCTCGCGGTGACGGGTCGCGTGGACCCGGACCGCGTGATCCGCAAAGCGGGCGCACGTGTCGGCGACCGCCTCTATCTCACGAAGCCCATCGGCACCGGGCTGATCACCACCGCGCACAAACAGCGGCAGGTCCGCGCCGAGGACTTGGCTGGAGCGGTCGCCAGCATGGTCGCGCTGAATCGCGCAGGGTCTGCCGCGGCCGTCGCGGCCGGCGTGCGCGGCGGCACCGACGTAACCGGCTTCGGGCTGATCGGCCACGCGTACGAGATGGCGATGGCGTCCGGGGTCGCGTTGCGCATCGACTCCGCACGAGTGCCGGTACTGCCGGGCGCGTTGAAGTACGCCGAGCGCGGCATGCGATCGGGCGGTCTCTCGCGCAACACGGAGTACTTCCTCGACGCGGGTCGGGTTCGCTTCGAGGCCGAGCTCTCGCCATCGCTGCAGGACGTGCTGCTCGATCCGCAAACCTCAGGCGGGCTGTTGCTGGCGGTCTCGCCCGACGTCTCAGAGATGTTCGAGCGCGAGTGCGGCACGCGCGGCGTCACGCCGGCGCGCATCGGAGAGGTGGTCGCGGGTAGCGGCGTCAGCGTCGCGTGAGCGATGTCACGCCGTCCGGTCCGGTCGGTCGCGCGGCGGAGCTTGCGGCACTGGCACCGCGCAGTGCGGCGCTGAGTCTGGCGTGGCCGGGGATCGTCGAGAACCTCATCCGCGTCGGTGCGCAAACGGTGTTCTTCGCGTTCGTCGGTCACATCGGGGCCGACGAGCTCGCGGCCTACGGCGCCTCGGTCCAGTACCTGTTTCTGTTGTTCCCGATCTGGCAGTCGCTGTCCATCGGGACGATCGCCCTCGTCTCGCGGCGCATGGGATCGGGCGAGCCGGAAGAGGCCGCGGTCTACGCGCGCCAATCGCTGCTGCTCGGTCTGGCGCTCGCGGTCGCGACCGGCATCATCTTCGCGATCTTCGCCGAGCAGCTGCTGCTCCTGTTTGGCACGACGACGGAGGTCGCGAGGATCGGCGCGCCGTACCTCCGCCTGTCCGGCGGCGTGAACGCGGTCACGACGCTGCTGGTGATCGCGATGGCGGCGCTGCGCGGGGCGGGGGACACACGTTCTCCATTCGTTATCACCGCGGTGACGGCGGTGATCAGCGTGCCCCTCGGGTATGTGCTCCTGGGCACGATGGGCCTGATCGGCGTCGCGATCGCCTGGATCGTCGCGAACGGCGTCGGACTCGCCTGGACACTGGCGCTCCTCGTCCGCGGACGCGCCGGGTTGCATCTCGGCCGAGAAGGTTGGCGCCTCGATGTCGACCGCGCGCGGACACTTCTCGACATCAGTCTTCCAGCCTCAGGCGATCAGGCCGCGATCACGCTCGGCGTGTATCTGCTGGGATTCCTGGCGCTGCGCTTCGGAACGGGAACGTATGCGGCGCACAACGTGGTCGGACAGGTCGAGTCGATCTCGTTCCTGCCCTGCATCGGTTTCGCCACGGCCGCGAGCGTCATGGTCGGTCAGTCGCTGGGAATGAACGATGTGCATCGCGCCGATCGCGCCGCGTGGGCGGCGGCGCAGACCGCCGTGCTGTGGACGAGTCTGGCCGGACTGGCCATGGTCATCCTGGCCGAGCCGGCGATGAACGCGTTTACGAACGATCCGCGGGTCGTCGCTGCCGGTGTGGGCGCGCTGCGCGTGATCGGTTTCGGTCAACCGGCACAGGCCATCAACTTCGTGATGGGCGGCGCCTTACGAGGGGCAGGAGACACCAGGTTCATGATGTTCGCGACGATCACGAACTGGTTCGTGGTGCGTCTGCCGGTGGCGATCCTGTTCGGCTTCGTGCTCGGCTTCGGTCTAACGGGACTGTGGCTGGGGATCTTCGTCGATTACTTCGTGCGAAGCGCGATCCTCATCTGGCGCTTCCGCTCCCGAGCCTGGGCGCGGCTGCGTTATTGAGCGCGAGCCAGCGATCCCAGTTGTCGCGCTTGCGAAGGAGGCAGGGAGCGGAACGGTCTGGGTAGAGCTCGGTCAAGATCCACTCCGATTCGCGATTGCCGTAGCTGAGACGCCAGCAGCCGGCGCCGAGCTTGGACGGAATGTAAGTAACGCAACCGCTGATTCCGAGAGCCCTGCGGACTTCATCTCGCAGCCAGTCGATATGTGGCCTGCTGGCTGAGTTGAACTGTGCCCGCAGGGCTTGATATCGGCGCCCTTTCGCCTTTCCCGTCCCTGCGTACTCGAACAGGGACACGGAACCATCGCCATCTAGAAGCCCTCTCGCGAGAGGCAGTACTAACTCGGACGGGACCGTGAGCGGTCCGAGCGTGAGGCTCTTACGTGGGGTCAGGCCGACGCTCTGCAGCCATCGATACAACGTCACATCACTGAACTGGGTGTAAAAGGCGGAGCCCTTCTTCGTGGCTTGACGTTGGATCCGGTTGGATCGCTCAAGACACTGAAGGAACGTTGCGACCAGCGCCTCATCGGCAGACTTGAAGTTGATGTGACGTCCGTCGTCGATTAGGCAGCCGTCGGTGGCGGTAAGCCCGACGACGTAGGCAAGCGTCGGTGTCCAGACATATGGCTTCACCATCGCGTTGCCTTTCCAAAGCGGTCGCGGCGTCCGGCGGATGTACTTCATACCCAGGTGAGCAGCTGCGGCGTGGGCCACGCGCGCGTCGCCTACCTTGGTCAATCCCTTCGCCCAACCTTTGCCCATCCAGACATCTTGCGGCCGGACGAGAGCGCGAGAACAGATATCCAAATGGCGATCATCCGGATGACATCCGGTTGACGTCCGGTTTACACCGCCGGGACGCTGCGTTTCGCTACAATCGAACCATCGAAGCCGAGGTGGCGGAACGGCAGACGCGCGAGTTCGAGGGGCTCGTGCCCGCAAGGGCGTCGGGGTTCAAGTCCCCGCCTCGGCACAGATGAAGATGTTCTCTCCGCGAACCTGGCCCGCTGACGTTGGCGTCGGCTTCATCTTCCTTGGCTCTGTCGGCATCATCTCCATCTTCATGCTCTCGATGGTCGTCCTCTTCAGCGCAAAGATCCTCGTCTAACGCGACATGCGCGTCGCGGTCGTCGGCGGCGGCATCATGGGCCTTGCGACCGCGCTAGAGCTCGCGCGCCGTGGCGAACGCGTCGTGGTCCACGAGCGCGACATTGTGGGTAATCCGCTCGGCGCCTCGACCGATCGCTCCAAGGTGTTCCGCTTCGCGTATCCCGATCCGTTCTATGCCGACCTCGGCCGCCGCGCGCTCGCGCTCTGGCGTGAGATCGAGACCGAGTCCGGCGAGCCGCTCCTGGAGCAATGCGGCCTCCTCTATCTCGACACCGCAGGAGTAGAGGCGGAGGCGG
The DNA here is from genome assembly GCA_005881435.1 of Chloroflexota bacterium. Classification (GTDB taxonomy): domain Bacteria; phylum Chloroflexota; class Limnocylindria; order P2-11E; family CF-107; genus CF-107. Next base: position 3,881 of record VBHP01000097.1, on the reverse strand, counting down.
TCGATTCCGCGCTCGCGACCATCGGCGCCCCGCATGAGCTCCTGGACGGCCGCGCCATCACACAGCGCTTCCCCAGCTTTACCGTGCCCGATGGGACGCGCGCTGCGTTCGACCCGTCGGGCGGCTTTGTGCGTGCCGATCGGGCCGTCGCCGCGTTCGCGCGGCGCGCGCGAGACGCCGGCGTCGACATTCGCGAACACGATCCGGTAATCGATCTGCTCGACGAGCTTCGGAATGGTCCGGTCGTCCTTGCAGCGGGTCCATGGTCGCCCGCGCTGCATCCTGGACTGCCGATACGAACGACGGTGCAGGAGACTGTCTACGCGCGGCCGCGCCAGGCGGCCCCGTTCGCCGCCGGCCGCTTCCCGGTCTTCATCGAGGCGCGATCGGGCTACTACGGCTTTCCGCTCCACGCCGACGGCGCGGTCAAGCTCGCCCGCCACAAGCCGGTCGTCGAGCACCCTGCGCTCTCGCAACAGGGCCCGGCCTCGGCCGCCTTCGTCGAGGAGTGCCGCTCGTTCTGGCGCACCTTCGTCCCGGAGCTCGCGGACGCGACCATTGCCTCGTCGCGACTGTGCATCTACGACAACACGCCCGACGAAGATTTCCTGATCGGGCGTGCCTCATCCGGCGTCGTGCTGTGCACGGGATTCTCAGGGCATGGCTTCAAGTTCGCGCCGATCGTCGGCCGGCTCTGCGCGCAGATCGTCTGCGGAGAGCCGACCGACGTTGATGTATCGCGATTTGACCCGGCTAGACCCGTGCGGTTCGCCCGCTGAACATGCGCGCGAGCCACACCAGAATGATCGCGCCGAGAGCCGCGACGATGATCGACCCGATGACGCCATTCGGGCCCGGAAGGCCGATCAGGCTAACCAGCCAGCCTCCGATGATCGCGCCGAGGATGCCAAGGATGATGTCGCCGATCACGCCGTAGCCGCTGCCCTTCATCACGAGGCCAGCGATCCAGCCGGCGATGAGACCGACGATGACCCAGTACAGGAGACTTTCCAAGCTTTTTCCCTCCGTTCCTTCAGATCAGGCTCGATTGGTCGCCCAGCGAAGTTGTGCAAAACACGTGCCCACCAGACCTACAGTGGTGCCGTGACTGGTCGCATTCGACCGGATCTGTTCGTCCTGTGGCCGGCATGGATCGGCTTTCCACTATTTGGGCTTGCCGTCCTGATCCTCGGCGTCCAGGCAAGCGACGCCACGATGGTGGTCATCGGTCTGCTGTTGTTGGCGCTCAACATCGCGATCGTGTTGGATCACGCCTACTTCACGACGCTCGGGGTCGAAGGCGACGCACTCGTCTACCGCTCCCGTTTCGGTTTCAACGAGGAGCGGCTGCCCGTCGGCGGCATTCAGCGCATCGACGCCAAGCGCTATCCGACCACGCATGGCGGCGCGATGTCGGCACCCAACCTCGTGGCTCGCGGTCGCGCGGACTCGCTGCGCGTGAATACGAAGCCGTATCGCCGCGACGAGCTCCGTCAGCTCGTTCTCACGCTCCGCGGCATGAATCCGTCGATCGAGCTCGACGATTTTTGGTCGGCGGTGATCGAAGGGCGTGATCCCGGGACCGAGGCGGTCGCGCGAAGCCGCTGGTGATCCCGTTGCTCGACGCCGCCGGGCTGGATGCGCATCGGCGCGCCGGCGGGCGCATCGTCGACGTGCGCGAGCCGCCGATGTACGGCGACTCGCATGTGCACGGCTCGCTAAACATCGCACTGTCGAATCGAAGCGCTCCCTACTGGCTGAATGCCCTGACCGCGGAGGGCGATCCCATCGCGATCGTGACCGCGATCGAGGCGGATGCCGACTACGCGACTGAGCTTTTCGAAGCCGCTGAGCGGTCGGCCGGGGGCACAGTCGTCTTCGACGCTGAGACATTCATTGCCACGGGGATTCCGCTCGCGACCATCCGCACGATCACCCCGGACGATCTCTCGGAGGAACGCGGCCTGACTGTCCTCGACGTCCGTGAACCGGACGAATGGGTGGCCGGACACGTGCCCGGAGCGCTGTGGATCCCGCTCGAGCAACTCATGTCGCGCGTGTCGGAGGTTCCGACTGGTCCTGTCGCGACCATCTGCGCGTCTGGATTCCGTTCCTCGGCCGCGGCGTCCGTGCTCGAGGCCGCAGGACGGACCGATCTCGCCAACGTCTGGGGCGGCACCACGGCATGGATGCAGCTCGGCCTTCCGCTGGAGCGTGGCCGGTAACGCTCTAGCGGTTCCGTACGCGGTGCTCGACCGCGAGGCATAGATCCATCACCACGAGCAGCCCGGCGCTCCGCGCGCGAGCCGCCGCATCGTGATGCACAACGCCCTCCTGCATCCAGATCGTTCTCGCGTCTGCTCGCGCGATGGCGTCGTCGACGATCGGCGGAACGAGCTCGGACCGACGGAAGATGTCGACGACGTCGAGCCGCACCTCACGCGGAATGTCGAGCAGCGAGGCGTGGACAAGTTCGCCCAGCACCGTCTGTCCGGCGAGGACCGGATTCACGGGCACGATGCGGATGCCGGCGTCGCGAAGGTACTGCGCTACGCCGTAGCTTGGGCGCCACACTTTGTTCGAAAGGCCCACGACCGCGACCGTGCGCATGTCGTCGATGACGCGGTCGACTGTCGAGCCGTCAAGCACGTACCGCTGTTGTCCTCCCCCGTCAAGACTTGTCATCGGCCTTGCGCGGTGCGTTAATCGCCACGTGGCACCGCGCGCACCTCTGCTGCATCGCTCCAGGCCGGGCGCTCCGGCGGAGCGGTTTCGGGTCCGTCTCGATGAGCATCATCTCGCGCTGACGCGGACGGCGCTGGATCGCGGACGTAACTATCGAACCACGAAGGATCCCCGCGGCTCCGACGCGTACCTCGAGACCCGCGCCAGGTTCCTGGCGTCGCTCGGCCGGCTGGCGGCGTTCGAGGAGGCGAGCACGAGCCTCATGGTCTGCCGGTTCAACACCCAGCTCGCCGCGCACTCGGATGACCTGACGCGGCAGTACTTCGTGCTGCGCTCGGTCATCGGCCGTCACGGCCAGGAGCCCCGGCCGGTCGACGAGTCCGGCTGGCGGCGCCTCGACTACTTCGCGACGCAGCTGGGCCGGCTCGAAGGCATCGCCGACGCGTTGTCGATCGCGGGTCGAAACGTACGGCTGTTCCCGCTGCCGGCGCTTCCGTGGCTCCAGCTCACCTAGACTGATAACCGCGGGCGACTAGCTCAGCTGGTTAGAGCGCGACTCTTACAAAGTCGAGGTCGCTGGTTCGAGCCCAGCGTCGCCCACACGATCTGCGCTTTTAAGCATTGTTCATGCGGCGCTCGTCCGACTCCGCCGTGAGCGGCACGACCGCACCGCGAGCGCGACTCTGTCGCGACGAGCGCGACCCCGTCGCTCCGTCGAATAACCCCGCGCGGGCTTAGAGCACGGCGTCGCTCTTCGCGAGGGCGAGACTTGGAGTAGCGACGAACCATCCGCAGATCGGTCCAGCCGCCCTCCTCTTGCAGATCAAACACTTCGCCTGAGCCCATCCGCCGTAGCGGGTGGCCCAGGTGTGACGTCGTCGAAAGTGAACAGGGTCGCCGGGGCCAATCCCCACAGCTGGCGCTAACGTTCTTTATGCGATCGGACAGGCAGACTAGGGGTGCATGCTCTCATCTCTCACAGTGGTAGACACCGGATTTGAGCACGCGATTCACCGTCTTCCTACAGGCGGCCGAGCGTCGCCTACGGGAGACAGCGCAGGCGGTTGGGGAAGCCCTTGAGCATGGCGGCGAGAACGGCACCGGCCATGAGGCCACTCTCCGCGAAGAACTTACGAAACTGCTGCCTATGGGCTATCACATAACAAGCGGATTCATTCTCGGTAGCGAACCAACGA
>VBHP01000142.1 GCA_005881435.1 Chloroflexota bacterium | reverse complement strand
ACGCTCGTAGATCTGCAGCTTCTCGTACATGTGGCTGACATGGTTGCGGACCGTTTTCTCGCTGATCTCCAGCCGCCGGGCGATCTGCTTGTTGGCCTGGCCAGTCGCCATCAGCTTGAGAATCTCGATCTCGCGCGCGGTCAGCCCGTTGTAGAAATCCTTCGGGGTGGTGGCCCCGGTCAGCATGTCGAGGACGCGGTTCGCGACCACGCTGGCCATCACCCGCTCGCCGGAGAGCACCGCCAGGACGCTGGAAACGATGGCCTCGGGCTGCGAATCCTTCAGCACATAACCACTGGCGCCGGCCCGTAGCGCCTGAAGCACAAACGTGTCGGCGTCGAAGGTGGTGAGGATCAGGATCTTGACCTCGGGATGCTCGGCAACGATCCGCCGGGTTGCCTCGACGCCATCGAGATTCGGCATCTTGACATCCATGAGCACGACGTCGGGTTTGAGGGTCGCCGCCTGCTTGACGGCGTCGTCGCCATCAACCGCTTGCCCCACGACCGACACCCGTCTGTCCTGGTTCAGCAACCCAGCCAACCCGGAACGGAACAGGGTCTGGTCGTCCGCGATCAGGACGCGAGCCAGCTGGGTCGTCTGCGTCACCGTCTTTCCTCCAGGCTCTGGTTCAATGGCGCGTTCAATCTCGATGACGGCTGCGCCCCGGCCATGCGGCGGTGGACCGCCGGAATCGACTGGCTGAGGCGACCTCGTCCATCTGGCGTAGACATCGGGATGAACGGCTCCAACTGTCGGCATAAGTCCAGTAGACGCGCTGGCGTGACCGGGGTCAATAGTCGCTTTTCCCAGAGGTGGCGAGAGCCGGCCGCGCGGCGTGCTCGGCTCGTTGGGGCGCCGGCCGGACTCGGGACTTTTCAGCCGGGTGCCGGGACGCGGCGTGGAATCGCGGGGTGCGGTGCCCATATGACCCGCGATGGCTGCGGCCATAGGCTGAAGGCCGAGACACATGCAACCCACCGTGGTCATTGGCGCCGGCCCGTATGGGCTGTCGATCGCAGCCCATCTGCTGGGCGCGCGCCTACCGACAGAGACATTCGGCGAGCCCATGGCCTTCTGGCAGGGGATGCCCGCCGGCATGTACCTGCGATCGGCCTGGAGCGCATCCAGCCTCTCGGCACCTGGTCACGCGTGCGACCTTGACAGCTTCCTTAACGCCACCGGCCGGCGGCAGCAGCAACCGATCCCGCTGCGCTTTTTCGTGGACTACGGTCTGTGGTTCCAGCGGCATGCCGTTCCAAACGTCGATCCCACGCTGGTCAAATCGCTGGCGGCGGATGGCACCGAGTTTTCGATCGAGCTCGATGATGGGCGGACCGTGCGCGCATCGCGAGTGATCGTCGCGGTGGGGATCGATCGATTCGCGAATCTTCCCGCCTTCGCCCGCGAGCTTCCTGAGTCGCTCGCATCCCACACCCGGGCGCACCGTGACTTCGGCCGGTTCAAGGGGATGCGGATCGCTGTCGTGGGCGGTGGTCAAAGCGCGATCGAGTGTGCGGCGCTGCTTCACGAAGCCGGCGCCCATGTGGAGTTGATCGTCCGCCGAACGATTCGCTGGCTCAAACTGCATGACTACCGAGGTCCGGGCCGGCGCATTCTCTATGCGCCCAGCGACGTCGGGCCGCCCGGCTTGAACTGGATGCTCCATTTCCCGCTCGCCTTTCGCCTGCTGCCGTCGAGCGTCCAGAAGGCGGTCACCCGACGCGCCGTGCGGCCGGCCGGCGCCCGCTGGCTGATCGATCGGGTGCGGGGGCGCGTGCGGATCACCAGCGATAGATTCGTGCACTCCGCCTCGGCGGCGCCCGGCGGCGTCCGGCTGGAGCTGAGTGATGGCACAACGAGGCTGGTCGACCACGTGGTCATGGCCACGGGCTACCGGCCAGACATCGATCGGCTCGACTTCATTAGCCCGCCCTTGCGACAGCAGATTCGCCGGCGTGAAGGTTTTCCGGTGCTGAACCGCTGGTTGGAGTCGTCGGTCCCCGGGCTTCACTTCGCGGGCGGCCTGGCGGATCGGAGCTACGGTCCGATTTGCCGATTCGTGTCAGGCGCCGACGTGGCGGCCCGCCGGATCGCTGCCTGCGCCGTTCGCGCGGATCGCGGATGAGCGACCAGGTCGGGGCCGTCGTGGTAGGCGGCGATTACCAGGGGCTCGGGATCGCTCGCAGCCTCGGCCGCCGCGGGATCCCGGTCTGCGTCATCGATGACGCGCTACACCACCTATGCGGTTCGGGTGGCGAGCCTGCGGACCGAGGAGGCCTGCGTTGACGCGCTGCTCGACGTCGGCAAACGGCTCAAGCTCGATGGCTGGGTGCTCTATCCGACCCGGGAAGAGACCGTGGCGGCATTTTCCCGATGCCGCGAGCGGCTGGCCGCGCAGTTTCGAGTCCCGACCCCCGGCTGGCAGGCTGTTCGTTGGGCCTGGGACAAGCGAAATACCTACGGGCTGGCGCGGCGTCTGGGTGTCCCGATCCCGCGGACCTGGTACCCGAAGGACGCCAGCGAGCTGGCCGGGATCGATGCCTCATTCCCGCTCGCGATCAAGCCGGCGATCAAAGAGCACTTCATCTACGCCACCAAGGCCAAGGCCTGGAAGGCAAACACCAGGGAAGAACTGCTCGACCTTTTCGAACGAGCATCGCGCATCGTCAACCGGGGCGAGGTGATGGTGCAGGACTACGTCCCCGGCGATGGTTCCCATCAATTCGCGTACTGCGCCTTCTTCAAGGCGGGGCAGGCGGTGGGACGAATGGTCGCCCGACGGCTGCGCCAGCATCCCCTCGAGTTCGGGCGCGCCAGCACCTTCGTGGAGACGGCCGAGGTCCCGGAGCTGGAAACGCTGTCGGAGCGACTGTTGCGCGCCGTCGACTACTACGGCCTGGTCGAGCTCGAGTACAAGCTCGATCCTCGCGATGGGCAGTACAAGTTGCTCGACTTCAACGCCCGCACCTGGGGCTACCATTCGCTGGGCAGCCGCGCGGGCGTCGATTTTCCCTATCTGCTGTTCGCCGACCAGATCGGCGAGACGCCCTACCCCTGCCGCGCCCCGGCCGGCGTTCGCTGGATGCGCAGCATCACCGACCTGCCCACCGCCGTGCTGGCCATGAGCCAGGGCCGCCTCGATGTCAAGGCCTACCTGCGGAGTCTCAACCCGGTGCACACGGAAGCGGTCTTCACCCGCGATGACCTGCTTCCCTGGTTCGCGGAATTCGCCTTGCTGCCCTACCTGGCGCTGAAGCGTTAAACCGGGACCTCTGACCCACCTGCCGGGACGGAGGCGCAGCGGCGGCGTTACTCGGCGGTGGCACGGTTTGGGCGCGCCCATTTCGGCAGGCGCGGTCCGGCCCCAGACTACTGGCAGGGCGAGGCCATGAAACGCCAGGGCATCAATCCGCTAGTCGCGAGTCCGGTGCAGGCCCTGCCCGCCACGACGCCGACCCCGACCCCCTCCGCAGATCCTCCGCTTCGGGTTGGAGTGATCGGCTATGGCTACTGGGGACCAAATCTGGTTCGAAACTTTGCCGACGTTCCCGATGCCCAGGTCTGGGCGGTGAGCGACACCCGGCCTGAGCTGCTCGCGCAGGCGCACGCCCGGTATCCCGCCATCACCGTCACGACCGAGAGCGGCGCCCTGATCCACGACCCGGCGATCGATGCCGTGGTCATCATGACGCCGGTCTCGACCCACTTCGAACTGGCGATGGAGGCCTTACGGGCGGACAAGCACGTGCTGGTGGCCAAGCCCATCGCCACCAGCGCCGAGCAGGCTGCCCAATTGATCGACGAAGCCGAACGCCGCCACCTGGTGCTGATGGTCGACCACACCTTCATCTACACCGGCGCGGTGCGGCGGATCAAAGAGCTGGTTGATAGCGGCACCCTGGGACGTCTGTATTACTACGACTCCGTCCGCGTCAATCTCGGACTGTTCCAGCGCGACGTGAACGTGCTCTGGGATCTCGCCGTCCACGACCTGTCGATCATGGACTACGTGCTGGGGGAGCAACCCTGCGCGGTGG
>VBHP01000100.1 GCA_005881435.1 Chloroflexota bacterium | reverse complement strand
GACCACAAGCTCGCGCTCATGGCGCTGGACGCCGGCGTGCACAAGCTGAGGCTCAATCCCGGAAACATCCACAACAAGGATGGCGTGCGCGAGGTCACCAAGAAAGCGAAGGAACGAGGGACGCCGATCCGCATCGGCGTGAACCATGGCTCCATCGGCGACCGCAAGGAAGGCGACACGCGTGACGAGGCGCAGCGTATGGTCGATCTCGCGATATCCGAGATCAAGATCCTGGAGGACCTCGATTTCGACGACATCGTCGTCAGCGTGAAGGCGTTCGAGGTCCCGGTCATGGTCGCGGCCTACCGCCGCCTCGCGAAGCTCGTGCCGTATCCGCTGCATCTGGGCGTGACCGAGGCGGGCACGCTGATGGCCGGCTCGATACGGTCGACCGCGGGCATGTCCGTCCTGTTGTATGAGGGCATCGGCGACACCATTCGCGTGTCGCTGTCCGAGGACCCGGTCGAAGAGGTGAAGGCCGGCTATCAGATCCTGAAGTCGCTTGGCCTCCGCGACCAGGGACTCACGCTCGTCGCCTGCCCATCCTGTGGCCGGGCGGACATCGACCTCATCCCGCTGGCGAAGATCGCCGAGGAGCGGCTCCGAAAGCTGCCCCGTCCGATGAAGGTCGCGGTGATGGGATGCGAGGTGAATGGACCGGGCGAGGCCAAGGACGCGGATGTGGGCATCGCCGGCGGAGTGGGGAAGGGCGCGCTCTTCCGCAAGGGCAAGGTCGTCGGCGTCTTCGCCGAGGACAAGCTGCTCGATGCGCTGCTCGCCGAGGTGGACAAGATCCTGATCGAGAACGGCGAGGCGCCGTACTCCGACATCGCGCCGCCGGCTCCGGCGATCGAGATGCTGACGCCGGGCCGCAGCGTGCCGGCACGGGAGCGCGTCTAAAGCTATTTCTTGCGGTGCTTGCCCGGCTTCGGCTCATTACGCGTGATCCGCGTCACCGGCACTGCGCGCGCCCCGGGTTCGGTCTCTGGCGTATTCGACTTCCGCTGCTCTCGCCGGTCGTGCTGTTCGACGGCGACGACGTAGCGCGCCGCCTCCGGTTTCGGTTTGCCCGCGCGCAAGCTTTTGGTCTGTTGGTGCGGATCGCGCGGCAGTTGTTTGACCCTGCGGTCCAAGCCTTCGCGGTCAAGCTCCTCGCGGATCTTCGGTGGTAGCCGTCCACCGCCCGTCCCGAGGGCCGCGTGCTTGCGCTTGCTGATCTCCTTCGCCGGCGGTTTCGTCCGTCGCGCGTGGCTCGGCACGATCTGGTCCTCGCTACCCGAGACCGTGAAGGTTCGTAGCTTGGGCATGTTGCAGCTCCTCGGCAGATGCTCGCGGAACCACTCCGCGGCGAGACGCGCGACCCGGTCGATGACCGCCCGCGCCTCGAGCGGTGCCAGCAAGGAACGTTCCGGCCTGGAGTCCGCAAGGCTCGAGTGTGCGGCGGCCGCCCTACCGCGTGGCGACGGGAAGGCGCTTGGCTTCACCGATCGCGCTGGCGAAGCCGGACACAGCACGCTCGATCATCGCGTCGTTGGCGGTGAGCGAGATGCGGAAGTAGCCAGGCATCTCCACCACAGTCCCGGGCATCACGAAGACCTCGTTGCGTGCCAGGATCTCGGTGAACGCCAGGTCGTCGCGGAGTGGCGAGCGTGGCAGCAGGTAGAAAGTGCCTTCCGGCACGTGGACCTCGTACCCCAACCGCCACAGCTCGCCGACCAGGCGGTCGCGCTTTCGCTGTAGCTGTCCGATGTCGATCGAGACCTCCTCCAGCTCCGGAAGCGCATGCTGCAGCAGCGCGTTCGGCCAGCCCCAACCGCTGAGGATCTGCGCCAGCGTGATCGAGCCCCGGAGGCCCTCGCGATCGGGCATCGCCGACGGAAGCGCGACGTAGCCGAGGCGCTGTCCCGGCGTGAGCAGCTGCTTGCCGTACGTGTAGATCACGAACGTATTCGGATAGAACCGCGCCGGCGTCGCGAAGGCGCGGCCGTCGAAGATGATCCGCCGATAGGCCTCGTCGGACAGCACGTAGATCGTCCTGCCATGCCGTTCCGAAGCGACTGTGAGTACCCGCGCGAGAGCCTCGAGCGTGTTGGCCGGATACACGCGGCCGGTCGGGTTGTTCGGCGTGTTCACGACGATCGCCCTAGTTCGCGGCGTGATCGCGCGCTCGATCGCCGCGACGTCGAGGTCGAGGGTGGTCGCATCGACCCTGACGCGGACCGGCGTCGCGCCGGCCCAGACGATCAGCGGCTCGTAGAAGAACCAGGGCGGGCTCACGAAGATGACCTCGTCGCCCGGATCGACGATCGCCTGAAGCACCACCGAGAGGCCGGTGAAGGCGCCGTTCGTGAGGAACACGTCTTCGGTCTCGACCTCCAGTCCGAGACGCCGGCGGAGCGAGTCGGCGACGGTCCGCGCCGCCGTCGGATCGGTCATGGTGTAGGCGAACCAGTTCTTGTCGCGTGGCACGACAGCGCGTTGCAGCGCCTGCACGAAGGACGGCAGCGCCAGCTCGTGCGGATTCCCGAAGACAAAGTCGCTGATGTTCGGATCGCCCTGCCGCAGCGCGTACGAGGACTTCGCGGCGAAGTCGATGACGTGTTGGACCAGTGGAGTGATCGCGGCGAGACGCTTGGAGGTCGTCATCGACGACGCAGTCTAGGTGGTGATTAGTGCGACATCCGCCGCAGGCTCAAGATCACCGACACGATCACGATCGCGGCTCCGACGAACGAGAGCGGCGCGGGGCGTTCGTCGCGGATGATCGCGCCGAGGATCAGCGCGATGACCGGGATGACCACGCCGATCAGGCTGGCGTTGGTGGCGCTCCACCGCGTGAGCAGCCAGGAGAACAGGACGTAGGCGCCGAGCGATCCGGCCAGCGTGAGGTAGAGGATCGGCGCCCAACCCTCGACCGTGCGCGGTAGCGCGATCGTCTCGCCGAGAACGAGCGCGGCGAGGAAGCAGACCGGCGCGCCGATCGCCGAGCCGATGGCGTTGGACATGAACGGCGAGCCCGACTGCGCCCGCTTCAGGAACACGCTGGAGAGCGAGGCCATCGTCGACGAGCCGAGCACCGCGGCCAGACCGAGCGGCGACACGCCGACACCGAGCTGGCCGGCGAAGATGACGACGACGCCGGCGATGCCGACGGCGACGATCCCGAGCTTCACCAAGTCCAGTCGCTCGAGACCGAGCGCGGCCGCGAAGAGGGCGGTGGAGAGCGGCACCGTGGCGTACACGACAGCGGTGATGCCGCTCGGGACGCCGGCGTTCTCGCCCCAGTAGAGCAGCCCGAAGTTCACGCCGAACTGAAGGAATCCGAAGAGGGCGATGTCGCGCAGCGATGCGCCGCGCGGGAACGACGCGCGGGTCAGGCGCGCGACGACGGATAGGATCGCCGCGGCGATGACGAGCCGCAGGGTCGCCGCCCACAGCGGCGGCACCGCTTCGTTCCCGATCCGGATCGCCAGGAACGTCGACCCCCAGATCGCGCAGGATCCGAGGAAGGCGGCATATGGCGCCCAGTCGGTGCGCGCCGCCTCGACCGCGACCGCTTTCGTGGTCATGAAGCGTCCGACGATAGAACGCGCGGGTCACAACCCACAGTCAGCCGCATTACAATCGCGCCATGTCCTCGCTCCGAGGGTCGCTGTACCGAGCCCCGCGTTAGCCGGCGCCAATCGCGGCGCCGGCCAAATCGCGTTCGGTCACAGCCACTTCGCCTTCGGAGGTCCCTGACGTGAGACAGTCGCATCTTTTCGGCCGCACACTTCGAGCCGCGCCCAGCGACGCCCAGCTCGCCAGTCACAAGCTCCTGCTGCGTGGCGCGTTCGTCCGGCAGGTCGCCGCCGGGATCTGGACCCTCGAGCCGCTTGGCTTCCGCGTCGCCAAGAAGCTCGAGCAGATCATCCGTGAAGAGATCGATCGCATCGGCGGCCAGGAGATGAGCATGCCGGTCATCAATCCGGCGACGCTGTGGCAGGAATCAGGACGCTGGGACTCGCTCGAGCCCAACGCCTTCCGCTTCCGCGACCACGACGGCCGCGATTTCATGATCGCTTTCACGCATGAAGAGATCGTCACCGCGCACGCGCGCGAGGACATCGTTTCGTACCGGCAGCTGCCCATCATCGTCTATCACTTCCAGACCAAGGGCCGCGACGAGGCGCGGCCGCGCGGCGGCCTGGTGCGCGTTCGCGAGTTCGTGATGAAGGACAGCTACTCCATCGACCGCGACTTTGCCGGTCTCGACGCCGCGTACGAAAAGCATCGGGACGCCTACGCGCGGATCTTCGCGCGCGCCGGCGTTCGCGCCTTGATGGTCGAATCAGACCCAGGAAACATGGGCGGCGACGTCGCGCACGAATTCCAGGTGCTCGTCGAGGGCGGCGAGGATCGCATTCTGATCTGCGAGAACGGCGACTACCGCGCCAACGCCGACAAGGCCACGCGCAAGATCGAGCCGGCCCTGAGCCAAAACGGCGTGCCGAAGGCGTCTCGCATCGCGACGCCGGGCGCGTCAACGATCGATCAGCTGTCGGCGTCGCTGAAGGAGCCGTCGGACCGATTCCTCAAGACGGTCCTGGTGAAGCTCGACGGCGACATCGCGGCCGTGGTGCTGCCCGGCGATCGCGAGCTCAACGAGGCGAAGCTCAAAGCGCGCCTCGGCGCGAAGGAGGTTCGCTTCGCGACCGACGCGGATTTCAGCCGCGCCGGGAGCGTCGCCGGATTCATCGGGCCGGTCGGCCTGCGCAACGCACGCCTGATCGTCGACGCGGGGGTGTCGCGTGGCGCCTCGTACATCGCCGGGGCGAACGTGAAGGACGCCCATCTGCGTGACGTCGTGCTGGGTCGCGACTTCGAGGGCGAGGTCGCCGACGTGCACGATGCCCGCGAGGGCGATCGCTGCCCACGCTGCGGTGGGAAGCTCACGATGCATCGCGGCATCGAGGTCGGCAACATCTTCAAGCTCGGCACCTTCTACTCCGAGAAGTTGAACGCCATGTACCTCGACGAGGACGGCGCGCGCAAGCCGCTGGTGATGGGCTCGTACGGGATCGGCGTCGGCCGCCTGCTCGCGACGGTCGTGGAGGAGCATCACGACGACAAGGGCATCATCTGGCCGATGGCGGTCGCGCCGTTCCAGGTGCACCTGCTGACGCTGCCGCACACGGACGAGCGCGTGCGCGCCGCGGCGGACCAGCTGTACGCCGAGTTCGAGCAGGCCGGCGTTGAGGTCCTGTACGACGACCGCGAGGACTCGGCCGGCGTGAAGTTCGCGGACGCGGACCTGATCGGCCTCCCGATCCGCGTCATCGTCAGCCGCCGCACGATCGAGAAAGGCGAGGCCGAGGTGAGGCTGCGCGACGGGAGCAAGGAACTCTTCGCGCCTCTCGATCGGGTCGAGCGCGGGGTGAAGACGATGATCGACGAGCGGCTCGCCGCGGCGACCGCGTGAAGGAACGTCTCGCGACGACGAAGGCGCGCGATGAGGAGCGCAATCTCGAGCTGTCGCTCCGACCGCGCCGGCTCGACGACGCCGACTACATCAACCAGGACACGGTCAAGCGCAATCTGCGGGTTCTCCTCGAGGCGGCGCAGCTGCGCAAGGAGCCGCTCGAGCACGTCTTGCTGTATGGGCCGCCCGGGATCGGCAAGACGACGACGGCGTATTGCATCGCGAACGAGATGGGCGTCCAGATCCGCGTCACCAGCGGCCCTGCGATCGAGCGGGCGGGAGACCTCGCCGCGATCCTGACGAACTGCAACCCCGGCGACGTGTTGTTCATCGATGAGGTCCACCGCCTGCCGCGCATCGTCGAGGAGGTCCTCTATCCGGCGATGGAGGAGTTCCATCTCGACATCGTCCTCGGCAAGGGACCGGGCGCGCGGACCCTGCGACTGCCGCTGCCACGCTTCACGCTCGTCGGAGCGACGACGCGCATCGGGCGACTCAGCTCGCCACTGCGCGATCGATTCGGCGCGGTGTACCGGCTCGATTTCTTCGACCACGACGCGCTCGACCGCGTCGTCATGCGCAGCGCCCGGATCCTGGACATCGACGTGGAGCCGGAGGCCGGACGAGAGATCGCACGGCGGTCGCGTGGGACGCCGCGTTTGGCGAACCGCTGGCTCAAGCGCGTGCGCGATTACGCGCAGGTGCGCGCGGACGGGCGCGTCACGCTGGCCGTCGCCCGAGCCGCGCTCTCGGAGCTGGAGGTCGACGAGCACGGGCTCGACGCGGTCGATCGTCAATTGCTTGGCGCGCTGGTGGACAAATTCGGCGGCGGCCCCGTCGGCCTCGATACCATGGCCGCGACGATCGCGGAGGAGCCCGACACCATCGCCGACGTGTACGAGCCGTTCCTGTTGCAGGAGGGCTTCCTGCGCCGCACACCGCAGGGACGCGTCGCGACCGAGCGGACCTACAAGGTGCTGCGGCGGACACCGCCGGCGTCGCTCGCGACGCTCTGGGAGGCCGAGCGCTCCTAGTAGGCGAGCGCGGTTACCAGTCGCTGTCGCGCGTCGCGATTTGGACCGGTGATTGTGATCAGACCAGAGCCCAACGTCATGAAGACGGGGACATCGGCCCAACCGATCGCTCCCGCTGAGTCATCGACCAAGGCCTGTCGCAGCGTCGGGCCATCCGGGAACAGATCGACTCGAATTCTGACTCCCGCCGCACGGACGCCGCGCGCAGAAGTCGCACCTCGCAGCGGACGGAGCGGCCCAGTGGCCCTTGCGGGAATGTCCTGCGAACCCAGCTGAAACACGATGTCCTCAGCGGACAAGGCGTCACCGTCCGGGCGCGAGAACAGCGTCGTGCAGGAACCTGCGAGGAGTCGCGTTCGTGAGGTGTCGTCGACGACGACGTAGCTGCTGACAAAGCCAGTCTCGATCTGTGGCCTCTTGTCGCCGTATCGGAACGGACCGCCGCTGGGCGCTTTCGAGACGCCTCCGCGATAGACGAAGACCCACGCGGGGAGGTCGTGCAGGAGTCGTCCATCCAACAAACCGACCTCGCCAAACCTCGCCGAGACGAGTCCGAACATGGCGATCGTCGGTGTTTTCGATTCCGACACGGCCGCTTGCGCTTCGGCAGACGTAAACGTCGGCGATCCGGGGGAGGGCCGAACCACGAGCCGGTCCGAACACTCGCCCAGTGGCAGCGTGACCATCGCTGCCACCGCAGCCGCGCCGGCGGGTGGGAGTGAAGCGACCGCGGGCGGGATGTCAACGCAGGAGGCCGTCAGCACCAGCGCCACGATGAACGCGACACGCAATCCCATGCTCATCCCAACGCCATCCCGTTAATGCTTGCTACGCAGGCAATACACTTGATCTTGAAATGGACGCTTCCGACCTTGGCCGCATGCTCGTCATCCTGGGCATCGTCGTCGTGGTCTTCGGGGTCCTGCTCGTCGTGGGACTGCCGCTGGGGCGGCTTCCCGGCGACATCACGCTTCGCGGCGATGGCTGGACGTTCTACGTACCGATCGCGACCTCGATCGTGCTGAGCGTCGGTCTGACACTGGTATTCGCGCTCGCGGCGGCGCTCGGCCGCCATTAGGAGGAAACGTGTCTGAAGAGAAGAAGAGCGGCGTCAGCGCCGCGACCGTCGAGAAGCAGGAGAAGATCCTGAACGCGCTACAGGGCGTGCTCGATCCGGAGCTCGGGCTGTCAGTCATCGACCTCGACCTCATCCGCGAGGTGAACATCGGGTCCGAGGAAGCGGAGATCCGCATGCTGCTGACCACGCCGTTCTGTCCCTATGGCCCCGCGCTAATCAACCAGATCCAAGCCGTCTCGGAGCAAGCTGTGGAGATGCCGATCAAGGTCACCGTCCTTCCGGACCGCTGGGAAGCCCCGCCCTGGCTGCGCTAGCCTCGCCCCGCTAGCAGGAGGAGGTCGCAATGCCAACGAAAGAGGCGCTCGAGCGACTGGATCGCGTCATGAACCAGCTCGTCCAGGCCGATCAGACCGGCAATGAGATCGATCCGCTCGACATCGCGCACGAACTTGGGGAAGTGCGCACCCTTCTACTCGAGGGCACGTCCGTGGTGCCACGCCCCGGAGGGCAGGGCCACTACCGCTGCGAGCAGTGCGGCACGATCACGCACGGCGACACCGAGCCGGCGCGCTGCCCCGCCTGCGGCGCGCGCAAGTTCTTCAAGGCCGACCTCGAGATGCCGATCGTGGACGCGGGCCCGGCGTAGCCACCGTTTTCCGCGTTCCCTCCTGGACCCGGGCCAGCACGAAGAGCGCGTCAGAAAGCCGATTGAGGTAGGGCAGCAGCTCGCGGTTGGTCAACCCGCCCTCGTCCAAAAGTCGCGCTGCACCCCGTTCCGCGCGACGCACGATGGTTCGGCCGAGATCGATCGCCGCCGCCGCAGCGTCGTCGCCTGGGACGACGAACCGAGCCGGGATGGTGGCTTTCGCCTTCATCGCGCTGATCCGGTCCTCAAGCGCCGCGATCTTCTCCGCATCGACCCGGAACGCCGGGTCGCGCTCCGGCGAGGTGCCGACTTCCGCCATGACCTCGTACAGCTCGCGCTGGACCGCGAGGAGCTCGGCAGCGACGGCCCGTTTTGCCCCCGCGCGCGCAAGCCCCAGCGCGCTCTGAGCCTCATCGAGGTCGCCGAGGAGCGCGATGCGCTCGTCGTACTTCGGCACCCGCTCCTTTCCGTAGAGGGAGGTCTTGCCGTCGTCTCCGGTGCGCGTCGTGACGCGCGGCTGTCGTGGCACCGCCGGGATGCTAGTGCGATACTCGGCTTGCTCGCCCGTCCGATGGGTGCGAGCCAGGACAGGGGGTGATCGCGTGCCAACAGGACGCGGCGAGGCCCGCGACCGCAAGCAAAAGAAGAAGTCTAAGGAACAGCTGGAGAAGGAGACCAAGCGACCCCCGACACAGCCGATCCAGCCGATGACGGTCGAGGTCATCAAGCCGAAGCGCAAGACCGAAGAGGAATGGTAATCGTCTTTTAGCGCTTCCTGACATCGAAGGTGGCGTGGGACGCAAGTCCGCGCCGAGGTGTCTTCCGGTGTGAGCTACTTAGTGGAGAACGGAATGCCCGACAGGAACGGCAACGGTAAGTCCGAGCGGTCCAAGGCCATCGAAGCGGCGATCCTGCAGATCGAGAAGCAGTACGGCAAGGGCGCGATCATGAAGATG
>VBHP01000028.1 GCA_005881435.1 Chloroflexota bacterium | reverse complement strand
GCGTGCGGCCGCTGGCGCGCGGGCGTGTTGGTGTTCGTGCGCAGCAGTCCGTGGTCGTCCGACTTGGCGCGGATGTACGCGATGTCTCCGGGGTACTGCCCGCCGCAATCCTGCATCGCCTTGCCGATCACCGCCGTCATCGGCGAGCAATGGATCGGCACGTCCTCGCGCACGCTCGCGATCGCCCCGTTGTGGTCGACGTGCGCGTGCGAGGCCAGGATCGCCTGCACCTCGATGCGGCGATGATCGGGCTTGCGGCCCATGCGGTCCTCGACCGATCCGTCCGGCGGATAGAGGTCGCGCCGGTACACGCCGTCGAGCGGCGGCAGGATGTCCAGCTCGACCAGGTCCAGCAGCCCGCGGTTGGCCCGGCTGCCGAGGAAGTCGGCGAAGTACTGATCCATCGTCGCGAACGCGGTACCGAAATCGAGGAACAGCGCCCGATCGTCCGTCTCCAGCAGCACCTTGTTGCCGCCGATGACCCCCGCGCCGTCCCAGACCGTCAGCCGAAGCGGCATTCCGCCATCATCATCGCGTGCCGCTCGTGTTCGCCGCCATCGCGCCACACGGCGGCATCGCCGTCGCGGAATCGCTGCCACCTGAGCAGATCGGCATCGCCACGAAGACGCGCGCCGCGATGGAAGAGCTGGGTCGTCGCTTCGACGCGGCGAGGCCCGATGCGACGGTCGTGCTGACGCCGCATCACGTGCACGTCGAAGGAGCGATGGCCGTGATCGTGTCCGGAACGCTCGAGGGCGCGCTCGGTGAGGACTCGCACCGCGTTGCGCTTCGCGTGCCTGTCGACCGCGGGGTGGCCGTCGGCATCCGCAAGGCTCTGCGCGACGCGGGGATCCCGGCCGTGGGCGTGTCCTTCGGCGGCAATGACGCGACGCAGGCGGTCGCGCCGATGGACTGGGGCACGTTGATCCCGCTGTGGTTCATGGGCGGCCGGCGCGAGGCGCCGCTGCCGACCGTCGTGGTCGCGCCGGCGCGGGACCTCTCCGATGACGCCCATGTCCGCGCCGGACACGCGATCGCGCTCGCGGCCGAGAGCTCCGGACGGCGCGTGGCGCTCATCGCCAGCTGCGACCACGGCCACGCCCACGACCCCGATGGTCCGTACGGCTTCAGCCCCAGGGCCAAGGAATTCGATGCCCAGGTGGTCGAGCTGGTGTCGCAGGATCGCCTCGCGGCCTTGTTGAAGGTCGACCGCGCCGTGCTCGACGCCGCGAAGGTCGACTCGTTCTGGCAGATGCTGATGCTGCACGGCGCGCTCGGCGACGGCTGGCACGGCGAGCTCTTGTCGTACGAGGCGCCGACCTACTTCGGCATGCTCTGCGCCGCGTATATGCCGCGCTAGCTCACCGCACCACGATCTGAAAGCCGACCATCGAGGTGTGCTTGGAGCAGAAGTACTCGAACGTGCCGGCGTCCTTGAAGGTGAAACTGAAGGTCTCGTTCTGCGCGGTGTCACCGCTGTCAAATTTGCCGTCCGGCTGACGGTTCGTGCCGGACGTGATCGTATGCGTGGTGTTGTCCTTGTTCGTCCACGTCACAGTCGTGCCCTTGGCGATCTCCAGCGTTAGCGGCGTGGCCTTGAAGCCCTGATAGGTCACGCTCGCGCCTGTCGTCGCCGTCGGTGTCGGGGACGCGGGAGTCACCGCGGCGCCGCAGGCCGAGACGAGCACCAACGCGATCAGGGACATCGCGAGCCGGTGTGCGCGCATTCGAACCTCCCGATGGTGATTGCGACCGACATACGCGCGCGGCCGCCGGTCAGATCAGGCCCCGAGGTCCTTGCGGATCGCGCGATCCGTGGCGACGCGGCGCGCGGCGGCGGCCAGCACGTCGATGACGATGAAGGCATTCCGGTGTGCCAGGTCGCTCACGCTGGCGGCCGTCATGGCGTGCGAATGACCAGGAATGAGCTCCGTCGTCACCGGAAAGCTGACGTGATCGGTCGGCACGACCTGCGAGACGTTGCCCAGATCGGTCGAGGCCATGAAGATGCCGCCGCTCTCGGGGTCGAGGCCGCACGTGCGCAGCTCCTCGCCGAGCAGCTTCGTCAATGTCGCATTGGGCGCGAGCGGGAGATACGGCCGCCCGTCTTCCATCTCGACGGCCGTGCCGGTCTGCAACGCGGCACCCTTGGCGATGTCGATGAAGGTAGCGGACATTTGTTGCAGCGTGGCCTGATCGGCGGCACGGAACCCGAACATCCCTTCGGCCCGCTCGGGGACGACGTTGGAGGCACCGCCGCCGTACGTGATGACGCCATGCACGCGCGTGTTCGGCGGCAGGTGCTGGCGCCAGCCGTCGATGCCGACGAACAGCCGGATCAATCCGTTCAGGGCGTTGCGGCCGAGGTCCGGCGAGTACGCGGCGTGCGAGGCCACGCCGCGATAGGTGACCCGGCGCTCGATGACGCCGAGGGAACGCTCGCCGCACGTCCACCGCGGCGTGCTCGAGGGATGCGACGACAGCACCGCGACGACGTCGCGAAAAATCCCGGCATCGAGCAGATCTTGCTTCCCCGCGCCGTGCTCCTCGGCTGGCGTGCCGATGAGCTCGATCGCGAGATCGAGCTTCGGACGATCCGCGGCGATATCGACGAAGGCGCCGACGTTGGTCATGGCGATGAGGTTGTGGCCGCAGCCGTGGCCGACCTCCGGCAGCGCGTCGTACTCCGCGAGGAGCGCCAGGGACGGTCCCGACGGGGGCCCGATGCGCGACCGGAACGCGGTCGCGACGCCGGCGATGCCGCGCTCGACTTCGAGACCCTGGTCCTGCAGCAGCGTGCAGATGCGATCCACCGCGCGGCGCTCCTGATACGCGAGCTCGGGATAATCGTGGATCTCACGAGACAGCCGCAGCAGGTCCTCGCGCACCGAGGTCTGGATCACGTCGTCGAGACGACCGGACCCAAGATCCACTCTTCCGTCGTGGACATGCGCAGGAATTCTATGGCGCTCGATCGGTTGGTGCCTTATTGCGCGATGCCCTCCAACGCGCATTCGGCCGCTCGTCTCTGGAGGAGCTCACGCTCGCGTGCGTTGTCCGTCAGTGTCGCGGCATGCTCGAACTCGGCGCGCGCTTCCTTGGATCGACCCAGCTTCTTCAGCAGATCGCCACGGACGGCGGGCAGAAGGTGATACTTCTTGAGCGAGGGCTCAGGGACAAGCGCGTCAACGACGTCGAGGCCGGCTTCGGGACCGAAGGCCATCCCCACGGCGACCGCCCGGTTCAGCTCGACCACCGGCGAGGGCGCGAGTTGCGCGAGGGCGTCGTATAGCGCGACGATGCGACCCCAGTCTGTGTCAGCCGCGGTCGCGGCTCGACCGTGGCACGCGGCGATCGCCGCCTGCAGCGCGTAGGGACCCATCGTGCCCCCGAGCCGCTCGGCCCGTTCGAGCGCCGCCAGGCCACGTCCGACGAGCATGCGGTCCCAGCGCGCCCGGTCCTGCTCGAGCAAAAGTACGGGCTCACCGGATGGTCCGACGCGAGCGCTTAGACGCGACGCCTGGATTTCCATGAGCGCGACGAGGCCGTGGACCTCCGACTCCCCCGGAGCGAGCTCCGCCAGAATGCGACCGAGCCGCAAGGCCTCTTCGCACAGCGCCGGTCGGATCCAATCCTCGCCCGCGGTCGCGGAATAACCCTCGTTGAAGATCAGGTAGATCACCTCGAGGACCGAAGCCAGGCGCGCCGCGCGCTCGGGTCCGCCCGGGACCTCGAACCGCACGTGCGCCTCGGCGAGGGTCCGCTTCGCGCGAACGATGCGTTGCGCGATGCTCGACACCGGCACAAGGAACGCCCGTGCAATCTCTTCTGTTGTGAGACCGCCCAGGACGCGAAGGGTGAGCGCGATACGAGCGTCCTTGGAGAGGACGGGGTGGCACGCCATGAAAATGAGGCCGAGAAGATCGTCCCCGACCTCCTCGTCGATCGCGGCGTCCACGTCCCTGCGATCATGATCTCGCTCGATATCGCGTCCGAGCTCTTCGTACTTGCGCTCGAGTGTCTTGCGCCGGCGGATCAGATCGATCGCCCGATGCTTTGCCGTCGCCATCAGCCAGGGGCCCGGCCTCTCCGGTACGCCCGATGTGGGCCACTGCTCGAGCGCGGCGACGAGCGCGTCCTGTGCGAGCTCCTCAGCCGTCCCGATATCGCCGACGAGGCGAGCGAGCCCGGCGATGAGCCGGGCCGACTCGATACGCCAGATCGCTTCGATCGCGCGATGCGTATCAGAGGGCAGCGAGGTCTGCCTCATGCACCCTCGTACTGAGAGACCTGACGGACCTCGAAGGTCCCGCCGTCGTAGGGTGCCCGCTTGAGCCACTCGAGGGCCTCATCGATCGAGCGCACTTCCCACAGCCAGTACCCGGCCACGAGCTCCTTGCTCTCGGCGAACGGTCCGTCGATGACGGTGCGCTTCTTCCCCTCGAACTGAACCCGCTTACCCTGCGCGCTCGGGGAGAGACGGCCAGCTCCCACAACGACTCCGGCCTTGACGAGCTCTCCGTTGAACCTCTGGTGCTCCGCCATAGCCTCTGGAGTCGGGGGAGTCGCCGCCCTTGTCTGCTGTTCTTCCTTTGCCAGCACGAGCACACGCATTTCTGTCTCCTCCTTGTTGGACCCTAGTTCAGGCCCTCATCCATCTATCGAATGACGAGCGGTCTTTTCGACAGAAGCTCGCGTGCGCCTACCGCGCAGCCGCTGGATCCTGGGGGCCGTTCGTCGCAACCCGCGGCGCCGGGAAATCCGTGCGCAGGTCCGACGCCACGACCTGGAACAACAGCTCTGGCTCCGGCAATCCGGCCAGGACATGACGGCCGAGGCTGCGCATGGTGATGCCGTCGACCTGTCCGTCAATGCCGTCGCGCACGGCAGCGCTCAGCAGGATTTGCCCGCCGTGCGCGGCCCAGCACACCCGCGCCGCGGTGTGGACGGCGATGCCGATGTAGCCGGTCTCGCTGATCCTCGGACGCCCGGTGTGGATGCCGATACGCACCCGGACCGCGGCACGTCGGGGCCATTCGCGCTTTGGCAAGCAGCGCTGGATCTCCAGCGCGGCTTTCAGCGCCGCATCTTGCGCGCGGAACACGGCGAAGAACTCATCGGCCCGGCTGTCGACCTCGTGGCCATCCTCTTTGCGGACGCCGGCGCGGATGATCGTTCGCACCCGCCGCAACACGGTCGCGTAGCCGTCGCCGAGCTGACGGATGAGCGCGGTCGAGCCCTCGATGTCGGTGAACAGGAAGGTCACGGTCCCGCGCGGCAGCTGCTTGACGTCGATGGCGCGGGCTTCGAGCGCGCCCTGCGTTCGCTCCTTGCGCAGCTGCCCGTCGAAGAAGCCGAGCGGCACGATGCCGTACTTCTTCGCCGCTCGCAGCAGGCGCTGGCGGGCGCGTTCCCGAGCGTCGTCGTCCTCGAAGGCGGTCTGGTCGAAGCGGGCGAGCGCGTTCCGAACGTGCGAGGCGTCGTGGATCGGCAGCCGCCGTTTGCCCGTTGCGTCGACGTACGCGAAGGCGCTGTCGGGCAATCGCGCACGGGTGCCAGAGTCGAGGGTGGTCAACGGTGTGGCCTCCTGGAGAGCCGAATGATAGTCATCGCCGGACGCAATCGCTGAGCCGGGCGCGGCGACGGATGGTCGTGCGAATGTAAAAGATCTTCTGTGCCGTCGACTAAGTTGATCGCGGTATCGAGACGGGCCGCTATCGCGTTACTTCGAGACCGCGCTCTCGGCGCGCCAGGCCAGCAGCGCCGAGGCCGGCATCGGTCGGGCGACGTACCACCCCTGCGCCGCGTCGCAGCCGAGCGCCGCCAGCGCCTCCCAGCCACGCCGTCCCTCGACACCCTCGCCGACGGCGACACAGCCGAGACTGTGCGCGAGGTCCACGCCGGCGCGCACCACCGCGCGCGCGTTCGAACCCGGCAGCTCGCGGACGAAGGAGCGATCGATCTTGACCTCGTCCACGGCGAGACGGTGCAGGTACGCCAGCGACGAATAGCCCGTCCCGAAGTCGTCGATGGCGACCCGCGCCCCAAGGCGGCGCAGTCGCGCGACCACGTCGACGGCGCGCGGCGGATCCGACATCAGGGCGCTCTCGGTGAGCTCGAGCGACAACCAGCGCACGTCCGCGCGCGCCGCGCCGGCCAGCGACGACACCCGCTGCGGCAGCCGCGAATCGAGCAGGTCGCGCATCGACAGGTTGACCGAGACGCCGGACGAGAGGCCGGAGGCACGCCAGGCGCGGCAATCGGCGAGCGCGTGACGAAGCACCCACGTCGTCAGCCGGCGGATGAGTCCGCCCTCCTCGGCGAGCGGGATGAACTGCTCCGGCGACAGTAGGCCGCGCGTCGGATGGCGCCAGCGCACCAGCGCTTCGATGTGCGCGACGCGGCCGGTCGCGAGCTCCACTTCCGGCTGGTAATCCAGGACGAGCTCGTCGCGCTCGAGCCCGGCGCGCAGGTCGGCTAGGAGGGAGAGCCGACTTGCGCCGCCGAGCTCGTGCTCGCTGGAGAAGATGGTGGTGCCCGACCCGCTCCGCTTCGCGACGTACATGGCGATGTCGGCGCGGCGCAGGAGCGTATCGGGATCGACGCCGTGCTCGGGAACGAGCGCGACGCCGACGGAGGGCTGCACGTCGAGAAGCTCGCCGTTGGTGGCGAACGGTGTTTCCAGCGCGCGACGGACGGCGCGCGCGACGCGACCCGCGGCGACGAGCGCCGCGCCGGGCAAGACGATCGCGAACTCGTCGCCGCCGAGACGCGCGACGGTGTCGACGTCGCGCACGTTGGCCTGCAGTCGCGCCGCGACCTGCCGCAGCAGCTCGTCGCCGGCCGGATGTCCGAAGCGATCGTTGACCTCCTTGAAACGATCGAGGTCCATCAGCAGCAGCGCCGCGCCGGCTTCCTCGCGGCGCGCGTTGCGGATCGCCTGCCCCAGCCGGTCCAGCAGCAGTGCGCGATTCGGCAGACCGGTGAGCGGATCGTGCAGCGCGAGATGCTCGAGCTCTTCGCGCACGCGACGGTGCTCGCTTACGTCGATCGACAGACCGAGCACGGCGAAACGCTCGTCGCCGCTGACGGGAACGAGCTGGACGTCGAAGGTGCTGTCGCCGACGTCGGCGGTCATGCGTACCGATTCGCCCTCGAGCGCGCGCGTGACGCCGGCGGTGCCATCGGGCGCGTCCCCGTAGACCTCGAATGCCGAACGGCCGACGATCTGTCCCGGCGCGAAGCCGAGGTGCTGGAGCGCGCCGCCCTCCGCGAGCACGAACGTACCCTCGCTGTCGATCGCGAACAGCACCACGGGGAGGTTGGCGACGACTTCGCGAAGCCATTCGAATCGGGCCGGTTGCACGCTCATCTGTTCAGCACAGTGAACGCCGCGGAGGCCGCATCTGGGAATGGTGAAACCGGGCCGATTCCCTCTAGTACATCCGTACTGAGTCGAAGTAAACGCGCGCTTGCTTGCTCGGCTTTAGCGCACAGTCAGAGTCGTTGCCGAACCGCCCCACACCGGCGAGTAGTGGCTGTAGAAAACGTCGCGGCGCACCAGCGCGCCGTTGGCCATAACGGTGCGCGTCACCGAAACGTCGCGGCCGCGCACGACATAGCCCCGGGGGTACGCCGGATCGGCGAACTGATCCTTCGACGGCATCGCCAGGTTCGCCTGCGAGGCACCCGAGAACGTGGTGACGCGTCCGGTTGGCACGCTGTACAGCGAGAACGTCACCGAGGACGAGCTCGACGAGGTGCGGATCAGCACCGGATACGGGGTGTCGTTGGTCCAGCGGAAGTCTTGCCCCGGCGAGAACACCGCCGCGTCCAGACCGATGGGATAGCGCTCGATGTAATAAGAATGCGGGCCACGCTCGTCGATCTGGTACCCGGCACGCACGACCGCGTTGAACAGTGTCGTCGAGACCTGGCACAGGCCGCCGCCCAGCGCGGTGTCCGACTTGCCGTCGATGATCGCGCCGGAGTCCACGAATCCGGTGGCGTAGGAAACGTTGCCGATGTTATTCCAGAACGAGAACGAGGCACCGGGCGCGATCACCAGACCATTGAACCGGCTCGACCCGAGGCGGATGTTCGTGCCACGCGAGGGATTCACCGGGAAGTACGTCGTGTACGTCGAGACCAGTGTCATCTGACCGGCGAATTGCTTCGCCGCCTGCGTAGTGAGACGCGACGTCACGATCGCTGTCTTGGGCGTGATCGATCGGCCCTCCCCGCTGCCGAAGAGTGCGCTGCTCAGTGCGGTCCGCAGCGCGTCGCGATCCACGCTCACGCCGTCCTGGGAGGGAATGACCTCGAACCCGTTCGCCGCCGCACGCAGGGTGGCGTCCCGCGCCGGACGGTCGAGCTTCGCCGCGACATCGGCAACGAGCGCGTCGAGCCCGGCGGGATCGACTGCGACCTTCAGCCGGACGATGCCGTCGACCGCCTCCTTTTCTATGCGCAGCAGCGAGCCGGCGCGAGCGGCGGGGACGTCGACCGTCGTTCCGCCCAGGCTCACCGCGAGCGGCGCGAAGGCTGCGCCGGCCTGATCCGCCGCCGGCCGCGACAGACCGTCGCCGATCTCCGGAGCGACGGTCTCGAGGGCGACGTCTACGACGCGCGCTCCCACTGGACCGGACGCGAGAGCATCGAATACGACCTGCGTTTGCGGCAGTCGCGAACCGTTCTGCGCCGGCGTCACCGTCACGCCGTCGGCGCCGACGACAACGGTGGCGTCGACGGCGGCCCGATCGACCTGTTGCGCCGCTCCGGCTACGAATCGCGCCAGGCGGTCGTCGGTGGCGACGCGCGGCAGGGACAGATCAACGCCGGCGATGAGCGCATCGCTCCAGGCGCGCAGTCGCGTCACCGCCGAGCCCTCATGACCGAAGGCTGCGGCACGCGCGAGCCCAGCTTCGGCATCGGCCGACACGCCGAGATCCGCATACGTCGTGCGCCACTCGCGATCACCGGCGGACACGGTCACGGATTGGCCCTGCAGCCGCGCGGCCGCGGCGTCGATCCGATCGCGCGCCTCCGACAGCGTCAACCCACCGAGGTCGATGCCGTCGACGCGCACGCCCGGCAGCACGCGATCAGCGAAGGCGAGCTGCGCCGAAAGCGCGAGCGCGACCAGCGCCAGCGGAACGACCGCACTGAGCAGGACGCCAATGGCCGCTGGCGTGGGCAAGCGCGGAAGCGAACGCAGTGCGCGGACCTGTGCCGACATGAATTCCTTTCGTGTCACTGGGGCGTGTTAGATGAGACGTCTTCAGTGTCGGCGGGTTCCGCATATCACATGCCGCCTCGTCGCACGGATGGCCGGCGCGCGTGCGCGGCCCCGCTCGGCCGGACGGGCGCTTGCTAGTGCGACGCGGGGAAGCGGTAGCCGACGCCGCGCACGGTCTCGATGTACCGCGGCCGCTGCTGGTCGCCTTCGAGCTTTGCGCGCAGGCGCCCGATGTACACCTTCAGGTAGTGCACCTCGTCGGCGTACTCCGGCCCCCAGACCTTCGCCAGCAGGGCCCGGTGCTCGAGCACGCGATCGCGATTGGACACCAGGTGCGCGAGCAGCTCGTACTCGGTCGGCGTGAGCCGGATGGGCTGACCGTCGACGGTGACGTCGCGGGTGGCGAAGTCGACGCGTAGTCCGTCGTGCTCGAAGACCTTGGAGCGAGAGGCGCGGTCCGAGGCGCGGTAGCGCCGGAGCACCGCTTCCACGCGCGCGGCGAGCTCCTTGGTGCTGAACGGCTTGGTGACGTAGTCGTCCGCGCCCAGCTCCAGGCCCCGCACCTTGTCCTGCTCCAGGCCCTTGGCGGTCAGCAGGATCACCGGTACCTGATTCCCCTCGCGCCGGAGCTCCTCGAGGATCGCGAACCCTTCCAGCCGCGGCATGGCGATGTCGAGAATGACCACGTCGGGCGCGTCGGCGGCGATGCGGCCGATCGCGCTGGCGGCGTCGTTGCACTGGGACACGACCTTCTTGCCGTCGTCGTGCTCGAGCGCGACTGCGACGAGCGAGGTCACGTCGGGCTCGTCGTCGATGACCAGGATCCGCGTCATGACGCGGCCTCGGCGTTGGTCGTGTCCAGAGGCACGGCGATCACGAACGCGCTCCCGGGCTCGGCGTCCTCGAACCAGATCCGGCCGCCATGCAGCTCGATGAGGCGGCGCGCGATGGCGAGCCCGAGCCCGGTGCCTGAGACGGTGTCGCGCGTGGCCTCGGCGCGGTAGAAGCGTTCGAAGATGCGGTCGCGCTCGTCGACGGACACGCCGGGTCCGCGGTCCACGATGCGGAAGCGAAGCTCATCGTCGACATGCTCGCAGAACAGTGTGATCGGCGCGTCCAGCGGGCCGTAGTGAATGGCGTTGGCAACCACGTTTCCGAGGACCTGAAGCATACGCGCGCGATCGACGTATGCGGGCGGCAGATCCGCCCGTCCTTCGACGATCAGACTCTGGCCGCGCTGCGTCGCCAGGAGCTGGTGCGCGCGCGAGGTCTCTTCAAGCAGGTCGCGCGCGGAGGTGTACTCCCGCTCGAGCTCGACGCGCGCCTCGCGCAGCTGCGCCAGATCGATCAGGTCCTGGACGCTGTGGCTCAATCGCTCCAGATTGCGCGTGGCTTGGTCGAATAGCTGCTCGCGCGCCGCCACACCTCGTTGCAGCAGCTCGAGGGCGCCACGCACGACCGCGAGCGGCGTGCGCAGCTCATGGCTCACGGTCGCGAGGAACTCGTCCTTCATGCGGTCCGCGGCTCGCAGCGCCTCGGCCTGGCTCGCCTCGGCGAAGAGCCGCTCGTTCTCCAGGACCTGCGCGACGTAAGCGGCGACGATCTCGGCCTGACGAAGGTCCTCCGGCCCGAACTCGTCCGGCAGCCCGCGCGAGAGCGACAGCACTGCGACCGGACGTCCGGCGACACGGAGCGGCACCAGGATCACGGAGCGGCGGCGCTCGCGCATGTGCCGCGGCACGTAGCGCGGATCGCTCAGCACGTCGCGCACGAGCAGCGGCCGGTCCTCCGCCAGCGCCGCGGCCACGAGGCCCTCGCCGATCGCGAATGCCGGCGCCGCGCCGGGGGGCTCGCCGGACGGTGTCAGGCGGTAGATGGCGCGGTATTCGCCGCGATGCTCGTCGATCGTGAACACGGTCGCGCGTTCGAAGCGGAAGACCTTCCGGCTGGCCTCGAGCACGGCCGGAACGACCTCGGCTGGGTCGCGGAGCCTGCCCACGATGCGGCCGACCTCGACCAAAGCGTCGTCTTCGGCGATGCGGCGTTGCAGCTCGCCGATCAGCCGCTCGCGCTCGGCGCGCACGCCTCGCCCCTCGCGCAGGATGCGCTCGACCATGAAGGCGGTCAGGGCGAAAACGGAGAGGTGGAACAGCACACGCTCCGGTTCGATGCCGTAACCGAAAGCGATGGCGCGGAACACGCTGATCCCGAGATACGAGACCCCGAGCACTACGCTCGACGCCAGGGCGCCCTCGTTCCCGAAACGGAACGCGCCGGCCATGATGACCACCGGGACGATGAGGAACGTGGTCCAGTAGGGGTCCGGCGAGAAGAGCAGCATGCCCACAGCGAGCGCCGTGAGGTCGGCCATGAAGGTCAGGCGTTCGATGCGGCGATGCTCGGCGAGCGTTAGCGCGCGCGACGACGCGCGCATGACCCAGACGTTGTACGCCGCGATGCCGATCCCGAGCACGACCACGGCGGGGAGCGAGAGGTTCGGGAAGATCGGTCCCAGGACCAACGCCAGAGCGACACCGCCCCAGCGGCCAAAGGCGATGCCCCGCTCCAGCGCCTTCGCCTCGCGCAGCGCGACGTCCATCGCGGCGATTATCGATCGCGCCGTGGGCGGCACAGGCTATGCATGGCTCCGCGGGCAATGAACGACCTCGGCTTCACCGGCGAAGCCATGACCGCGCTGCTGTTCTCGATCACGTGCGGAGTCTCCGCACTGATGCTTTTGGTGGTGTGGAACCAGCCGCACAACTGTAAGAACCGCTACTGCCCGCACCGCAAGGCCCGCAGCGACGAGGAAGAAGACCGCCGCTTCTGGGGTCAATAGCGCCCAAAGGGAGCACAATCTCCGCGTCATGGAGCGGCAGGGCGGGACCGTCGTCGGCCTGATCCTGATCGCGGCGGGCGTCATCTTCCTTATCGGCCAGCTCGCGAACTTCGATGTCGGTCGCTACGGCTGGCCGCTCTTCGTGATCGTCCCCGGAGTCCTGCTGCTCGTCGCCGGGATCGCCGCGGGCCGGGGACCGAGCGCCGCGCTGGTGATCCCGGGAACGATCGTCACCACCGTCGGCTTGGTGCTGCTTTATCAGAACGCCACGGACGATTGGGAGAGTTGGGCGTATGCCTGGGCGCTCGTGGGCCCCACCGCGTCGGGCGTCGGCGTGGCGTTGATGGGCGCGCTGCAGGGCAGCCCGACCCAAATTCGGCGTGGCCTGAACACGGCCGGCGTCGGGTTCGCGATGTTCCTCGGCTTCGCGGCGTTCTTCGAAGGCGTGCTGCACATCAGTGGCAGGGACTTCGGGCCGGTCGCGTCGGTTGGTTTCCCGCTCGTGCTGGTTGTGCTGGGCGTGCTGCTGCTCGTCGGGCGACTCCGGCCGGCGTAGCGTCAGTCCTCCCAGGTGATGTTGAGCGGCAGGATCGTGCCGTCGCTGACGCTGACGGCCTGGACCGTCACTTCGTCGACGGCGTAAGGCACGGCGGCGTTCGCGGGCGAGCCGGCCAACGCCATCACGGCGATGAGCGCGGCGGTGATGAGCGCTCTCTTCATCTTGCGACCTCCTTACACGTGGATCGCGACGCGCGCGACTTCAGGCCGCACACTCGCGACGGCCTCGAGCAGCGCGCTGACGACGGCGGGATCGAAGCGTTCGCCGGCTCCGGCGCAGATTTCCTCGAGCGCCTGGTGCGGCTTGAACGCCGGCCGGTACGTGCGCGGCGAGATCATGGCCTGATAGGCATCGGCGACGGCGATGATCCGAGCCGCGAGGGGAATGTCCTGACCCTTGAGACCGGAGGGGTAGCCGTTGCCGTTCCAGGACTCGTGGTGCGCGATCACGATCGGTCGCAGCTCCGCGAGCGGACCGACGTGCGAGAGGAGGTTCGCTCCGATCACCGGATGACGCTTGACCTCGGACCACTCGTCATCGGTGAGCCAATCGGCCTTCAGCAGCACGTCCTCCGAGACTCCGACGCGACCGATGTCGTGCACCAGTGCCGCGACCTCGAGCCGGGTGAGCTCGTCGGCGCTCAGGCCTAACCGTCTGCCAAGCGACGTCGCCAGCGCCGCGGTCGCGACCGCATGTCCGCGCCGGTTCTCGTCCTTCGCCTCGATGGCGTCGACGAGCGCCCGGACGCCCGAGACATAGGCCTCTTCGAGCTGCGTTGAGCTCTGGCGCAGTGATTCATTGAGCTGTTGCAGCTCGCGATTGCGGTCGCGCAACTGCCGCGTGCTCGTCATGTAGAGCTTGAACGAGTACCACGCCACGGCGAGCGGCAGGACGAAGCTCGCGGCGCCGAGGATCCCCAGGGAGCGGTACGCCAGCGCGAGCATCGCGCCGATCACGGCGGTCGCGCCATAGTTCACGGTCATCCAGGAGTAGTTCTCGCGCCAGACCGCAATGGGATTCCCTCCGGTGGAGAGGGCGATGACGGTGGCGGTGAGCGCGGAGCTCACCGCGAAGTAGACCAGGCCGCTGACCGCGACCGCTGCGATCGTCGGCAGGACCTGCAGCGGCGGCACTTCGCCGAGAAGCTCGTACACGCTGCCGGCGAACGCGGCCGCGATCGTGACGCTGCCGGTGTTGAAAAGGATCTTGGGCCACGGCTTGGGACGCGGCGTGAAGGCGTTGACGATGGCCGAAGCGAAATTCACCAAAAGCGCCGCCGGCGTGCCGAAGAGCACATACGCGGCGATGGTCGCGACGTACGCCACGCTCACGGCACTGGATCGGAACAAGTAGATCGGGATCCGTTGCGCCACCGCGGCGAGGACGGCGAGGAATAGGAACGCGAGCACATCGATTCGCGAGGGTTCGAGACGCGCCAGCTCGAGCGTGAACACGATCGCCGCCGCGGCGGCGATGGTCGCGACGTACGCGTTCGTCGTTCGCGCGGTCACATCGATGGGGCGAAGCGCGGCCGCACGGTGTGTACCGTCACGCCGTCGGGACGAACGGTCTTGCGCACTTCGACTTTTTCGCCGAAGTGTCGCTCGAACTCCGTCGCAAGCTCCTCAACGTCCCACGACCCGGCGTCCCAGTACCGCGGATGCGCGGCCATGAAGCGCATCACGAACGTCCGGAGCGCGCGCGCGTCGACGGTGAGCTGCTCGCAGCGGACCTCGCTGCCGTCGGGAAGCTCCCAGGTAACCATCGCCATCAAAGGTGTAGGGGTGCATGACCTTCGCAACAATTAGCCGCGCTGATGAAGTCGACTAGTCCAAACGCACTATGCTCGGCCGAGCGTTCAGGGCGGCCCAGGGCGGCCGCCGTACGCTTTTAGAGGGAATGGTTCAACTCATCCGGCGCCACCCCGGCGGCCTTCTGGCGGGAGCGTTCTCGGCGCTGGTCGCGCTCGAGATCGTCTTCATCGGCAGCACCCTCGGGCTCCTGCCCTTCGCGCCGTACGCCTTCGGCCTGGCGGTCGTCGACGCGCTCCCGGGTTCGCTGTCGAGCGCGGTCATCGACGCGCTGCAGTTCTGGGCGAAGCGCCTACTCGAGGTCGGCGTCGTCGGACTCGTGCTCGCGACCGGCGCGCTCGGCGGCGCGCTCGTGGCCGCCGGAGCGACGCGGGGCCGCGCGGTGCTCGTGGCCGCGATCCCGTGGGCGCTGAGCATCGTCGGCGCGAGCGTCTCGTCGTCGCGGCAGTTCGATCCGGTCGGGACCACGATCGCGTCGGTCGTCGGGCTCGCGGCGTACAGCGCCGCGCTGTCGTGGAGCGCGTCGCGCCTCGAAGTGCCGGCCGATGCCTCCCGCCGCCGGACATTGCTCGGCCTTGGCGCGATCGTGGTCGCCCTCGGCGCGGGCGGCATGTTCCTGTCGTCGCTGGGGCGCCGCGGCGTCGCCGTCGCGCGACAGCTGGTGCTGGCGCGTCCGCCGGTCGTGACCGTCGCGCCGTTCGCGTCCGAGGACCCGGCGTTCGACGCGACCCCGGGACTGTCGCCGCAGCTCACGGCTAACGACGCCTTCTACGTCGTCGACACCGCGCTGTTCAAACCGACGATCGACGCCTCGACGTGGCGTCTGGCGATCGACGGGCACGTCGACCATCCCTACGACCTCGGCTATGACGACCTGCTGGCGATGGACGCGATCGAGCAGGTGCAGACGCTGGAGTGCATCAGCAATCCCGTCGGCGGCGACCTGATCTCGACGGCGAAATGGGTGGGCGTGCGCATGGCCGACCTGCTCGCGCGCGCCGGCGTGCGCTCCGAGGCATACGACCTGGTGATGACATCGACGGACGGCTACACCGACTCGATCCCGATCCAGAAGGCCCTCGAGCCGACCACGCTGGTGGTGTACGGGATGAACGGGGACGTGCTGCCGATCGATCACGGCTATCCCGCGCGGGTGCTGGTGCCGGACATCTACGGCATGAAGAACGTGAAGTGGCTGGTGCGGCTGACCGTCGAGAACTACGACTACAAGGGCTACTGGCAGGATCGCGGCTGGGCCGATCCGGCGGTGATCGTGACCAACTCGCGCATCGACGTTCCGCAGCCGACGGTCGCCTGGAGCGGCGGGCCGCTGCGCATCGCCGGCATCGCGCACGCCGGCGCGCGCGGCATCGCCAAGGTCGAGGTGAGCACCGATCAGGGGCGCACCTGGGCCGACGCGACGCTCGGCCGCGAGATCAACGGCTTCACCTGGCGCCGCTGGTTCTTCAACTGGACGCCGGCGGGTTCGGGCGAGGCGAAGGTGATGGTGCGCGCGACGGACGGCAAGGGCGTGCCGCAGGTCTCGTCGCCGCGCGATCCGTTCCCCGCCGGCGCGACCGGCTATCACCTGGTCACCGTCCGGATCACCAAGGCGTCGTAACGCGGCGGGCGACGAATTGCCCCGGGCCCGACTGATCCGTCGCGCTCTGTTGCCTCGTAACCCACCGTCGGTGCCGGCCACAAGCCGGCGGGGAAGGCAGGTTACGGATGGCAGACCATCTCGATGCTCCAGGCCTGATGTCGCCGAACATGGACGCTCGCATCGACATCACCGACATCTACGCGTTCGAGGCGCCCGACGACGCGAGCCGCTCGGTCCTCATCCTCAACGTGAATCCGCTCGCACCCACGCTCGCGACAGCGTTCAACCCAGATGCCCTCTACGAGCTGAAGATCGACACCAACGGCGACGCCGACGCCGACATCGCGTACCGCATTCGTTTCTCAGACGACGCGCTCGGACGCCAGACGGCGAAGGTCCATCGTGCCACGGGCCACGCCGCATCGGGGGACAACGACGGCGGCCAGATCCTGATCAACAAAGCGCCGGCCGACCTCGTCAAAACGAGCGGCCCGGACGATCACCGAGGTCGATGGCTACAAGTTTTTCGCCGGCCTGCGCAGCGATCCCTTCTTCTTCGATCTGGCGGCGTTTCTCGGATTGCCGCCGCACAGGCATCCGCTCGATTTCACCAGCCCGGGCAGCGACTTCTTCGTCGCCAAGAACGTGTTCAGCATCGTGCTCTCGGCTCCGAAGGCCCAGCTCCTTGGCGGCAGCACCGCAGTCGGCTATTGGGCGCGCTGCCTTGTGCCGGTGAACGGCGTGTGGACGCAGAAAGATCGGATGGGCCGGCCGGCGATCAACACCGTTTTCAACCATGGCAATGACAAGAACACCTTTAACGCCATCCCGCCGACACAAGACGTCCTTCAGTTCCGCGACAAGTTCGTCACGGTGCTGGAGGGAGCGCCCTTCAACCGCGACGCCGCGACGGCGGGCACGCTCGCGAGCGTGCTGCTGCCAGACATCCTCACCTACAACTACGCCACAGCCGCCGGCTTCCTGAACGGACGGCGGCTGCAGGACGACGTCATCGACGCCGAGCTGCAATTGCTCACCGGGAGCTCGAGCATCGGCGACGGCGTCGGTCCGCACAGCGACTACCTGTCTGTGTTCCCCTACGTCGGAACGCCGCACTAAGGAGAAAGACATGTCGAAGACCAGTCGCAGGAGATTCCTGAAGATGGCCGGGATCGGCACCGCCGTGGCCGCCGGTGCGGCCATCCCACCGATCGCGAAGACGCTCGGAGAGCGCGACGAAACGATCACGGTCCACGCCATCGGCGGCGTTCCCGCGGCGCCGCTGCCGAGCTACGCGTCGTACGTGCTCCAGGGCTACGTCGATCCGGCGCGGAAAAACGGAATGCTCACGCGCACAGTGATGGCCGGCGCGCCCGACGGCATGAGCGATATCGCGCTGCCGGGACTCTCGCAAACCCTTCGCGTGACCGGTGTCGCGGTGCAGGACGGTGTGCTCGCGGTCCACAGCCTCGTCGCCGACCGATCGCAATTGCTTCCCGGAGAGAGCGACGAGATCGACATCTGGATCGACCGCGCGACCCGGACCGTCCGTGTGCGATCAGGCGCGAACGAGATCAAGCTGCAGGTCCAGCCGTAAACGTCGGGGCGGAGGCGAGCTCGCTCCCCTCCGCCTCCGGTTCTCCCGTGTCATCGATTCGTCATGCGGCCCCGGTAGCATCGCCGGCCTGATGGGCGCGCTATCGCGGCATCCGCGCCTGGTCGGAGCGGCGGCGGTGGCGCTCGCGGCCGCGCTGTCCGTGCCGCTCGTCGTCTACGTCATCGTTCCGATCTTTGTTCGCTCCACGCTGTCCGAGCCACTTCCGGCGATGACGCCCGCCGTGCTCGGCACCAACGCGCCCGAGATCATACCGACCGCGCAGCCGACGCCGGCGACGCTGGCCAGGGGCGACCTCGTGCACATCACCGCGGTCGACTACGGCAGCGGTGTCGTGCGCATCCTGACCCTCGGAAAGGACCGCTTCGTTCGATTCGAAAACGTCGACATCGCCGGCGCGCCGGACATGTACGTGTACCTGTCGGATCGTGACGACGGCAAACCGGGGACGTACATCGACCTCGGCAAGCTGAAGGCGACGAACGGCTCGTTCAACTACGCCGTCCCCGCGACGGCGGACCTCGCCGCGGTGCGTTCGGTCGTGGTGTGGTGCCGGCAGTTCAGCGTGACCGTCACTTATGCGGTGCTGATGCGGTAGCGTCAAAACGTGCGTCGCGCAGGACCGCTGGTGTGGACCGGCATCGAGGGTCCGACGCTGCCCGACCACGTGCGCACGCTCCTTCGCGACGGCGACGTCGGCGGCCTCTCGCTCTTCGCTCGTAACTTCAGGGACGCGCGGCAGACCCGCGACCTGCTGCGCGAGATCCACGAGGCCCGGCCGGTACCGATCGCGCTGGACCAGGAGGGCGGCAACGTCGTACGCATCGCCTTCGGCACCGTGTTTCCGAGCGCGATGGCACTCGGCGCGACGCGCGACGAGGCGTTGGTGGAGCGCGTTTCCGGCGTCGTCGCGCGTGAGCT
The DNA here is from genome assembly GCA_005881435.1 of Chloroflexota bacterium. Lineage (GTDB taxonomy): Bacteria > Chloroflexota > Limnocylindria > P2-11E > CF-107 > CF-107. Next base: position 119,830 of record VBHP01000028.1, on the reverse strand, counting down.
GCGAGCGCTCGGGATCGCCATCGATTTCGCACCGGTCTGCGACGTGAACGTCGAGCCGGCGAACCCGGTCATCGGCACGCGCGCGTTCTCCGACGATCCGTCGCTTTGCGGCGCTCTTGCCGCGGCATGGATCCGCGGGATGCAGTCGGCCGGAGTCGCTTGCACGGCCAAGCACTTTCCGGGGCACGGCGCGACCGATCTGGACTCGCACCTGACGCTGCCGACCGTGGGCGACGACGCCGAGACGCTCGAGCGGCGCGACCTCGTGCCGTTCCGAGCCGCGATCGCCGCCGGCGTGGCCCAGGTGATGACCGCGCACGTCGTCTTCGCCGCGCTGGACACGCTGCCAGCGACCTACTCGCGACGCATCAACGTCGACCTGCTGCGCCGCCGGCTCGGTTTCGACGGCGTGCTGTGCAGCGATGCTCTGGAGATGAAGGGCGCGGCGCTCGCCGGCGCCGAACCGGCCGCGCGCGCCATCGCCGCGGGCGTCGACATCGCGCACGTGTGCCTGCCCGAGCCGAGGCAGCCGGAGCGAGCCCTCGACGCCGTCGAACGCGCGGCCTCGGCGGGCGAGATCGCCGCGGAGCGCATGGCCGACGCGCTGCGCCGGTCGCGCGCGTTCGCGGCCCGCTGGACCTGCGTTCCGGCCGAACGGCCCGCCGAGCCGGACCACGCCTTCGCCATCGAGGTCGCGGCGCGCGCGGTGACACGCGTCGGTCCGGCGCTCCCGGACCTGCGCTCCGGGCCGCTGACCGTCGCCGCCTTTCCCGCCGCGCGCGCGTCCCGGGCGGAGGAGCTGAACGATCCGCTCGGCACTCTGGAGCGAGCGCTGGCGCGGCGCTTCGGATCGCGCTTGCGCTTTGTGGGGCTGCCGTCTGAGGTCGACGTGACGAACGACGGGGCGTTGCTGGTCGTCACCTCAAGCGCGTTCTTCGATCGCGAGCAGACCACACGGGCGCGCGAGCTGCTGTCGCGCGGGGTGCGCCCCGTGCTGGCGGCGATCCGCTCGCCGTACGACGCGGCGCTCTTTCCCGATGTGCCCGCGCTGCTCACCTATTCCGACGTGCCGGCGTCGTGCGAGGCGCTGGCGATGGTGCTGTCGGGCGAACGCGCGCCCGATGGCCGCCTTCCCGTGCGCCTTCCCGAGTCCACAGGCGACGCGCCGCGGATTAGTGTTCGGGCATGAGCGCGCTCATGCCGAATTTGAGGAAGACGGTTCGAAGGGGAAATTCGGCATGAGCGTCACGCCTGCGGAAGTCCGGCTCGCCGCGCGACTCGGCCCGCGCGAGGTCTTCGGCGCGTTCTGGACGCATCCGGTCCTGCGCGCCGCGCTCAAAGCGATCCTCACCATCTGGGTCACGACGACGCTGACCTTCTTCCTGATCCGCCTCATGCCGGGCAGCCCCGTCGACCTGAAGATCGACGAGCTGATGCAGACCTCGAACGGCGCGCTGACCTACGACGACGCACGGGCGATCGCGTCCGGACTCTTCAGCATCGATCTCAACGCGCCGCTCCACGAGCAGTACCTGTCGTTCATGGGGAACGTGCTGCACGGCAACCTCGGCAACTCGTTCCTCTCGGCGGGCACGTCGGTCACGTCGATCATCCTCGCCGTCCTCCCGTGGACGCTGTTCGCCGTCGGCACCGGGCTGCTGCTGTCATTCAGCGTCGGCATCGCCCTCGGGCTGCTGGCGGCGTACCGACGCAATTCGTTCTTCGACCGTTTGGTCACCACCGGGGGCTCGGTGGTGAGCTCGATCCCGAACTACCTGCTGGCGCTGATGATCGTGGTCATCCTGGGCAGCCAGCTGCGGCTGATCCCGATCGCGCAGATGCGCGGCGCCTTCAGCCCGGGGATGCATCCCGGGTTCACCCTCGATTTCATCGGCGACATCTTCTATCACGCCTCTCTCCCGATCACGATCTTCTTCCTCACGCAGCTGGGGAACTGGATCCTGTCCATGCGCAGCGCCACGCTCGCGGCGCTCGACGAGGACTACGTCGTCGCGGCGCGGGCGCGGGGGCTCACCGACGGACGCATCACCACGGCCTATGTCGGCCGGAACGCGATCCTGCCGCTGGTCACGCAGTTCGCGATCGCCACCGGGTTCGTCCTCGGCGGCGCCGTGGTGATCGAGCAGATCTTCGTCTACGAGGGCATCGGCCTGCGCCTGCTGGCGGCGATCAACCAGCGCGACTACCCGTTGGTGCAGGGAATCCTGCTGATCACCACGACGGCGGTCGTCATCGCAAATCTGGCGGCAGATCTGTTGTACGGGCGGCTCGATCCGCGCATCGGCCGCGCCGGAGGCGCGACCGGATGATCGAAACGCTGCGGCTGCTGTCCCGCCGGCCGGTCGCCTTGATCGGCCTTGGCGGCGTGATCTTCTTCGTGCTGCTGGCGTATGTCGCTCCGCTGGTCGTGTCGCTGCAGGACGCGCCCGACGTCACCTCGGTGTACCTGTCGCCGTCGCTCGCGCATCCGCTCGGCACCGACTACCAGGGCCGTGATGTGCTGAACCAGATCGTGCACGGCGGTGCAGACATCCTCACCGTGGCGTTTCTTGCGGCATTCATCTCGACCGCTATCGCCGTGACCTTCGGCTCGCTGTCGGCGACCCTCGGTGGTCGCTTCGACGCCGCCACCCTTGGCCTCACCGACATCGTGCTCACGATCCCGCAGCTCATCGTGCTCATCGTGGTCGCCGCGATCGTGCATCCCTCGAGCTTCCTGGTCATGGCCGTGATCCTGGCGTTGCTGCAGTGGGCCAGCCTGCTGCGCCAGGTCCGCGCGCAGGTGCTGAGCCTGAAGGAACGCGACTACGTCGAGGCGGCGCGATCGCTCGATCTCGGCATCTTCCACATCATCTTCCGCGAGATGCTGCCGAACATGACCAGCTACATCGTCATCCACTTCATCCTGGCGATGACGCAGGCGATTTACGCGCAGGTCGGACTCATCATCCTCGGGCTGGTCCCGCTCTCCGGCGAGAACTGGGCGATCATGCTGTACTTCGCGCGCGATCAGGGCGCGCTCTACTTCCGTGACTCGCTCTGGTACATCCTCTCGCCGATCCTGGCCATCGTGCTGTTCCAGCTGTCGCTCGTCTCGCTCGCGTCCGGTCTCGAGGACATCTTCAATCCACGACTGCGCGCCGCTTAATGGACCCCATCCTCTCCGTCCAGGAGCTGTCGGTCGAATATGCCACGCGTCGTGGTGCGCTGCGCGCGGCGCGCGATGTCTCCTTCGACGTAGAGTCGGGCGAGACGGTCGCGATCATCGGCGAGAGTGGGTCGGGCAAGACGACGCTCGCGGTCGCGCTGGTGCGGCTCTTGCCGCGCAACGCGCGCGTCAGCGCCGGAGCGATCCGCTTCACCCGCGACGGCATCACCCGCGACGTGCTGCGCTTGGACGACGAGGAGCTGCGCGAATTCCGTTGGCGCGAGTGCGCGCTCGTGTTCCAGTCCGCGCTCAACGCGTTCAATCCGGTCATCGACATCTGGTCGCAGTTCCTCGACACCGCGCGCGCCCACGGCATGAAGGACACCAAAGCCGTACGCGATCGGTCCTTCGAGCTGCTCGACCTCGTGCACCTCGATCCCGAGCGCGTGCTCCGCGCCTATCCCCACGAGCTCTCCGGTGGCATGCGTCAGCGGGTGCTCATCGCGCTGGGACTGCTCCTCCATCCGGCATTGCTGATCCTCGACGAGCCGACCACGGCGCTCGACATCCTCACGCAGCGCGCGATCATCGATCTGCTTCGCGAGCTCCGCACGAAGCTCGGCTTCTCGATGCTGTTCATCTCGCACGACCTCTCGCTGGCTGCCGAGCTCGCCGATCGCGTGGTGACGATGTACGCCGGGCGCGCCGTGGAACGGGCCGGCGTCGAGGATCTCTTCTACCGGCCGCGTCATCCCTACTCGATCGGACTGCTTCGCGCCGTGCCCCGCGTGACCGGAGCGCTCGGCAGCGTCGCCTCCATCCCCGGCTCGCCGCCCGATCTCATCAGTCCGCCTCCCGGCTGTCCGTATCACCCACGGTGTCCGCTCGCGATCGATGCCTGCCTCGCGGCGGTCCCGCCGCTGCTGCCGGTCGACATGCCGCGACACGACGCCGCCTGCATCCGCTGGCAAGAGGTGGCGCGAACGATCGGGACCGCGGAGCGGCACGTCGCGGAGAAGCTGGCGTGACGAACGGGTCGCCGCTGATCCGGCTGGTGCACGTCACGCGCGAGTTCAAAACACCGGCGGGCGTGATCAAGGCCGTCGACGACGTCTCGCTCGATCTCGATCGCGGCGAGGCGATCTGCCTTGTCGGTGAATCCGGATGCGGCAAGACCACTACCGGACGCCTGCTCGCGGGTCTGCTCCGGCCGACCAGTGGCGAGCTCCTGTTCGAGGGCAACGACGTGTGGCGGTCGCGCGGCGCTGACCAGGTGCGGTTTCGCCGCGCCGTGCAGCTCGTGCATCAGGATCCCTACGCGTCGCTCAATCCGGTGCGCACGGTCGAGCAGGTGCTCGCGGCACCGTTGCGCCATCACCGGAAGGCGCAGACGGCGAAGCAGGCGCGGGCAGCGGCGCGCTCCCTGCTGCAGCGCGTCGGTCTCACGCCGCCGGACGATTTCTTGCACAAGTTTCCGCACCAGCTCTCGGGCGGTCAACGGCAGCGCGTGTCCATCGCCCGCGCCCTGACCGTCGACCCGCGCGTGATCGTCGCCGACGAAGCGGTGTCGATGGTCGACGTCTCGATCCGCATCACGCTCCTGGACCTGCTGCTCGGTCTGCGCGACGAGTTCGGCGTCAGCATCGTGCTCATCACCCACGATCTGGCGGTGGCCCGCTACTTCGGGCGCGCCGGCCGGATCGCCGTGATGTACCTCGGACGCGTGGTCGAGCTGTCGGCGACGCAGGAGCTCATCGACGATCCGGCGCATCCGTACGCGACGGCCCTGATCGGTGCGATCCCCGAGGCCGACCCGGACCTGACCCGGAGCAAGCAGCGGCTGCCGCTGAAATCGGCCGACGTGCCGAGCCTGCTGCGCCTTCCGCCCGGATGCAGTTTCCATCCGCGCTGCCCGCGCGCCGAAGCGGGACTCTGTGACGTGCTGGTGCCGGCATTGACCCCGATCGGCGGGACGCGCTCGGTCGCGTGCCACGTGGCTGTGCGTGAACGCACTGCGCTCGCCGCGGCTACCGGACCCTTCCGATTTGACCTTCCCTGGGTCGACATCGACAAATCGGAAGGGTCCGCCGGTTAAGGGTGGATCCGGAGCTCCTGCGCGGCGGGATGCGCATCGGCGTGCTTATCGCGCTTCTTGCCGCGATCACGCTGCCGTTCCAGGATCCGTCGTCGGCCTCGTTCGTCGTGGACGTGCTTGCGCTCCTGGTCGGGCTACTCTTCGTCGCAGGCGTGGCCCTGATCGCTCGGCTCACAAGCTCGCGCCTTCCGGAGGACGCGGCCACGCGGCAACGGCGTGACAGAAGCATCGCGGACCGTTACAACCAGCGAAGTCCAGACGCGACGCGCACAGGGGCTTCAGCCCCTGGGGGGAAAGAGGAATGACAGCAGACAAACCCAAGGCACCCGTCTACGCACCCACGCGCCGTATGTTCCTGCGCGACGCGACCCTCGTGTCCATCGGCATGCTCGCCGCCGCCTGCCAGCCCGGTACGGCCACACCGAGCGGAGGCACCGGAAAGAAAGGCGGCGAGTTCCACGGCGCGTGGCCGTACGACCTGCCGCCAAAGGGTCACTACAACTACTTCACCACGGGCTCGATCCTCGCCACCTCCGGCGTGAGCATCTACGGCGACCTCATGCTCCCCTCGCTCGCGGCATACCGCTGGTCCGAGGACAAGTACGACTACTGGCTGGCGGAGTCGCACGCGATGAACGGCGACAACCTCGACGTGAAGCTCCGCAAGGGCCTCAAGTGGGACGACGGCAAGCCGTTCACCTCGAAGGACGTCTGGACCACGTACTGGGTCGGACGCATGGAGGGATTCGGGATCTGGTCCTACATCGATGACGTGACCATGCCCGACGACAACACGGTGCGGTTCCACTTCAAGACCCCGACCACGCTCGGCGAACGCCTGATCCTCCGCGCCAATGGCATCCGTGCCGACTCTCAGTTCGGCGACTTCGCCAAGCGCGCCGAGGCGCTGTACAAGGCTGGGAAGACCACGACCTCGGACGAGGTCAAGGCGCTGCGCACCGAGAAGGACAATCTCCGCCCGGCCGGCCCGCTCTCGGTCGGCCCGTACAAGATGGATACGTCGACGTTGACCGCGGCGCAGGTGACTTTCGTGCGCAACGCGGGCGGCCTCTTCGGCGATAGCGTGACCTTCGACAAGGTCGTCGTGTACCAGGGCGAGACCGCGGCGATCGCGCCGCTGGTCCTTTCCGGCGACGTCGACTACGCCACGCACGGCTTCAGCGTCGCGCAGGACCGATCCTTCCAGGACGCCGGCCTGAAGATCGCGCGCGGCCCGCTGTTCACCGGACCGGCCATCTACTTCAACTGGGACAAGACTCCGGAGTTCCAGGACCCGAGGCTGCGTCAGGCCGTCGCGATGGCGATCAACCGCGTCGAGAGCGGAACGATCGCCTACGGCCAGAGCGCGAAGCCACCGAAGTACATGACCGGCTTCCCCGACGAGCTCGTCCCGAACTGGATCGCGTCCGGCGATCAGTCCAAGTTCAAGTCGTACGACTACAACGTCGCCGCGGCCGACCAGCTCATGAAGGACGCCGGCTTCGCCAAAGTCGACGGCATCTACGCCAAGGGCGGGAAGAAGCTGGCCTACGAGCTGTACTTCCCCAGCGACTTCACCGACTGGTCCGCGGCCGCGGATCACGCGCAGAAGTCGCTCAACACCTTCGGCATCAAGATCACACCTCGCGGCGCGCCGCGTGCCACGCACCTGCCGGACACGAACGATGGCAAGTTCGAGATCACGCTGAACGCCTGGGGCATCGGCAATCCACACCCGCAGGCGTCCCTCGCCCGCCCGTTCCGTGAATACAACACCACCAACGCCGGCGGCGGCATGCACTACCCCACCACGCAGAAGTGGTCCGGTGGCACGATCGATTTCGAGAAGCTCCTCGTCGACGCGGCCGCGGGGACCGATCTAGCGAAACAGAAGACGGCGATCACGCAGATCTCGCTCGCCTTCAACGAGATCCTGCCGTGCGTCCCGCTGTGGCAGCGTCTGGGCAACAATCCACTCAACGACAAGAAGCGTGTGGTCTGGCCGGATCTGTCGGACAAGATCTACCAGAACCCCGGTGGCGATAACTTCACCATCATCATGTTGATGAATGGGACCCTGCACTCGATTTAGGACGCGCATGACGCGCAGGCGAATCCTGGAAGCCCGCGACCCATCGGGATCGCGGGCTTCCGCTTTTCTGCGAACGGTGCCCGCGCTGTGAATCTCGCTGCGGCGCCGGAGCTCCTCGTCGTCCTCGGAGGCGGTCCGGGTGCGACCACGCGCGATCGCGCTCGAGCCGCGGCTGACCTGGCGCTGACGCGCCCGCGCGATGCCGTGATCGTGTCCGGCGGGTACGGCCTCGGAACGCCGGAGGCGGGCCCGAGCGAGGCCGCGGCGATGCGCGAAGCCCTCGTCGCCGCCGGCGTCGCGACGGACCGCGTCTTCGTCGAAGATGAGTCTCGCGACACCATCGGCAACGCGCTGTTCGTCGCGCTGCGCTATCTCGGCGAGCTTCGTCCGCGACCGCTCGTCGTGGTGACCTCGCCGTCCCATCTGCCGCGCGCGCTCGCGGTGTTCGCTCGAGTACTGCCCGCGTGGCCGCTCGAGGGTCATGCGAGCGCGCGAAGGACAGGCGAGGACGACGCGCACGAACGCCGTCTTCTCGCGGAGACGGACGCGTTCCTCGACGGGATCGCGCCGGGCGACCACGGCGCGATCGCGCGTCGACTGTTGGAGCGCTGGCCGGAGTACGCCGCGTCGGCTCGGCTGACCTCTTTCGCCTAGCCTCTGGCCGTGGCCTATGTCGTCGGCATCGACGCCGGTGGCTCGCGCACGCGCGCGCTGGCGGTGGATCGCGAGGGACGATCGCTGCGCGCGCATGACCTGGTCGCGGGCGCGAATCTCCTGGCCTCCGCCGATGCGCTGGAGCGCCTGCGCGAGGCGATCGCCGGGGTCACCAACGGAACGGTCCCGGCAGCCGTCGCGCTCTGCGCCGCCGGCACCGAGGACGAGGCCTCGCGGGCGCGCGTCGCCGCCTTTCTCGCGGAGCTGGTGCCCGGGACGCGGGTCGTGGTCGCGCACGACGCGGCCGCGGCGTTACACGCGGCCACGCCTGAAGGAATCGGCATCGTGCTGATCTCCGGCACCGGCGCGATCGCCTACGGCCGTGACGCTACGGGTCGCGAGGCGCGGGCCAGCGGCTGGGGACACCTCATCGGCGACGAGGGCAGCGCCACGTGGCTGGGCCTCGAAGCGCTTCGCGCCGCGGCCAGGGCGACCGACGGCAGAGCTGAACCGACGCTGCTCGGCGACGCGATCGCGGCCGAGTTGCGCGTGTCCGGACTTCGCGCGGCGCTGCCACAGCTGTACGGCGTGCCTCATCCCGCCCCGGCGATCCTGGCCGCGTTCCGCGCTCTCGGTGCCGTCCTGGATCGCGATGATGTCGCGCGGCGGATCGTCGCGGCCGGGGCGGACGAGCTCGCGCGCGCGGCGCGCGTCGTCGCCGAGCGCCTCGCACTCGACGATGTCTTCCTCGGCGGTGGCGCGTTCGAGGCGCTGCCGCGGCTCGAGCAGGACACGCGCGCCCGCCTCGCGGCGGTGCTTCCCGCCGCGCGCGTGTCGCGGATGACGAACGAGCCCGTCGTCGGGGCCGCGCGCATCGCCGCGCGCGCGGCGTGGGGCGCGACGGCATGAGCCGGCGCCTGATCGTCAACGCCGACGATCTCGGCCGCTCTCGCGGCGTGAACCGCGGCGTGCTACGAGCGCACCGCGACGGCATCGTCACCAGCACGACGCTGATGGCGAATGCCGAGGCGGCTGAGGACGCTGCCGCGCTGGTGCGGGATCAGAAGCGCCTCGGCGTCGGCGTGCACCTGGTGCTCACGTACGGGAAGCCACTGTCGCCGGTGGGCGCGGTCCCCTCGCTGGTGCGTGAGGACGGTTCGTTCCCTCCCCGTCCGCATCTCGTTCGCGGCAAGCTGCGCGGCGAGGAGGTTCTGGCCGAGTTCCGCCGTCAGATCGACCGCGTCACAAAGCTCCTCAAGCGCACACCGACGCATCTGGACACGCACCATTTCGTGCAGGACGAGCCCGAGGTGCTCTGGGCCTTCACCACCGTGGCCAAGGAGCGCGGCATGCCGGTGCGCAACCAGTCACGGGCGCAGCGCGAGGCCTTGCGCAAGAGCGGCCTGCGCACCCCGGATCAGTTCGTCCGCGACTTCTACGGCACCGAAGCCGTCACGCCGAAATCGCTGCTCGCGCTCTTCGGCCGTATCGCCGAAGGCACGAGTGAGCTGATGTGCCACCCCGCCGAAATCGACGACGCCTTGCTGACGTCGTCATACGCCCGCGAGCGTCCCGCAGAGCTCGCGACATTGACGTCGCCCGACGTCATGTCAGCGGCGAAGGAACGGTTCGAGCTCATCACCTTCGCCCAGCTCTGATGCGCCTCGGCCGAGACCGCATCGCCGAGCGCGCCGACCTCTTTGCCGGTAAGCGCGTCGGCCTCGTGACCAACCACAGCGGTCGCGCCACGATCGGAGCCTTCCTCTCGGCGCACGACCTCGCGGCACTGTTTTCGCCCGAGCACGGCCTGTCGGGCACGGCCGCGGCGGGCGCGCCGATCGCGTCGAGCATCGATCCCACGACCCGTCTGCCGGTGCACAGCCTGTACGGCGCGATCCAACGGCCGACGGACGAGATGCTCACCGATATCGAGGTCATGGTCTATGACCTCCAGGACGTCGCGGCGCGCTGCTTCACCTATGTCACCACCCTGGCCGAGGTGATGCGCGCCTGTGGCGCGCATGGCATCCCCGTGGTGGTCCTTGATCGTCCGGATCCGCTAGGCGATCTGCCCGCCGACGGTCCGGTGCTCGACCTACGCTTCGCTTCGTTCGTCGGGGCGTCACCGGTGCCGTTGCGCTACGCCATGACGCCAGGCGAGCTTGCCTCCTTCTATGTCGATTGCCTGCCGATCGCCTGCGACCTCACCGTGGTCGACCTGGACGGCTGGCGTCGCGGGTGGCTCGATGACGCGCGCGTCCCGTTCGAGCCGCCGTCGCCGGCATTGCGCTCGCTGCCGGCGTGCGCGCTCTATGCCGGTACGGTGCTGTTCGAGGCCACGAACGTGTCTCCCGGCCGCGGCACGAGCGCGCCGTTCGAGTGGATCGGCGCGCCGTGGCTCGATGCGGCGCGGCTGTCGCGCCTCGACCTCGATGGGATCCGGCTGTGCGCCGAGGATCGTGAAACCGGCCGCGGCGTACGTATCGAGATCGCCGATCGTGCGCGCCTTCGGCCGGTCGCCATCGGCGTGCGCCTCCTCGCCGCCATCCGCGACACGCACCGGGAGCTGACGATCGACGCCGAGCGCTTCGATCATCTCGCCGGCACCGACGCGCTCCGCCTCGCGCTGGATGACGGACGGAGCGCCGACGAGATCGTGGCGTCGTGGCGCGCGCCGCTCGAGACCTTCGCGGACATCCGCCGTCACTACCTGCGGTACTGATGCGCGACCGCGGCGCGCTCATCGCGAGCCTCGACCGCACCGTGCCGGAGGCAATCCGCGAGAGCGGAGTTCCCGGCGTCGCGATTGCGGTGGTCGACGGCGAGACCGAGATCATCCGCTGCGTCGGCGTCGCCGATGCCGAGCGCGGCGATCCGGTCGACGTCGACACGCTGTTCCAGTGCGGCTCGGTCACCAAGACGCTCACGGCAACGCTGCTGCAACAGCTGCTCGAGGAGGGGCGACTCGATCTCGACGCGCCCGTGCGCACCTATCTCCCGGAGCTGCGACTCGCCGACGAGACCGTGGCGCGGGCGGTCACACCGCGTCACCTCCTCGCGCACGTGGCCGGATTCGAAGGCGACGTCTTCATCGACACCGGCGCCGGAGACGACGCTCTGGCGCGATACGTCGCCGCGCTCGCGGATACGCCGCAGGTCGCGCCATTCGACTGGACGCGCGCGTACTGCAACGCCGGCTATGCGATCCTCGGACGCATCGTCGAAGTGCTGCGCGGACGGCCGTTCGACGCGGCGGCGCGAGAACACGTGCTCGAGCCGCTCGGAATGAAACGTACTGGCTTCGCCTGGGAGACCGCGACGCATGCGGCCAGCGGTCACGTCGTGATCGACGGCGCCGCGCGAGTCGTGCGGCCGTGGCGTCTGTTCCGCTCGTTCGCCTCGGGCGGCGCGCTGGTCAGCACCGCGCGCGAGCTGCTCGCCTACGCGCGGCTGCACCTCGGACGGCGCGAGCCCGTGCTGTCCGCGGGCGCGGTCGAGCGCATGCGCGAGCCGCTGTACGCACCGCAGAAGAGTCCGGCCGCGATGGCGTGGACCGTTGCCGCAGTCGGCGGCGTTCGCATCCTGACCCACGGCGGCAGCACCGTCAGCCACACCGCGCATCTCGCGGTGGTGCCGGATCGCGACGTCGCCTTCGCCGTGCTGACGAATGCGGATCGCGGCGCGCCCGTCGTCCGCGCGGTCTCGCGGGCCGTCCTTCAGGGCCACCTCGGCCTTCCCGCCCCGGCGCCGGCAGAATGGCGCGCGGTGCCTCGGGAGCGTGCGGCTGAGTACGCCGGCCGCTACCGCGCGGCGATCTACGAGGTCACAGTCGGAAGCGACGCCGATGGCGTGTGGCTCGAGGCCGTCCGCCGTGGCGGTATGGATGCCCACCAGCGCCCGCGCCCGGAGCCGCTGCCGCGGATGCGGCTCGACTTCAGCGACGACGATCGCGCGGTCGTGCGCAACGGCCCCTTCGCCGAGATGCCGGTCTGGTTCGCCCGCGATGGAAATGGCAGTGTGCGATGGGTCCGCTTCTTCGGCAGGCTTACGCCCCGACGCGACCCCTGATCACTGGCCCCAGAGGTACAGCAGCGCACGGTTGAGCGCGAAGAGCAGGAAGAACGCGACACCCACACGCACGCGCCCGGTCGAGACGAGGCCGACGGCGGCGCCGCCGAAGATCGCGATCTCGAGCAACAGATGCCAGGGATCGTCGAGCGTGCGCTCACCGCCGGGCGCGCCGAGGGTGAGCCACAGCGCCGCGGCGATCAGCGGCGCGAGTATTGCGAGCGCGCCACGCACGACGCGCCTGCGGCTGCTGTGATAACCGGCGTATGCCAGCGCGACGAGCGCGCCGAACTCGAGCAGCAGCCGCAGCACCACGTTGGCGAGCTGCAGCAGATCGATCATCGCGTCCGCGTCACCTTGGTCAGACCGGCAGGACGGTCGACATCGCGACCGCGCGCGATCGCGAGGGCCCGCGCCAGGAATTGGCCGGGCACGACGAGCGCGAGCGCGACCACGTGCTCCGCCGCGGTCGGTATCAGCACCGCGGCATGGCACGACGCCGCCAGCGGCTCGTCGTCCGTCAGCGCATAGACGCGCGCGCCCCGCTGGCGCAGCTCGCGCGCGAGCGCGCGCAGCGATCGGATCGTCGGCCCGCGCGCTGCGAGCAGCAGCACACATGCCCCCCGGCGCGCCAGCGCGATCGGCCCGTGCGCGAAATCAGCGGCCGAATGCGGCTCGGCCCACACGCCGGCCAGCTCCTTGACTTTGAGTGCGATCTCCAGAGCGATCGGATAGGTGTAGCCACGGCCGATGACGAGCAGCGGGTGCCGCACCCGCCGCGCCAGACGCTCCGCCGCGGGCCGCGTGTTCAGAGCGGCGGTCAGCAGGTCCGGCGCCTCATCGATCGGCGCGCCCGCGATTCGCGCCAGCGCCACGCAGGTTGCGGTGAAGGTCTTCGTCGCCGCGAGGCTGCGCTCGGTGCCGGCCTCGAGCGCGACGACATGCTCGGCCGCGCGCGCGAGCGACGAGCGGCGAACGTTGGTGATCGCGATCGTCGGCGCTCCCGCCCGCCGTGCGGCGCGCACGACTGCGGCCACGTCCGGCGACGCTCCCGATTGCGACACGCCGATGACCGCCGCGGAGGACAGGTCTGGCGCGGCGCGATAGAGCGTGAACAGGCTCGGCGCTGCGAGAGCGGCGATGCGTCCACGCGTCTCGAAGAGGTACTTAGCGTATGTGGCGGCGTTGTCCGACGAGCCGCGCGCCGCGAGGTACACCACCGACCGCGCCGCGACCGCCGTGCGCGCGATCTCGGGATCTCCGGAGGCGAGGACGCGGCGGGCGACGGCGGGTTGCTCTTCGATCTCGCGGACGAGCAGCTCGTTCAGGACCAAGAGCGTAGCCAGTCGATATCGTTCGCGCGTGTTGCTGGAGCGCGCGAGACCGATCATCGACGCCGCGATCGGCACCGTCTGCACCGCCTGCGTCGTTCGCGTCGAACGCGGCGGCACGACCGAGTCGTACGCGGCGGGAACCCTCGATCCTGACACCGGCGAGCCCTGCGCCGTGAGCGCGATCTTCGACCTGGCCTCGCTGACCAAGCTCGCCACGACGGCACTGATGCTGTCGTACGTCCGCGACGGCGCGATCGGACTGGACGATCCGTTCCAGAGGCTCATGCCGAGCTTCCTCGATCCGCGCTCGACGCTGCGACAGGTGCTGACGCACACCGCCGGCCTGGCCTGGCATCGCGATTACTACAAGGTGGCGAGCGGCATGGACGCGGTCGCGACGCTCGCGGCGAAGGAGGAGCTGGCCTATCCGCCGGGACGCGGCTACGCCTACAGCGACCTCGGTTTCATCATGCTGGCCGTCGCCCTGGCGCGCCTTGGCGGCAAGCCATACCCGGAGCTCCTCGCCGACCGAGTCCTGCGCCCGCTCGGGATCAACGAGGCCGAACTTTTCTACAACCCGCCCGACGCCACGGCCTGCGCGGCGACGGAGTTCGATGCTTCGTGGCGGAAACGGCGCATCCGCGGCGAGGTGCACGACGAGAACGCGTTCGCCATGGGCGGCGTCTCGGGGCACGCCGGAATGTTCGGGACTGCCGCCGGATACGCCAGGCTCATGCCGGTGTTCAGTCGTGGCGCGGTCATCGGCGAGGCGCTCGCGACCGAGGCGCGTCGGGAGCAGGCCGTCGGTCCGAACATGCGCCGCGGTCTGGGTCTGGTGCTGCGCCCGCCGGTGGGTCCGAACTGCTCCGAGCGATTCTCGCTGTCGTCCATCGGTCACACCGGCTTCACCGGGACGAGCGTGTGGTACGACCCGGAAAAGGACCTGCTCGTGGTGCTGCTGACGAATAGCCTCTATTACGGCCGCGACCGCGATCCCTATCGTTTCCGCATCGCCGTGCACGAGTCCATTGCTGGATGAGCGCCAAGAAGAAGGCGGTCGCGAAGCCGCCCGCGCCGGAAGAGAAGCGGCGCGCCGCCACGATCCTGCGACGCCTGGCGAAGGCCTATCCCGATTGGGGACCGACGCTCCGCTTCTCCACGCCCTTCGAACTCCTGGTGGCGACGATCCTCGCGGCCCAGGCCACCGATGAGAGCGTGAACCGGGTCACGGTCGACCTGTTCAAGAAATACGTCGGACCGACCGCGTACATCAACGCGCCGCAGGCGGAGCTGGAGAAGGACGTGCACTCGTTGGGCTTCTTTCGCAACAAGGCCAAGGCAGTGAAGCTCATGTCACAGGGCGTGCTCGAGAAATTCGGCGGCGACGTGCCGCCCGAGGTGGAGCGTCTCACCGAGCTCTACGGCGTCGGACGGAAGACCGCCTCCATCGTCGTCGGCGCCGCGTACGGGGTGCCTTCGGTCGCAGTCGACCGTCACGTCGCGCGCGTGGCGCAGCGGCTTGGCTTCGTCAAGGCCGACGATCCGGTCAAGATCGAGGACGCCATCGCCGCGCGCTTCCCGAAAAAGGATTGGGTCAAGGCGACGTGGTGCCTGGTGCTCCACGGCCGGCGCACCTGCACCCCGACACCGCGCTGTCCCGAGTGCGTCGTGCGCGACCTCTGTCCCTATCCGAAGAAGACGAAGGTCCTGCCGAAGGCGCGCTAAGCCAGGGCGTCGATGATGCGGCGGACGCGTTCCGACAGATGCGGGCGCAAGCGGTAGTAGGTCCAGATGCCCTTGCGGCTGGCCTCGACCAGCCCGGCGTCGCGTAGCTTCTTCATGTGATGCGAGACCGTCGGCTGCGAGAGCTTGAACGTCGCGGTGAAGTCGCAGATACAGGCTGGCTCGGACGCTTGCCGCAGCGCGAGCACCATCTGCACCCGGGTCGGATCGGCCAGTGCCTTCAGCACCGTCACGACCTCGTCCGCTCGGGACTGCGGCAGCTCGAGCTCGACGGTGCAGCACACGCCACGTTCGCGCTCGGGGAGGATGCTGGGTTTGGCCACGTCTTGCAGTCTATGTTACCCATTGACAACTGTCGATGGGTCCGCCACTGTTTCCCATCGACAATCATCTATTGGTTGCTGGGAGGTTGGTCATGGACGAGAACACGGTCGCGAGCGCGGTGCCCCAGGACTGCTGCGGGGATTGCTGCTGCGAGGGCTGCGGCGACGATTGCGATGGCTGTTGCTAAGGAGACGCGATGAACGAGCTGCGTGACGCCGTCCGCGACAAGTACACCGAACGCGCGCTGAACATCGCGGGCGGGGGGTCCGGCTGCTGCGATTCCGACTGCTGCGGCGAGATCAGCGACAGCGCGGGGTGCGGGTACAGCGCGGCGGAGCTGGCCAGCGTGGGTTTCGACCCCAAGGCCAGCCTCGGGTGCGGCAACCCGACCTTGCTCGCGGACCTGCGCCCTGGTGAAGCCGTGCTCGATCTTGGCAGCGGCGCGGGGTTGGATGTGCTCCTGTCGGCACGACGCGTGTCACCGGGCGGTCACGCGTTCGGCGTGGACATGACCGACGAAATGCTCTCGCTGTCGCGTGACAATCAGCGCAAGAGCGGGCTAGGCAACGCCACGTTCCTGAAGGGCACCATCGAGGAGATTCCCCTGCCCGATGCGGCTGTCGACGTGGTGATCTCCAATTGCGTCATCAACCTCGCAGCCGACAAGACCGCCGTGCTGCGTGAGGCCTTCCGCGTCCTGCGCCCGAACGGGCGCTTCGCCGTCGCCGACATGGTCGCGCTGAACGAGATCTCGCCGTTCCTCAAACGCCAGCTGGATCTGTGGGCCGGGTGCATCTCCGGGACGATCACCGTCGCGGACTATCGTCAGGCGCTCGAGAAGGCCGGCTTCGCCGACATCGAGTTCGAGATCACGCGCGAGATTGGCGTCCCCCAGTCCGAGGAGAAGATCGCGAGCGCCTACATCCGCGCCCGGAAGCCAGCCGCCGCCTAAGCGTCCAGACTGAGCGACGTGATCGTCATCGGTCTGATGTCGGGCACGTCGGCGGACGGCGTCGATGCCGCCGCGGTCGAGGTCGGCGACGAGCGCCCGCGACCACGCGTCCGTCTCATCGCGCACTCGCATCGCGACTACCCGGCGCCGCTGCGCGGCGCGATCCTCGCCGCCGGCGAGGGTGAGAGTCTCACCGCCGCGGACATCGCGCGGCTGCGTGTTCGCATCGGCGAGGAGCATGCCGATGCCGCGCTGGCGTGCGCGAATCAGGCCGCGCTCGCGCTCGACGACGTCGCGGCCGTCGCGACGCACGGGCAGACGGTGGCGCACCTTCCGGACGAGCGTCCGCGAGCCACGCTGCAGCTCGTCGACGCCGCGCGCGTCGCGGAGGCACTTCGTGTCGCGGTCGTCACCGACTTTCGCAGCGCCGACATGGCCGCCGGCGGTGAGGGTGCGCCGCTGGTGCCGTTCGGAGACTGGGTTGTCTTCACCGATGGCAAACGGTCGCGGGCCATCCTCAACGTCGGCGGGATCGCCAACGTCACCGTCCTGCCGGCGAACGCCGGCCGCGACGACGTGATCGCCTTCGATACCGGGCCCGGCAACATGGTCATCGATGCCGTCATCGCGCGCGTGACCGAGCGGCGCCAGACGTATGACGCCGGCGGCGCGCTCGCCGCCCAGGGAACGGTCGACGTGTCGCTCTTGGAGCGCGCGCTGTCGCACGAGTACTTCGCGCGCACGCCGCCGAAGTCCACCGGCCGCGAGATGTTCGGCGCCGACTACGCCGACGACGTGATGGACCACGGTCGCGGTCTGGCGCCGGAGGATCTGGTGGCAACGGCGACGGCACTTGCGGCGCGCTCGATCGCCGAGGCCTTGCGACGTTTCGTGGCGACGCGGATCGACGAGGTCATCGTCGCGGGCGGCGGCGCGCGAAACCCGACGCTGTTGCGAATGCTCGGCGAGTCGCTCGGTGCGGTGCGGCTCATGCTCTCCGACGATCTCGGCGTTCCGGCGCAAGCGCGCGAGGCTCTGGCCTTCGCGATCCTCGGCGCATTCGCGATCCGCGGCGAGCCGAACACGCTGCCGCGTTGCACCGGCGCGAGACGCGCGGTCATCGCTGGCGCGGTGTATCGACCCTAGGCGGCCCGCTTCTTCCGGCGGCGGTAGTCGCGCGCGTACTCGCGTTTCGCTTCTCGTGCCTTCCGTCGCGCTTCGGCGACGGTCCTCGCGATCTTGCCGCCGGCCGTCGGTAGGCGATGCGGGTCGGTCGACTTCTTCGGCGTCGTCGGTCCACGCGCCGCCTGCGGATCCGACGGCCCGGGTCGCGCCTTACGCACCCAACGGTCCTCCACCTTGCGGTACATGTGTTTCAGCGCCGCGAACGCGACCATGTGCGCGCGGCGTCCCTCGCCATAGGTCTTGATCGCGCTGTCGTGCGCCTTGATCCAGATGTGCTGCGCATGGGCCGGCGATCGCTCGATCGTCGAGGGCAACTCGTCCCGGCCTCGCTCTCTCGGCATCTCGCACCTCCAGTTGCGGGCATCCGCTGCCAGCGTTATGCCAGCGCCGATGACCGATCTTCCGCCAACCGAGCGGCGCAACCAGCGTGCGCGAGAGCTCGACCTGCTCTCGACGAAGGACGTCGTGGCGCTGATGAACGACGAAGATGCCGGGGTGCCCTCCGCGGTGCGCGCCTGTCTCGACGACATCGCCCGCGCCGTCGACGGCATCGTCGAGCAATTCCGCGCCGGCGGCCGGCTGCTGTACGTCGGCGCCGGGACGTCGGGACGGTTGGGCGTGCTCGACGCTTCAGAGGCCCCGCCGACCTTCGGCGTGCCGCCGACGATGGTCGTCGGCATCATCGCCGGCGGCGACGACGCGCTGCGTCGTTCCATCGAAGGCGCCGAGGACGACGCCGACGCTGCCACGAAGGCGCTCGACGCCCTCGGCGTCGGGCCGAACGACGCGGTCGTCGGCATCAGCGCCGGCGGGCGGACGCCGTATGTGCGCGGCGCGCTGGTGCGGGCGAAGGCCGCGGGCGCGTACACCATCGCCCTGACGTGCAACGCCACCGCGCCGATGATCGAGGGCGTCGCCGTCGTCATCGCGCCGCAAGTCGGACCCGAAGTCATCGCCGGATCGACGCGATTAAAGAGCGGCACCGCCGAGAAGCTCGTCCTCAACATGCTCACGACCGCGTCGATGGTCCGGCTCAACAAGACGTACGGCGATCTGATGGTCGATCTCCGCGCGGTGAACGCGAAGCTTCGCGATCGCGCGCTGCGCATCCTTCGCGAGACCACCGGCGCCGACGACGGTCGCGCGCGAGCGGCCCTGGAGGCCACCGGATGGGCGTTGAAGCCGGCGATCCTGATGGTGCGGGCAGGTATCGACCGCGCCGAGGCCGAACGGCGTCTGGCGGTTGCGAACGGGTCGCTTCGCCGTGCCCTGGGAGAGCTTCCCGCGTTCTCCTAGCAAATGCTCGGTCTGGCGTCGCGTTTGAGCCTGCCGTCGCGCGGCTGGCGGCTACCCCTTCGCGCCGGTCTGGCGCTGGTGGGTGGCGGCTCGCTGGCGGCCGGCTTCGTATCGGAGCTGTCGCTGGCGCCGCTAACCGACATCCTGCCCGTCGGCTCACTGGCCGCCGGGATCCTGCTCCTGATCCGCGCGCTGCCGAAGCTCGCCCGCGACGGGCGGCTCCGGCGGCTCGGCGCGGAGCTGCAGCAGAGTGCCGGCGAGGAATTCGCGGTGATGGCCGCATACGTCCCGCACGACGGCGTCGAGCTCGACATCGATCTCGTCGTCGTTGGACCGACCGGCGTGTTCGCCATCGAGGTCTGCGAATTCGCCGGCGAGGTCGCGTGCTACGACGACGTCTGGTACCGCAGGCACGGCTCGACCGCGTGGCGCTTCCCGGTATCGCCGACTCGCGTCGTCCGCTGGAAAGCGGCTCGGCTGAAGTCGGACGTGGCCGACAGCGGCTTCGTCCGCACGCCGGTCGAATCGCTGGTCTTCTTTCCATATGCCCGGATCAGCGAGATCGTCGGCTCGACGATCACCGCCATCGAAGGCGTGGACATGCTGGTGAAGCATCTGCGCGGCTGGAACCGCTCGCCGCTCTCGGACCGTCGCGCGCGCGCGATCACACGATCGCTCACCGGCACGCTCGGCATCGCCAGCTAGGGCAGCCGCAGCCCCAGCGTCGCCAGCCATTCCGGGAGATCCACCTCGCAGCTCAGGCGGAACCGTTCGGTCAGCCGCTCGCGCGCGGCGTCCCCGAGGAACCATTGCGCACCCGCCGCCTCGACCAGATCGCGCCACATGCCATCGGTCATGGCGAACGCCTGGTGATACAGCAGCGGATAAAACGGACGGCTGGCGAGATAGGACTGCAGGCGGGTGTACGCGTCGAGCGGCGAGACCGTCACGTCGAACTCACGCGAAAAGACGGCTGGGTACTCGCGCGTTGGCTCGACTCGCTCTTCGTGCACCGCGAACTCGTATAGAACGCTCGCCGCGATCAGGCGCTGAACGGCCGCGTCGTCGAAGGCGACCCGTTCGCGGCTGTCCTCGTCGAGGCGAACACCGACGAAGCGTTCGAACCACTCGCTCGTCGCCGCGGCGCGCTCGAACACCATGCCGAACGCTTCGGTGATGGCCGGGTAATCGCCGAAGATGTCGAAGGGACGCTCCGGACCGACCGAGAAGTGCAGCGCGTGGCCGAACTCGTGAAGCAGCGTGACGTGGTCGGTGACGACCCCGGACTCTTGAAAGGACACGCGTACGTCGCGCGGCGGATCGATGCGTGAGCAGAACGCTGTCGGCGCCTTGCCCGGACGGACATCGGTGTCGATCGGGATGCGTTCGGCGACGGCGCCGAAACCCCACGTCGTCGCGGTCGTGCGGATGGCCTCCGGCGCGCTCTTCGCGTCGTGTGGCAGCGGAATGAAGTTGGCGACGAGCCGCGAGTCGAGGAGCCTGGCGTGCGAGAGGCCATCGCGCTCGCGCCAGCGTCGCCAGCGTCTGACGAACTCGTCCCGCGTTTCGTCGAGCCACTGCCGCACGTGCGCCAGCCAGGCGTCGACATCAGGGTGCAGCGCGCGGATCAATGCGGCCTGCGTCTCAAACCCGAGCGCGCGCCTTACCCTGGCGTACTCCTCGAGCCAGCGCTGCTGCTCGCCGGTGAGCCGGTGCAGCACCGCATCGGTCGCCGTCGCCGCGCGCTCGCGTGCGGCGGCGTCCGGCGCGCGCCGCCACGCGGCCAGCAGCTGCCCGTGCGTGAGCCGGCCGCCGTCGAGCTCGGCGGTGATCTCGCGCTGCGCGGCGCGGAGCCGATCGCTCGCCTCCAGCAGCGCCGCGCTGAAATGCGCGCCGAGGAGCGCGCGCGCGTACACGCGATCCTCGCGCTCGAGAGCGCGCGATAGCAGCGCGCCGTCGTTCAGCTCGCGATACCGCGCATGTATGCCGCGATCGGCGACGAGTTTCTGTCCGGTCCCGAGCAGGAAGCCATCGAGCCCGGACTCCTTTTGGTAGGCCTCCAGCCGATCGACGTGGGGCGCCAGGTACGGCGGGGCGGCGGTGCGCACGGCGGCACATTGTGGCAAGCCGGCGCCGATGTCGATCCGAGTGGGAGGTCATGGATGCCGAAATACGAGAGCCACCTGATCCTGGCGGTGACGCGCGAGAACGCGGACGCGATCCTGTCTGGAAAGCGCGCCGTCGACGTCCGCCGGTTCCCGCCGCGGCGGCTGCCGGCGCGCGCCTATCTGGCGATCACCGGCACCGGCGCGGTCCACGGCGAATGCGTCCTCGGCGAGCCGGTGGGGTCCGGCGCCGACGGCACGTTGCTTCCGATCGCGTCGCCGAAGGCGTACCGCCGGCCGAGACCGATCGATGCGTTCGGCATCGACAAGATTCCGCGGAGCTTCCGCTACGTGCGATAGTCCGAGGATGCTCGGCGGAACGGTCAGGGGCACGGGTGTGACGCTCCGCACCACCACGGAGAGCGACCTCACCGATCACACCCGCTGGCACGCCGATGCCGACTCGACCACCTGGCTACCACACCGGCCGCAGCCGCACTCGCTCGAGCAGCGTAAGGAATGGTTGAAGGAGACGGCGAAGGATCGCGGCCTGATCCATTGGGAGCTGGAGGCCGATGGCGCCCACGCCGGGTACTGCGCCGCTCGTCTGATGTGGCCGCCGATGGCCGACGCCTGGTTGGTCGACACCTTCTTCATCGCGCCGGAGCTGCGCCGGCGTGGTCTGGGAGGCGACGCCGCTCGGGCGCTCCATCGCTACCTCGTCGACTACCTCGGCTTGGATTTCGGCGACGTGTGGCTGTACCGCAGCGACACCGCCGGACGCCGTCTCGCCGAACGGCTCGGCTATGTGGAGTACGGGCACGGGCGCGACGTCTTCTATCACCACGGTCGCTACTGGGATGACTGGCGCGGCATACTCAGAGCCGAGGAATTCCGCAAGCGCTTCCCCAGCGAGCTTGAATATCCGGCCGGTCCGGCCGGCGTCCGTCAGGCGGTCTGAGTGCTCGGGCCGCGTCTCGCTGGTCGCGACGGCGTGGCGCTGGCCCCACCGACACTGGAGGACTTCAAGCGCTATCCGGTCTGGGCGGCACAGCCCGAGATCACCTACTTCTGGGGTCCGCGCGCGGGCAAGTGGACTGAAACCTCGGCGGAGGAGCGATTCAAGGAATCGGCCAAGGAGGAGCACGGCGTCCACTGGGCCATCCAGCTCGATGACCGCAGCATCGGCTTCAGCGGCATCGACGGCATCGACTGGATCCGTCGTCAAGGCGAGTCCTACATCATCATTGGCGAGCACGGTCTGCACGGACGAGGCATCGCCAGCGAGGCTGTCCGGCTGCGGACCCAGTTCGCCTTCCGCGAGCTGAACTTGCACCGGGTCTACAACTGGATCGTGTACGACAACATCGGCAGCCGAAAGGCGAACGAGAAGATCGGCTACCGCGAGCAGGGTCGGATCCCCGGCGTCTTCCGGCGCGGCTTACGGCGTCATGACCTGTGGCTGGGCGAGATCCTCAGAAGCGACTGGGAGCGGGATCACCGCGATTAGCGGCCGTTGCTACGGAACAGCGACCCTCGACCTGAAGAACGCATCCTGCTAAGATGACATCCGGCGGTGACGCCGAGTCCTTCGCTAGCGCGGTAGACCAAGCCTAATGAGCTTCCTCCGCAATCGCGAACCTCGCGTGACCAGCACTACAACTTAAGGGAGGAAGCTTCTTCGTGAGCTTCTCTGACAAGACTCTGACCTGCAAGGATTGCGGTCAGGAATTCATCTGGACCTCGGGCGAGCAGGAGTTCTACCAGTCCCGTGGTCTCATGAACCAGCCGGGTCGTTGTCCTTCGTGCCGTGCGGCACGTCGGACCTCGGGCGGCGGCGGTGGCGGTTACGCCTCCGACCGGTCCTCGGGCCCGCGCGAGTTCCATGTCGCGACCTGCAGCAACTGCGGCGGCGAGGCCCGCGTGCCATTCGTGCCACGCGGCGACAAGCCGGTCTACTGCAGCTCCTGCTTCGAGCAGGTCCGTCCGAGCGCATCTCGTAGCCGGTACGCCTAGTACCGCGAGGGATCGCATCGAATGAGAAGGGCCTCGGCGCTTGCCGGGGCCCTTTTCTTTATTCTGTCGTGCACCGTGGCGCAACAACCATCTCCCTCCCAGGCAACGGGCACGGCGAAGCGCGCGATCGTCGAACTGGCTAAGGGCGGTTCGTTCACGATCACGCTCCGAGCCGACGCCGCTCCGAGCACGGTCGCGAACTTCGTGCAGAAGGCGCGCGACCACAAGTACGACGGCCTCAAGTTCCACCGCGTCGAAGACTGGGTCGTGCAGGGCGGCGATCCGCTCGGCTCGGGGATGGGAGGCGGCAAGATGCCGAGCGAGATGAACCAGTTGCCGTTCAAGGTCGGCGCCGCCGGCATCGCTCGCGGCAACGATCCCAAGATCAACAACGACTACCAGTGGTTCGTGGTGAAGAAGGACGCTTCCTGGCTGAACGGTCAGTACACCAACTTCGGTCAGGTCGAAAGCGGCATGGATGTCGTCACCGGCATCAAGATCGGTGACGTCATCAAGACCATTCGCGTCGAGTAGTGCCCGCGATCCACATTCGCGGCGCGGCTCTCGCGGACGGACGCTCCCCCACTCTCGAACGCGATGTCTCCCTCGTGGTGCGCGGCGATCGCGTCGCCTATCTCGGCCCGCGCGACGGCGAACCTGACGCCGCCGGCGCCGAGGTCATCGACGCGGCTGGCGCGACGCTCGTTCCCGCGCTCGTCGATTGCCACGCCCACTTCACCGGGTCCGGCGGGGCGAACTGGATCGCGCGCTTCGGCGACCCGCCCGAAGAGCTGCTGGCGCGCGGGCCACGCGCCGGGCGTGCCCTCGTGCGTATGGGTGTCCTCACCGCTCGGGAAGTGGGCGCGCCCCATCGGCTGAACCTCCGCATCCGCGACGAGCTGTCCGGACGGGAGGGTCTGCCGACGATTCTCGCCGCCGGCACCTGGATCGCGCGGCGTGATCGGTTCCCGCCGTTTACGGTCTTCGTCGACTCGGCGGCGGAACTGCGGGCGGCGGCGATCGCGGAACTCGACGCCGGAGCGGACCTGGTCAAGCTGGCCGTCGATACCGGCCGCCTGGGCGAGACTGTGACGTTCAGCGCCGACGAACTGCGACCGACGGTCGAGGCGGTGCACGCGCGCGGCAAGCGCGTCACCGCGCACGCGCAGGGCAAGGGCGCGAAGGTCGCGGTCGATGCGGGAGTGGATTCCGTCGAGCACGGTTTCGGCGTCGACGACGTGATCGCGCGGTCGATGCGCGGCCGCACTGCACTGGTGACGACGCTGAACGTCCTCGACTCGTTCATTGGTTTCGGCGACACCGTTGGCGGAGCGTTCGCCGAGGCGCAGGCAAAAACGGCGGAGCTGCTGGAGCAGGCCTACGGCGCTGTTCGCGCCGCGAAGAAGGCCGGCGTGCGGATCGCCACGGGCAGCGATTTCGGTGGCGGCTCGGTACGCCCTGGTCATCTGGCGTGGGAAGTCGAGCATCTGGTGAAGGCCGGGCTCGAGCCGCACGAGGCCCTCGCGGCCGCGACCTTCGAAGGCGGCGAGGTGCTCGGACTAAAAGACGCCGGCACGCTCCGGCAAGGTGGAGCCGCCGATCTCTTTCTCGTGCACGGCGATCCGCTCTCCGATCCCGCCGCGCTGTGGCGAGTGTGGCTCGTGTTCCAGCGCGGTCGGCTCGTCGAGTAGCCACGCGGGCTCTAGCGCCGAGCGGTCCCGCTCGCCGCTCCCTGTGCGCCTGGTTCGCGGCGTCGAAGCCGCGAACCACAACGCCATCTTCTGGCGAGTAGTTGAGCAACGGTCGCCGCGATCGGCCCGCTCGGCGCCGGCGCGCGCCGCGCACTCGCCGCGCCGCGCTGCCATTCGCCTCGGGTGTTACTTGTGCAGCGCTTCCTTTAACAGCTTGGCCGCGCGGCGGACGTCGCCGTGCGCCTGCTCCCAGTCGGCGTGCGCTTCGAGCACGCGGCGCTCGCGCTCCGGGACGCTGAGGCGCGCCAGCGACAGGCACTGATCGAACGCGACGCGCGCGGTCGTGGGATCGGTCTCCAACCCGGCCAAGAACAGCCGCACCGAAAGGATCGCCTCGCGCTGCTCGGCGGCCTCGGCCGCGGCGAGAGCTTCACGTCCAAAACGGCGGGCCTGCTCCGGGTCGGTGGTCTTGTGCAGCTCGGCGCGGCTGAGGATCAGGTGCGGCAACGCGTACAGGTTGCGATTGGTCCGCGCGCCATCGATGGCCTGAACCAGCAGCGCGTCGGCGCGAGTGCGATTGCCGACCTTTCCGTAGAGGTACGCGAGGTTGTTCATGATCTCGGGAAGCGTCTTCTTGGCCCCGATCTGCTCGTAGAGCTCGAAACTCGTGCGCGCGTGGGTGATCGCGCCCTCGTAGTCCTCCTGCTTGGTGTAAGCGAACGCGAGCCCGGCATGGATCCCCGCCAGACGCTCGTGGTCGACGACGTCGTTGGCCATAGCGAGCGCACGTTCGTAGTAGCCGATCGCGGCGGGAAGCTCGCCCAGAGCGCCGTGCTCGTTGCCGAGGTTCGATAGGACGCGGAACTCCAGGACCGCGTCGCGCACCTCGCCACGATGGATCGCCTCGAGACACGCCAGGTGGTGCTGCACGGCCTCGCGATGCGCTGCGTTGTAGTAGCAGCACAGGCCGATCTGGTTGCGCACGTGCGCAACCTCGACGTTGTCGTTCAACTGCTGCGCCAGCAGCAGCGCACGCTGGAGCACCGGCATCGCGGCCTTGGCGTTTCGCAGCTGCAGGTGGGCGCGACCCTCGAGCCGCAGACGCGCCACGTGCTGTCGCGGCGTCAGCTCCTTGTCGCGGACCTCAGCCAGGACCTGCAACGCCCGCTCCGATTCTTCGGCGGCGAGGAGCGTGCGCGCGACCTCGAGACGCGCTTCGGCCTGGTTCGGCTGTGGAACACCGCCCAGCAGCTCGGCCACGCCGATCCCGAGCTTGCGCGAGATGTGCTCGAGCGCCTTCATCGACGCGCGGGTCCTGCCGCTTTCGAGCATCGAGATGTAGGCCGCGGAATACTCGCCGCCGGCGAGGTCCTGCTGCCGCAACCCCTTGGCGCGGCGAAGGACACGTAATCGAGCTCCGAAATTGTTCGCCGCGGTGGACGCGCGCCTGAGGCCGCTAGGCACTCGTGCTCTCCGACAGCGCACGCTCCACTGAGCGCCGTATGGCATCCACGGTCAGGGGAGACGATACGACCTCGTCGGCAAGTGGCGCTGAATCGCTGGTACCGGCCCGCGCGAGCAAGACGACGGGCGCAGCAGGAGTCCGTCGGCGCCAGCCGCCGACGAGCCACCCCAGCAGCTCTTCGCTGCGTGCATCCGCGACCAGGGCGTCGACGCGCTGGCGCTCGGCGAGCTGGTGTGCGGTCTCGACGCCGCGTACCCATTTCACCGCATAGCCCGCTCCGGCCAGGGCCTGGGACACAAACGCCCCGCGGGCGTACTCCTCGCAGAACAGCACGAGGACCCGAGTCGCCACGGCGCCGAGTATAAGCACAGTTCAGTTTGAGTCCTTCTTTAAGGGTTGCAGGCGTGTGCCAATATGCCCGGCAGGTGGGGCGTTTGAGTTTTGCTTATTTTGCGCCCTGCCGGGGAGGCCCAGATGTTCGCGATGTTCCGCCTCGACCCGGTCCTGCCGCCCGGTGGCGGTAAGAGCGATCCGGTCCTGCCGCCGGGTGGCGGCCGATACGCCGACCCGGTTCTTCCGCCGGGCGGCGGCCGCTAAAGCGACGCTGGTGCCCCGCCCGTCGATCCCGGCGGGCGGGGCCTAGCATCGCCGCGTGTCGGAGCTGACCAATCTTCACGCCGGCCTCGCGCGCGCTCTCGTCCTCTATCTCGCTTTCATCGGCGTCTGGGGACTCGTGGCCTGGCGACGTGGCAGTGGCATCTCGCCCAGCTATCGCGGCGCGCTCGTCATCGCCTGGATCACCGCGCTCGCGCAGGGCGTCTTCGGATTGGCGGTGTGGATCGGCGGGACTGGTCCGCGCGACCCGTTGCACATTCTTTATGGTTTCGCGCTCGCGGCGGCTTTGCCTGCCGGTTATCTCTACTCACGTGATCGACCGCCGGCGCAGCAATCGCTGCTGCTCGGGCTGGTAATGCTCTTCGCCGCCGGGCTCGCGATCAGAGGCATCACCACGTCCTGATTGGAAGGAGGAAGCGATGGAAGAAGAACGGCGCGCCGTGGACCCCACGCGGAAATTGCTGAAGGTCTTCGGCGTGAAGGTCACGGACTACGAAGCGAAGACGGGGGTGCTGCTGGAGCAGGCCGAGAGAGACAGATCACAGCTGGAGAGCGCGCTTGCGGAAGCGGTCGAGCTCACCGCGGACCTGGACCACTGGCTGGCCGAGGTCACCACGCATGTGCTCTCGCGGCAGCGCGAGGTGCTCGAGCGGCTGGCGAAGTTAGGAAAGAGCTAGTTCGCCGAACGCCAGGCGAAGCCGATGCGCGTGATGCGGTCGCCGTTGGTCTCGATCGTCCAGGTGGTGTAGTTGGCGAACGCTCCCGGCACACGGGTCAGCCCGGTGACGATTGCGGTGTCGCCCTCGACGCGCTCGGCGCGCACGGATCGACGCAGCGTCGGCGGCGCCATGCGCAGCAGCTCGCGCACCCCCGCCGGACCGACCAGGTCCTCGTTGCCGGTCGGATTGGTGATGCGGCAATCGTCGCTGACGAGCGCCGCCGCGGTCGACGGATCGCGGTCGTCGAGCGCTTTGAACCAGCGACGCGCCAGCGACAGAGCCGCAGGGACCGGCTCGTTCACCGCTAGAGCCTAGGACCCGTGCGGTGGCACCCCACGCGACGCACGCTCGAGTCATGGAAGGTCTGCTCCAGCCCGGTCATCTGCTGTTGATCATGGTGATATCGCTGATCGTCTTCGTTCCAGGAAAAGCTGAGGAGATCGGCCGCGACCTCGGTCGCGGCGTCGCCGAGTTCCGCCGCGCTCTTCGCGACGAAGGCGAAGACCGATCCGCGTCCTAATCACTGAGGCCCAAGGCCGCGCGCGCCTCGGCCACGACCGCGAGCGATCCGCACACCACCGTTCGATCCGTGTCGCTCCTTCGCGACAGCGCCGCAGAGACACTCTCGGCCACCACCGCCGCCAGCCCGAGCTGTCGCGCTGACGAGGCCACGTCCTCGGCGGGGCGGGCTCGCGGCGAGGCCGACCGGACCGCGATGACCTTGACGGCGAGGGACACCAGCTCCTGCAGCATGCCGGTCAGATCCTTGTCCCGCATCGTCCCGAGCACGAAGCTGAAGCGCTCGCCGGGAAACTCGCCGCGCAGCGCTGCCGCGAGAGCGCGCGCGCCGTCGGGGTTGTGCGCCCCATCGAGGACGATGTGGTCGATGACTTCGAAGCGGCCCGGCCACCGCGTGGCGGCGATGCCGGCCGAGACCATCTCTGGGTTGAGCTTGATACCGAGCGTCCCCAGCGCCAGCGCCGCGGTCACGGCTGTCGCCGCGTTCTCTTCCTGATACGCGCCGCGGAGCGGCAGCCGCAGACCCGCATAGGTCTGCTCCAGGACCATCACATCGAGTCCCTCCGGCGTGCGCCGCCAATTGAAGTCGCGGCCGCCGAGCAGCAGCGGCGCTGCGGCTTCCCCGGCCGTGGCCACGATGACGTCGCGGGCCGCGTGCACCTGCGGCGCCGAAACGGTCGGCATGCGCTCGCGGATGATCGCCGCCTTCTCCCTGGCGATCGCCGGGATGCTGGCGCCGAGGATCGCGGTGTGGTCGAGACCGATGCGTGTGATCACCGCCAGATCGACACGCGCGGCTGTCGTGGCGTCGTAACGGCCGCCGAGGCCGACCTCGAGCACCGCTGCGCGGCACGACGACAGTCCGAACGAGACGCACGCGAGCGCGGTCCAGAATTCAAAGCGCGTCAGCTCGCCATCGTCGGGCGACAGTTGCAGCGCCGCATCGAGCACCAGCGCGCCCGCTCTGGCGAGCATGTCGTCGTCGACGACTTCGCCGGAGATGCGAATCCGCTCCTCCCAGCGCGCCAGGTGCGGCGAGGTGTACAGACCGGTGCGCGCGCCGGCGGCCTCGAGGATCGACGCGATCATCGCCGCGGTCGAACCCTTGCCGTTGGTCCCGGCGACCTGCGCGACGAGGTAACGGATATCGGGACGCCCAAGCAGGTCCAGGAGCTTCGCCGTGCGCCGCAGGCCCGCCTCGGCGCCGGCGAACGGCGAGCCGCCCGCGACCTCGTAATCGGGAAGCTGTCGGACCAAGGCGCGAACGGTGGCGGCGTCCAGACACGCCATCGTCGCAGATGGAACCGCGGACTCCTTCCGGTCGTCCTACGCCCATCGCACCCGAACGAAGGAGGAGGCCATGCGACGGTTCCTGTTCGCCTTCCCGGCGCTGATCCTGACCATGCTGCTGGCGTCGACGCCGGCATTCGCCTGCGGCGGGCTCATCGGTCCGAACGGCGCAGTGCTGCTGACTCGGACGACGACGTTCGCCGGATATCACAACGGTGTCGAGCACTACGTGACCGCGTTCAGCTTTGCCGGCGGCGGTGGCGCCTTCGGCTCGTTGACGCCGCTGCCCGGCGTCCCCTCGGACGTCGAGCGTGGCGGCGACTGGACGCTGCAGCGGCTCATTCGCGAGACCGCACCGATCAAACAATTCGCCCCGGCCGCGCGCAGCGCGCTCACCGCGGATTCGGTACAGGTGCTGCTGCAGAAGCGCATCGACGCCCTTGACGTCACCGTTCTCAAAGGCGGCGGCGCGGCCGTGGGTGAATGGGCGAAGGAGCACGGCTTCCGCCTGCCGCCCGACGCACCAGAGGTCCTCGACTTCTACGCCCAGCGCAGCCCGATCTTTCTCGCAGCCGTCTTCGACGCCGATGCCGCGGCGCAGCGCGGGCAGAACGTCGGCGACGGCACGCCGGTCCACATCACGATCCCGACCCCGAACCCGTGGGTCCCGCTCCGCATCCTTGGACTGGGCAAGCTCTCGGGCGAGCCCGTCGACGCTGATGTCTTCCTGCTCACCGATCGCCGCCCGGCGATGCTGCCGGCGGCGGACCGATCGCACGGCTTGTTCGTCGAGCACGACGCCGCGGCGACCGCTTCGCTGTTGAACGATCTCCGCGCCGACAAAGGCATGTCCTGGATCCCGCAGGACGGCTGGCTCACGAAACTCCGCATCGCCGCGACCGCGGGACAGCTCACGTACGACCTCGCGATCGACGCCAGCGGTCAGGGCGCGCCGTCGCGCATCGCCGCCGGCTTCGGCACTTCGACGCCGCCGGTCGTCCCGGACGATCTCGGCCTGATCTGGCCGATCGCGTTGGCCGGTGGCTACGTCGCCGCAGCGCTCGCGCTGCTGGTGATGCGTCGCCGCCAGCTGGTCACGGCTTGATCCGCGCGCTCGTCATCGCAGCTATCGCGGCCGCGCTGCTCGCACCGAGTGGCGCGGCCGCCGCGACCCAGACCGAGATCCGCATCCACTATTCGCACTTCGATCCCTCGATCATCACCGTGCCGCGCGGCGTGCCGGTCACGATCGTGCTGCGGAACGACGATCCCATCGACCATGAGTGGATCGTCGGAACCGCCGAGATGCATGCGCGTCACCGCAGCGGCACCGAACCGGTCCACGGCAGCCGTCCCACCGAGATCTCGATCCCCGCGCTCTCCACTCGCGCGACCGTGGTCACCTTCGCCGACGCCGGCATGCTCCAGATGATCTGTCACCTGCCGGGCCACGAGCAGTACGGGATGATCGGGATCGTCCGCGTCGTACCCTAACGTTCTCTGCCCGATGACCGACGAGCTGATGACGCGGCTACAGCGCGAGGCGCGCGACGCGTATGCCTGGTCGAACGAACCGGGCTATCGCTACGGTGCCCATAGCCACGCGTACACGAAGATCCTGTATTGCGTCGCGGGCAGCATCGACTTCGTGGTCGAGCCGGAGGGACGCATCATCGGGCTTCGCGCCGGCGACCGGATGGAGCTGGCGGCGGGGACTGTTCATTCGGCGCGCGTGGGACGCGACGGCGTGACTTGCGTGGAGGGGAAGAAAGCGGAGGAGGACCGCTAGCGGGCGGGTCCGGACGGACGGCATCGAGGACCCGCTGCCCGAGATCGTTCCACTCGCGCAGCCGGCGCTCCGCCCAGCCGTCCCAGTTATCCTGCGCTCCCACCGCCGTCGGCGGCTTTCGAACGGCCGCAAGCTGCGTGCCAGGCGCCGCTCAGTGCTTCAGCTGTCGCAGATGCCGCCTCCGGCGCGTGCCGAAGCCCTCCTTGGGGATGACGCTGATGTCGCCGTTGATCTCGAGGATGGCGGCCTTCACTTCGCTGACCTTTTCGACACCTTTTTCGCGAATCGCCATCTCGAGCTCGTCCATCGAGACGTCCTCGCGATCCATGTGGTGCTGGATGATCTTGCCGTCGTCGACGAGGAGCGTCGGCTCGCTGGAGAAGATCCGCTCCAGGAACGGCACGCGGTGCGCCACGCGCTGGAACAACATGTTGGTCAGGACGAGCGTGACCGCGGCGATGAGGCCGCCGAGCAATGAGTTGTCACCGCCGTTCATCGCGTTCTGCACCGCGTTGGCGATGACCAGGAGCACGACCAGCTCGAATGGCGTCATCTGACCAAGCTCGCGTTTTCCGGAGACTCGTAGCAGCGCGAAGACGACGACGTACACGACGATCGTCCGCATCACGATCTCCCACCACGGCACCGACAGCGTGAACATCGAAGGCATGCTAGACGCGTACTATTCGCGCGTGCGTCCTGTCGCTTCGCGCATGCAACGTCTTGGCACCGAGACGGCGTTCGAGGTCCTGGCCAAAGCGCGGGCCCTCGAGGCGCAGGGCCGCCACATCGTGCATCTCGAGATCGGCGAGCCGGACTTCGATACCCCGCCAGCGATCTCGGACGAAGGCATCAAGGCGATCCGAGCCGGGCAAACGCACTACACGCCGTCAGCCGGGATCCCCGAGCTTCGCGCGGCCATCGCCAATCACGTCACGCGGACGCGGGGCGTCACCGCCGATGCGGCGAACGTGATCGTGACGCCCGGCGCGAAGCCGATCATGTTCTACGCCATCCTCGCGCTGCTCGACGAGGGCGACGAGGCGATCGTGCCCGATCCCGGATTCCCGATCTACGCCTCGATGGTCCAATTCTCCGGCGCCAAGAGCGTGTCGCTGCCGCTGCGCGAGGAGAACGACTTCGGCGTCGACGTGGACGAGCTCAGGCGCTTGGTCACGCCGCGCACGAAGCTGCTCATCCTCAACTCGCCGCACAATCCCACCGGCGGCGTGCTGACCGCGGAGCAGATCGGCGAAATCGCGCAACTGGCACAGGAGCACGACCTGTGGGTGCTGTCGGACGAGATCTACGGCGAGCTGCTCTACGAGGGCAGGTTCGTGTCACCGTGGGCGCAGCCGGGTATGGCCGAGCGGACCATCCTTCTGGATGGGTTCTCCAAGACCTTCGCTATGACCGGATGGCGCCTCGGGTACGGCATCTTCCCGCGTCCCCTCGTAGACGGCGTGACCAAGCTCGTGACCAACAGCGTCTCGTGCACCGCGACGTTCGTGCAGCGCGCCGGCGTCGCAGCGCTCGAGCGGCGGCCCAAAGAGGTCGACGAGATGGTCCGTGAGTTCAGGCGCCGTCGCGACCGCATCGTCGCCGGCTTGAACGACATCGAGGGCGTTACCTGCGTCATGCCGCGCGGCGCGTTCTACGCCTTCCCGAACGTGAAGCGACTCGGCAGGCGCTCCGCCGTGCTCAACGACGCGTTGCTGAACGAGGCCGGCGTCGCATGCCTTGCCGGCACCGCCTTCGGCGCAATGGGCGAAGGCTATCTGCGCCTGTCGTACGCGAACTCGCTGGACAACATCGAGGAGGCGCTTCGCCGCTTCAGCCGCTGGGTCCGCGAGCAGAGCGCGGTCCGCGCCTGAGGACAACAGGATGAGCTTCGCTCATTCCAAATTTCCGGCTAAGCCCGCGTCGTCTTCAAATTTGGAATGAACGCCACCAGGGCGGTCCAGGAGGTCGTACAGGAACGACGCCTCGTCACGGTGCTCTTCGCCGACATCGTCGGCTTCACCTCGCTCGCCGAGACGCTCGATCCCGAAGAGCTGCAGGAGCTGATGAGCGACATCTTCCAGTCGCTGGTGCGTGAGGCCGAACGGTATGAGGGCACGGTCGAGAAGTTCATCGGCGACGCCATCTTCGTCATGTTCGGCGCGCCGATCGCGCACGAGGACGACCCCGAGCGCGCTCTCCGCACCGCAACGGCGATGCAGAAGGCCTTCGCGCAGCACGCCGCGGTCGTCCGCTCGCGCTACGGCAGGGACTTGTCGCTGCGTATCGGCGTCCACACCGGCATCGTCGTCGCCGGCAACGTGCGGGTGCCGACGGAGTACGGCGTCGTCGGCGACACCGTCAACGTCGCGGCGCGGCTGCAGCAGATGGCGCAGCCGGGCGAGATCCTGGTGACGCAGGCGACCTTCCGGCTGACCAACCAGCGCTTCTCCTTCCGCGAGATCGGACCGGTGCAGGTAAAGGGAAAGGAGCAGCCGGTCCTGGCCTACGCCCTCACCGGCGAATACCCGGTGGCGCGGCCGAGCGTCCAGCTGAACACGCCGCTCGTCGGTCGCTGGATGGAGCTCTCGCGTCTCGATCTGGCGTATCAGTCGGCGATGGTCGGACGCAACGAGTTCGTCGCTGTCTCCGGCGAGCCCGGCATCGGGAAGAGCCGCCTGGTCAACGAGTTCCTGGGTCTGCTGGAGACCGCCCGAGAGGAGGGCGGCGAGACGCCGCTGGTGCTGCGGTGGACGTACTCCGGCGTCGGCGTTCGTTCGTACGCCGGTTTCATCGAGACGCTCTTCGAAGCGTTCGGCTTCGACCGCACCGCCGCCAACGCCAAGGAACGGCTGGATCAATGGGTCGACGTGCTCGAGCCGCCGAACCACCAGATCGTGCACCACGAGCTTGCCGTCTTCCTCGGGCTGAAGCCGGCGCCGCCGGAATCGGGCGACGTCGAGGAGGTGAAACGCCGGCGCTATTCCGCGATCCGCGACACGTACGCGGCGCTGACGCGGGCGCGACCGGTCGTCCTCGTACTCGAGGATCTGCACAACGCCGACTCGGCGACGATCGAGCTACTTGGGTTCATGCTCGCGCACCCCGTCCGCGCGCGACTGCTGGTGCTGCTGACGTATCGCGGCCTGCCGGATGCCCTGAGCAAAACCGCGCCGCGTGCGAACTTCACCTCGCTGGTCCTCGACCCGCTCTCGCCAGAGGAGGCCTCGCGCATCGTCGAGTCCGTCCTGCAGTGGGTACCCGAAGCGCTGCGCGATGTCATCGTCGAGCGGTCCGGCGGGAATCCGTTCTTCATCGAAGAGACGCTGCGATCGTTGATCGATGCCGGGATGATCGTGCCCGAGTCCGACGGCTGGCGCCTGGTGCGCGAACCGGAGCAGCTCGACGTGCCCGCGACCCTTCACGCCCTCGTCGCGTCGCGCATCGATCGCCTGCCGCCGCTGGCGCGGGAGTGCATCCAGTACGCCGCCGTCATCGGACCGCGCTTCGGATACCGCGTGCTCGTCGCCGCCGCCGGGCAGGAGGTTGCCGACGCCGTGGATCAGCTCGTCGACGCGGAGCTCGTCGTCGTCGCCGGGCCGGCGCAGGGCCGGATCGGTCGTTACCGCTTCCGGCACGCCGTGACGCAGGAGGTCGCGTACCAGACGCTGCTCGTGCGCCGTCGCACCGACATGCACCGCCGCGTGGCGGAAGCCATCGAGCAGGTCTACGCCAAGGACCTCACCGACCTGTATCCGACACTGGCGCACCACTACGCGCTCGGCGAAGTGCCCGGCCGCGCAGCGGAGTACGCCGAGCGCGCGGCGACCGTCGCGCTCGACAACCACGCGCACGGCGAGGCGCTGCGCCACGCCGAGCAGGCGGCGTCGCTCTTCGAGCGCGAGGCTCGCGAGGAAGATGCGCTGCGGGCGCTGATGCTCGTGGGACTGGTGCAGCGCTATCGCGGCGAGCTCGATGCCGCGATCATCGCGTACCAGCGGGCGCTGGCGATCGCCGAGCGGATCGATCCCGCGGGCGAGCGCGTCCGCGAGCTGTACGGCTTGATCGCGGAGACGTCGACGCGCTGGGGCGGCATGCTTCCCGATCTCGAGGTCTTCATCGAGAAGGGCCTGGCCCTGTGCGGTCCGGACCCGACGCGGGAGCGCGCGCTGCTCCTGGCGGCGCGCGCGTTCGCGGTGCGCCGCCGGGCCGAGGTCACCCGTGAGGATTGGGAGTCCGCTCTGGCCACGGCACGCGAGGCGCTGTCCATCGCCGAATCGCTCGGCGCGCTGCGTGAGGTGTCGCTCTGCCTCGACGCTGTCGGGTATGCCGAACGCGAGCTCGGACGGTTCGCCGACGCCTTGCGGACGCATCAACGACGCGTGCCGTTGACGCGGACTCTTCGCGACAGCGACGAGCTGATCGACGCCCTGACGATGATCTCGCAATGCGAGCTCGTGGTGGCCTCGCCGTCGGACGCGATCGCGCACGCGAGTGAAGCCAGCGAGCTCGCTCGCGCAACGGGAAAGGACGCGCTGCGGATCATGGCCATCGGCGAGGAGGCGCAGGCGCGGCTCCTGGCGTCGGACTTCGAAGGCGCGCTCGGGATCGGAAGAGTCCTTCTGGCCGAGCCGCCGCGAAAGGGCGGGGGCGACGCGCTCTCGGTCGCGGTGGCGGCGGCCGCGGCGATGAGCGATCCGGTCGAGCAGGAGCTGTGGGATCACGGCATGCGGCTCGAGCCCCCGGCCGTGGCGGTCGCGGCGACGCACGTGCTGGCGGCCTTCTACAGCCTGCGCAACGGCGAGCAATATCTCGCCGACCTGCGCGAGCTGCCCACCGAGCCGGACCAGCGCTGGATCCGCCACGCCCTGCGTCGCGTGCTGTTCCTCCCGCTGGT
Organism: Chloroflexota bacterium; assembly: GCA_005881435.1. Taxonomy (GTDB): domain Bacteria; phylum Chloroflexota; class Limnocylindria; order P2-11E; family CF-107; genus CF-107. Next base: position 83,812 of record VBHP01000028.1, on the reverse strand, counting down.
GGTGCTGGCGATGTCGCGCTGGGGCGAGCGCGATGACCATCTGTACGAGATGGCCAACGATGCCGTCACCGCCAGCGGGCACGCCCGTGGCCAGGCGCTGCTGATGCACGCGGTCGCGATCCGTGACCGCGATGCCGCCGGCCTGGAGCGCGCGGTCACGGAGTACGGCAAGCTTGGACTCGCGTTCGAAGAGGCGCTGGGCCTGTACGACCTGGCACTCATGCGCGCTCGTGACGCGAAAGAGGATGTCGAGCCGCTGCTCCGCCGCGCGCGAGCGATGGCCGAGCGGATCGGCGCCGAGGCGCTGGCGGCGTCGCTGCGCGTCTAAATCAGGCGGTCGGGCCGAGTTCGCGCAGGGCGGCGAGACGCAGGGCGTTCGGATCGGTGAGCGGTGCGCCGCTCGTGCTCGCGCCCGGCAGTGCTCGCGCGAGCTCCTCGGCCGCGGCTTCGACCCGCGCCGCAAGCTGCGTGATCGTCGTCGCCGACAAGGTCTGCCCTGACGGACCGGCGACGACCGCGCCCGTCAGGCGTCCGGACACGATGAGCGGGACGATCGTGCACCGTCCACCGCCGGCCGAGCGTTCCAGCGCGAGCGCGTCGTCCCAGACCAGCGCCGGCTGGATCGCTTCGAACAGCCAGGCGACGCTGATGACACGCGTTTCCCGGCAGGCGCGCGCGATCGCGTTGGCGCGATCTTCGAGCGCCACGCTGAAGATACGGCTGGTGATCCCGATCGCTTTGTCCAGGTCCTTCATGAACGCCCAGTCGCTCACGCTGTGTCCCACCAGCGCGGTGCCGGAATCGTCGAGCAGCACGATGAACGCGTGTGGCGAACCGAGCGCGCCGAGGTGGACCAGCAACTGCCGCAGGGTCTGATCCACAGTCTTCGCCGGCGCGCGCGACGCGGGATCGACGAGCTTCGGCGTTTCGACGCGCTGCGGCACCAGCTCCGGCACTTGCCCGTCCGCCGGCGCGATGGGTCCGGTCCCGGTCACGAGCGTGAACTTCGGCTCCTCCGGACCGGGGCGACGGACTCCGACCTTGCGCGCGTGGGCGAAATAGTTCGCGGACGTTTCGACGACGCTTCGCGCCAGGTCGAGCTCGTCGTTGCTGAAACCGTCCGGACGGAAGGCCTGCACCGTGACCACGCCGATCGGTGACTGCGCCACGAGAAGGGGGAACTGCGCCACGTGCACGGCTCGGCGCATGGTGCGTCCGGCATCGAGCGCGAGCTCGATCTCGCGCGTGAACACGACGCGCGCGGAGGTCTGAGCGGCGCGCGAAGCCGGCCCGTCCTCGAGGGGACGCCGTGCGTTCTCGCCAGCCAGCGCATCGGCATCGACGACGCGATAGCGGTACGCGACCTCCGCGCGCTGCGGATGGAACAGCGACACGGCGAAGCCGATGTGCTCCAGCACCGCACCCATCGCGTCGCGCAAGACGCGGCCAAGCGCCCGCGCATCGAGCGAGATCGAGAGCGCGCTCTGAAGCTCGTTGAGCACGCGCAGCCGCCTGGCCTGCTGTTCGCTCTCCCACACCAGACGCTCCGTCGCGACCGCGGCGGCGATGAGCTGACAGGAGAGCTCCACCGCCTGGCGCGTTTTCGGGTCGAGCTGTTCGCGCGTGATCAGCGTGCCGAGCAGAACGCCAACGGTGCGATTCGAGGCCACGAGCCGTGCGATGAGCAGACGCGGCGGCGCGCCGACCCACTCGGCCTGATGCGGCACCGGCCAGTCCAGGAGCACGGCATGGTTCTCCGGCAGCGCTTCGTCAGAGAGCTCCAGCTGCGTGAGCCGACGATCGAAGAGCCACGGCACCCGCCCCAGCTGCGCGGCGACGGTTCCGGCGCCGCCCTGTCGCACGACCGCGGCGCCCATGAGGCTCGGCACGCTCGACTGCAAGATGCGCAACGTCGCCTCGATCGGCGACGCCAGCTCGGCGAATCGCGCCGCACTCTCTTGCGGCATGCCCGCGGCGGCCATACTCACGACCCGCCATCGTGACCCGGCGGAGTGACTCACGCGACCGACCGCCGGGGGGTTTCGCCCCAACCGGCGCGTCGCCGGAGCGCGGCCCTGTGCAGCGACTGAGACGGCGACCCGCGCCTGACGCTGGGCCCCCAGCGCTTCGCGCGCAGGGGCCCTTCCCCTGTTCCTGTGCGCCGGGTTCGCGGCGTCTAAGCCGCGAACCACGATCCTCGCGTTCCCCGCGACCGATGCGCAACGGTCGCCGCGAGTGCCCGGCTCGGCGCGCGTCGCAATGCCGCCGCCGCGCTGCGTCTTCGCCGCTCTGCTAAGCGGTCCCGACCCGCGCCGCGACGCGGTCGCGGACATGCTCGTTGAAGAACTCGATCGTGCGTTCCAGCGCATCCTGGCGCTGCTCGCGAAGGATCAGCTGGTGGCCGCTGTCGTAGGCGTGGTACGAGAACGCCTTGCCGCGCTCGCGAAGCTTCGCCACCAGTCGTTCTGCCTCAGCGACCGGCACGCGCGGATCCTTCTTGCCGTGCAGGATCAGCACCGGCGCTTTGATCTGGTCGACGAGATCGATCGGCGATCGCTCCGAACGTTCGGTCTCGTTCAGGCCGCGAACGTACAGCTCGACGGCGAGCGCGATGTCGGGACGCGTCGCTCCGAGGAACGGTCCGAGCGAGGTCGGACCGACGACGTCGCAACCGGCGGCGAACCGCTCCGGCGCGCGCGCCAGCGTCATGAGCGTGAGATAACCACCGTAGGACACGCCGAACACGGCGACGCGCTCCGCGTCGGCCACACCTTCGCTCGCCAGCCACGTCGCCCCGGCCACGATGTCGTCGACATCCTTGCCGCCGATGTCGCCGCGATTCGCTTCGCGGAAGCCGCGACCATAGCCGGTCGAACCGCGCGCGTTCGGAGCGAGCACCACGTAGCCCTGATTCGCGAACCACTGGATCCAATCGTCGTACTGAGCGAAATGCTGCGACGTCGGACCGCCGTGCGCGAAGACGACCGCGGGTGGATGCTCCCGCTCCCCGTCGACGGCCTCGCGGTGCGGCAGATACAGCAACGCCGGGATCTCGACGCCGTCGAGACTCGGATACCGCACGTGGCGGGGCTCGACGAACAGGCCGGACGGGATGCCCGCGGGAAGCGAACGCGTGACACGACGCGGCAGGATGTCCTCGGCGCCTCTAACGAAAACATCCGCCGGCTCGCGCGCGCCGCTCCAGTGGTAGACGAGCGACCCGTCCGGCGCGACCTTCGCGGCGAAGTGCACGCCGGGTACGTCCAGCGCTGGCTCGTCGTCGTTCGACACCAGGAACGCCCGCCGCACGCTGACCAAGGCATCGGCGTTGCGCCGGTACAGCAAGCGGCGTGGATCGGCGTCCCACAGCGGATCGGTCTCGTCGAAGTGTCCGTCCCGCAGGTAGCGGGTACTGCCATCGGCCCTGCCATCGCGGAGTGGAAGCACCGCGATCTCCCACCGGCCGCGAACGTCGGTGGAGAAGGCGAGGGCGCGGCCGTCGGCGCTGAAACGCCCCTGGCGCGACTGGCCCGCCTCGGGGCGCGTCTCGAGCCGCCACGGCGGCAACGAGCCGTCCGCCGGCGCGACGTAAAGATCGACATTCGCGTCGGCATCGGCGGAGTGATAGACGATGAAGCGCCCGTCAGCCGACCACGACGGCGCGTGCTCGAGGTTCTCGACGACACGGAGGTTCCGGGCGACGATGCGATGCGTGCCGCTCACGACAGCGATGACGTGGAGCGCGAGGCCACCGTCCTCATCGGAGATCGACGCCAGCGCACGTCCGTCCGGCGACCAGATCAGCTCACCGCGCGTCGCCGGATGGTCCGTCAGGCGACGTTCGCCACGCGCGCTCCGGTCAACGAGGTAGATGTCGAAACGTTCATCGCCATCGCGATCACGGAGGAAGGCGATCCACCTGCCGTCCGGCGAGATCCTCGGCTGCAGCGAACGCGAGCGCGTCCCGCCGTCTGTCAACTGATAGATCGCGTCGCTCGCGACGGGCGCCCGGTACACCTCGTACGCGCCGGTCTTATCCCAGGCAAAGACGACCTCACCGCCGTCCGGCGACAGGTCGAACGAGCGGTAAACCCAGTCGACCTGCGGGACCGCGGCGATGTCAGCGGCGCTCAAGCGGCGGAACGCGACCGGCGCTTCCAGCAACTCCAACGGCACGCTCTGCACCGCCGAGCGCTGCTGCGGCGGAAGCGATCGCGGTACCTCCTTGGACAGCGACCACTTCTTCCCGTCGCCACCCGCGGCGCCGGGCTGCGCCGCGACGGGCGCCTGAGGCCAGCTCACGGCGCGCGCGGGCCGATGCTCCCAGGCTGGGACGAGTGTCGACGGTCCATGTCCGGCGGCCTCTGCGATGGTCTCGGCCTGCGGGACGATCGGGTTGTGCGTCATTTGCGTGCGCACCCGCAAATAGTCGCGATCCCAGGGTGCGTCGAGCAGATGTCCGAAACGCTTGTGTGGACGTGGCAGCTCGTTCAGCAGTTGCTGATAGCGCTCCTTAGCGGCGTTCCACACCGGCCGGCCATGTGCGGAGAGCATCGCCGAGAACTCGACCGCGCGGAGCTTCTCCAGACCGGCGCGGATGTCCTCGTCCGCGCCATAGCGCTCCTCGGGAAGCGCAATGCCGCCACTCGCCGTGACCACCAGCGCGTCGCCGGCGAAGAGAACGCCCCCGGGGACCTTGGTGATGACCATCGACTCCCCCGGCGTCCGCGTGCCGATATGCAGCACCCGCGTCTCGGGAGCGCGCCACAGCAGATCGCCGTCCTTGGCCAGCACGATCTCGCCTCTCACGCCCGATCGGTCCGCCTCGTGTAGCGCGAATCGCGTGTCGGGGAGCGCTTCACGCCAACGGTCGATGTCCGTGGTGCGGTGCACGTGCGTGAAGAAGACCAGACGCGGCGTCATTACGCCCAGGATCTGCAGCGCGACGCGCCGATCGAACGGCGGCAGGTCGATCAGGATCCCGTCGTGTCCGGTCAGGATCGCGTACGTCCGCTCTTCGGGAAAGGGCTCGTAGAGCTCGAAGATCCACGACCGCAGCTGCTGGATATCCACGGACTTCTAACTCTACGGAGCGAATCTGCTCCGTGCTTCGGCGCGCCGCCTCACGCGATGCGCGCTAGAAGCTTTGGCAGCACCAGCAGCTGCGCTCGGCCGCTGCCTTCTCGCCGCACCTTCTGCTCGCGCTCGAGATCGGCGACCAGGCGATCCGTCCGTTCGTCGTCCCAGCCGAACACCGTTGCGACCTTGGCCGCGGGCATCGCGCCGGCCAGCGCGAGCGCGCGCAGCAGGATCTCCCGCATCGCCGTACCGCTGCTCAGACGCGCGGCCTTCATGACGACGTCGGGATAACGCCGTGTGAACAGATCGTAGGTGTAGTTGTAGTCCTCGCGTCCCTCGCCGACCGCGCGCACGCGCGTGACGTACAGCAGCCGTTGCAAAGATTCCATCGCCTTCGCGTACTCGGTGCGTCCATCTTTCGATTCGATCCCGAGCTCGCCGCGCAGACGCTTCGTCTGCGTCTCGCCGCGCTGGTCCAGCGCCTCATAGATCCGGCGGCCGACCTCGGTGATGCGGCCGGCGCGCGTGTCCTCGAGATAGTCGTCGTCCTCTCCGGCCCTGCCGTGGACGGCGTAGAAGTACGGCAGGAATCCAAGAGACACGAAGGTCGGCTTGGCTCTCAGCAGCTTGCCGTAGTAGAGCTTCCCTTCCTCGGGCAGCGTGTCCTTCCACTCCCACATCCAGCCCCACATGCGATCGACACTCCGCGTCGCGAGGTGTTCGAAGCACGCCGGGATCGGCAGATCGCCCTCGGTGAAGGCGTAACAAAACCCACAGGCGTCGACGAAGCGCGTAAGCTGCCGGGCCGTCGCGATGCGGTGCTTGCGCAAGAGCGCGCGTCGATGCTCGACGAGCGCCGCCTCCAGCGAGCGCACCGGCTATGACAGCCAGAGCGCGACGAGTCCGGCGAGGATCGCCACGCTCATCGCGCGAGCCGAACGAGCGTGGTATCGCGCGAACTCGCGCCGCTCCTCGGCGGAAGCCGGCAGCTCGTCGAAGTCGGGTCGCGAACGACGCAGCGCTCGCGCGATCGGATTCGCCCACGCGCTCGAATACAGGATCGCGATCAGCACCACGCCGACGGCGGCCCACCGCCAGAGGAGCGGTTCGCCGGTCTCGAAGGCGATGGAGCGGATGGCGGTCGTGCCGAGCAGAACGAGCCCGGCCAGGATCGCGACGCCGTCCCAGCGCTCGAGGATCGCGCCGAAGATCGTGCCGGCTTGCGGGCGCTCGAGCGTCCGGAACAGCGTCGGCGCGGCCGCCGATCCGAGCGCGAAGCCTCCGCCGACGATCGCCGCTAGGGCAAGGACGTGGAGAAAGTGGACCAGGTCGAAGCCAAGGGTCTCCGGCATCGTCGATCACCATATCCGCCCAGAATGGGCCGGCACGGAATTCCGACTGAATTGGTCGGGTTATACTTTTTTGACTCATGGCCCAAGACCCGATCGCGCAGTTGCGCCGCCAGATCAAAGAAGAGACCGCCCGGGATGTGGCGGCTCGGCGCGCGCGCGAGAAGACACTGCGCATCGTCGACGTCCGCGAACAGCACGAGTGGGACGCCGGCCACATCGGCGGCGCCGAGCACGTCCCGCTCGCCACCGTGGCGGAGGAGGTCCCGAAACGCTTCCCGGACAAGACCGCACCGCTGGTGATGCAGTGTCGATCCGGCGTCCGCTCGGTGAAAGCCGCCTTTGCGTTGAAGCAGCTCGGCTACACCAATGTGTCTTCGATGGCCGGCGGCATCGTCGCCTGGGAAGAGGCGGGGCTGCCCATCGAAGAGCCATCAAGACTCTCGACCGAACAGCTCCAGCGCTACAGCCGTCATCTCCTCATCCCTCAGGTCGGCATCGAGGGTCAGCAGAAACTGCTCGACTCCAAAGTGCTCTTGATCGGAGCGGGTGGACTCGGTTCGCCCGCGGCGTATTACTTGGCGGCGGCCGGTGTCGGGACGCTTGCGATCATCGATAGCGACGTCGTCGATCGCACCAACCTGCAGCGACAGATCCTGCACGACACCTCGCGCATCGGGATGCCGAAAGTCGAGTCGGCGCGACAGACACTCACGCGCTTGAATCCGGACGTGAAGGTGATCGCCTATCGCGATCGACTGACCGCGGCGAACATCGACGACATCCTGCCGTTCTACGATCTCGTCGTCGACGGCGCCGATAACTTCCCGACTCGCTATCTGGTGAACGACGCCTCGGTCAAACATCACAAGCCGGTGGTCCATGGATCGATCTTCCGCTTCGAAGGACAGATCACGGTCTTCAAGCCGTTCGAGGGTCCGTGCTATCGCTGCCTCTTCCACGAGCCGCCACCTCCCGAACTCGCGCCGTCGTGCGAGGAGGCCGGTGTGCTGGGAGTCCTGCCAGGCATCATCGGATCACTTCAGGCCAATGAGGCGCTGAAGCTCCTGCTCGGCATCGGCGAACCACTGGTCGGACGATTCCTGCTCTTCGATGCTTTGGACACGAGCTTCCGCGAGGTCAAGCTCCATCGTGATCCGAAATGTCCGGCCTGCGGCGACAACCCCACCATCACCGAATACATCGACTACGAAGGCTTCTGCGCCTCGCCGCAGGAGTGGCTTCGCGAACACACGACCATCGCTTCACCTGCGGACTAGATCGTCCCGGCCGCGACATTCCTCACCGAGACGCCTGTCTGCGCGTCTCACGTTCAAATGAGGCAGCACGCAATTCGCGCTCGACAGCAGCCCTGAACTAAGCGTATGGTCAGCGACTAAGCAAGGCCCTTCTCGTGTCATGGACCGTTCGCGCTAGTTACGGAATTGGTACGAACGGGCTATTCCGTGTGCGGGGGATCACCGCGTATGGTGACCGCCTTACGAACCTAAACGAGGGGGATCGAGTGACGATCGCACAGATTTCGATAACGATCCCGCAGCCCGCTGCGGACGAAGCGCCCGACGTGATCACCAGGGCGCGCGGCGGCGACCGCGAAGCGTTCGCTGAGCTGTACGACGAGTACGTCGATCGTGTCTACCGCTACCTCCTCTACCGCGTGCGCGACGCCTCTGACGCTGAGGACCTGACAAGCGAGGTGTTCACACGCGCGTTCGCGAACATCAAACGCTACCGCTGGCAAGGCAAATCGTTTCTGGCCTGGCTGTACACGATCGCGCGCAACGCCGTCACCGATCGCATGCGTCGCGCGCGGCCGACCGTCGACCTCGAGGATGCATTCGGTGTCGCGGATCAATCGCCGACGGCGCACGAGCATGTCGAGGCGCGCGATCGCGCCGACGCGCTGCGTCGCGCGATGACGAAGCTCACCAGCGATCAGCAAGAAGTTCTGCTGCTCCGTTTCATGGAGAACTATTCGTCACAGGAAGTCGCGAAGGTCCTCGGCAAGAACGAAGGTGCCGTCCGCGCGCTGCAGTTCCGCGCGCTTGGACGTTTGCGCAAACTGCTGGCGGAGGAAGTCGCCTAGCTTCGCGGGTCCGGCAGATACACTCGAACCCGTGACCTCGCGCCGAATCGTCAGTCTGCTGATCGCCGCGCTGTTTGTTCTGTCCGGCTGCACGATCACGCTCCCCTTTCAATCCAACCCCAGTGAAAGCGCGCCCGCGAGCACGACGACCTATGCGACCGTGGAGCAGGCGCTCCACGTGCTGGTGGAACATCAGGTCAATAAGCCGTCGTCAAAGACACTGCTCGACGGGGCCGTGAGCGACGTTGCTGCCTATTTGCAGGCCCAGAACCTGACGGTTCCGGGCGACACGCCCGCGTTCACCGGTAACACCGACGATGACCTCCGCGCCTTCGCCGCCTATCTGGACAAGGCGCAGCAGCAATCGCCGGGCGCGGCGAAAACCGAGCTAGAGCGCGCCGCAGTGACTGGCATGGCGAAATCGACCCACGAGTGCCACACCTACTACCTGGATCCCGATCGCGCGAGGACCTTCAACCAGCCCTCGAACCAGCGCTACAGCGGCATCGGAGCGCGGATCCAGCAGCCGCAGCCGAACACGGCGACGCTGCCGGAGATCACGCAGGTGTTCCCGGACAGCCCGGCGCAAAAGGCCGGCGTCAAGACCGGCGACCGGATCAAGAGCGTGGACGGGAAGGACGTCTCCGGCTTGACCGCCGAAGAGGTCGCCAACCTGATCAAGGGCCCCGAGGGCACCGCGGTGAAGCTCGTCATCACTCGAGGTGCGAGCGACCTGGACCTCAGCATCACGCGCGCCTCGCTGATCGCACCGGACATCGTCGAGGAAGTCGTGGATTCGCAATACGGCTACGTGAACATCCAGAACATCACCGCCAACATCCCGGGCGATCTGACCGCAGCACTCTCGCGATTGGATCGCGAAGGTGCCGTCGGATGGATCCTCGACCTGCGCGGCGATCCCGGTGGGTTACTCGATCCGGCGGAGCAGATTGCGAGCACCTTCATCAAGAGCGGCAACGTGCTCTACGAGGTCGATCGCGATGGTCAGGCTGTGCCAAAGCCGGTGAACCCGAAGGCGTTCTATCCCCGGCAGAAACCGCTGGCCGTGCTCGTCGACCAGTACACGGCTTCGGGGGCCGAGATCATCGCCTCCGCCATCCAGGAGCACGGCGCCGGACGGGTCTTTGGTGCCGGCACCGCCGGCTGCATCAGCATCGCGCTCCCGCGTGAGCTGCCGGACGGAGGGCTGCTGCTGTATACGTACGCCAAGATCCAGTCCGCCGTGACCCGCGATGACCTATCCGGTAAAGGCGTCGTGCCGGACGAGGTCGTGACCCGTGCGCCGGATGCGCCGACGGACACGGTGCGCGACGCGGCCGTGGCCTGGCTGCGTACCCAGCCGCACAACTAGCCAGAGTCGAGCCGAAGCACCTTTGCCGCTCGCGTGAGATTGCGCGCGCCGGTCTCGGTGACGACGAGCATGTCCTCGATTCGCACGCCGCCGAGGCCCTCGAGATAGAGACCGGGCTCGATGGTGATGACGTCGCCCGGCTCGAGTGGCTGCACGCCGCTGCGCCCGATCGACGGCGCCTCGTGGATCGCGAGCCCGACACCGTGGCCGAGCCCGTGGATGAACGACGGGACACCGGGGCGGCGCTGACCCTCTCGCGTGGTCCCGTAGCCGGCGTCGAAATACAGATCCTCGATGCGCTCGTGGATCTCCTTACCGGTCACGCCGGGCCGCACCATCGCGATGCCCTCGTGCTGTGCGCGCAGGGTGATGTCGTACATACGAACGATCTCGTCGGGCGGCTCACCGCGGCAGACCGTACGCGTCATGTCGGCGAAGAAACGACTGCGGCGTGACTGCGGATAGATGTCGATTACGATCGCTTCGTTGGCGCGATAGGGACCGGTCCCGACCTGGTGCGGGTCGGCCGCGTGCGGACCTCCGGCGGCGATGGTGTCGTCGGCGACGCAACCACGCTCCAGCATGGTGACCTCGATCTCGGCCAGGACGCGCTCCGCCGTCAGCGGCTTTCCGTCGAGGACCAGTGATCGGTCGCCGGCGACGTCCGCGTCGCGCAGCATGCGCAACGCCTCGTCGAACCCCGCCTCAGTCGCGCGCTGGGTCTCTTCGATCGCGGCGATCTCGGCCGCGGTCTTTCGACGGCGCTGCTCGCCCAGCTTTGGCGCGACCTCGAGTTTCACGCCGCGCTTCCGCAACAGCTCGGCCAGATACAGCGGGAACTCGCGCGGCACGAGCGCGTCACGCACGCCGTATTCGGCGAGGAACCGGTCCAGTGCGGCGGCATAGGCCTCGTCCCAGGATCTGGTCTCCCGCAACAGCGCCTGGATCCCGAATTCGTCCATCTCACGTATCGCCGTCGCGCGGGACTGCTTGCGCGCCCGTCCGGCTTCCAGCGCGCTGGTCAGGATGACGCGGTGCCCGTTCGTCTCGAGATACGTGAATGGATCGGTCGCGAGAAAGCCGGAGGCATGCAGCATCGCCGGATCGTCGTACGAGTTGGAGTGGATCAGCAGCGGTCTCGGTGCGTCCGTCATCTCGAAGAGCCTACAGGCCACGTCCGCTGGATCGGGCAGTGCCTAGGCGGCGCGATCCTTTCGGCCGGCGCCGTCGCGCAGATATTCCCGACGCGGCGGGTATGCCGGCGGCTCGGAGCTCGCGGGCGCAACGACGCTCTGGTCGATACCAGCGCTCCGTCGTCGTAGCCGCCAGGTGCGGAACAGCGAACCGAGCAGTCGCAGCACCACGAGCGAGGCGACAAAGATCACCGCCGCCCGAGCCAGCGCGGCTTCGTCGGTGTAGCCGATCGCCAGAGCGCGCAAATCTCCGTACAGCGCGAAGACGACGGAAACGATCACGACGGGCATGCCCTGATGCCGTCGCAGCCCGCGTGCCAGTCGCGACCCGGCACGGGCCGTGCAGCCACGCAGCGCGTGGCGATCCTCGAGCGACGCGCTCCCAAAGCCCACCGCTCTCCGCGGACGGCACCGCGCCGGCAGCGACCGGGCGGGCCCGAACGCGCGCTGGAGCGTCTGATCCGGGCCGAAGCGCTCGGTTTCGGCAAGATCCCTCGCTAGTTCGGCGCTAGCCTGCGCCCGGTGCGTTTCGCCGACCGCGCGTATGCCGTCGTCCGACGCGTCCCTCGCGGTCGGGTGACCACATACGGCAGCGTTGCGCTGCTGCTCGGTCGCACCCACGGCGGACGTGAAGTCGGGTGGGCCCTTGCGGCCTGCGACGACGGACGGGTGCCATGTCATCGCGTCGTGGACCGCAACGGGCGGCTCGCACCCGGCTTCCTGTCCCAGCGGGCGCGACTGGAGGACGAGGGCGTCACGTTCGTGGGCGATCGCGTCGACCTCGACGCCCATCGCTGGCCCGCGCCGCGTTCGCTGGCTAAAGGTCGGGGGGCAGCGTCTGCCTGATCGGAACGCGGAGACGCCGCGCGATGTGCAGCAGGCTCTTCATCGAGGGCAATGCGCGGCCGCTCTCGACCATGCTGATGAATGCCGCGGTAAACGCTGGATCGGCGACGCTCGCCTGGGTCATACGCCGTTCTTCGCGAAGCCCGCGGATGTGCTGGCCGATGCGCTTCCGCGTGTCGTTGTCGACACTGGGGCTGCGGCGTTTTGCGGTACGTCGAGAGCGCGGCATCGAGGAGGCAAGCCTAGCTCGGCGGGCAAGCAGGCGCAGGAATTGAACTTTGCTTAGTTCAATAGCTCTCGGACCAGCCCCGTGTATGGCATGCCTCTTGCCTCGGCGAGCAGGCGTGGAGCGGGAGGAGCGCCGCGATCTCAATTTTGAGAGGCAGAGCGATCGCGCCACCCCTCGCGTGATCGTGAAGGCGATACTTCGTCCGCCGGCGGTGGATCCGCTGATCGCTCAAGCGCTGATCGCCCGCTACGTACCGCCGGAAGATCGCTGAACGACGCGTCGCGCGCGACAATGAGGCCCGTGCTCATGAAGGTGCGGAGCTGTGGGTGACGTCGTCGACATCAAGGGCTACGCCAGCGCGCGCGACCGCAAACTCCTGGCAAGCATCGTTCAGTCCGCCCAGCTGGCGCAAGCCTTCGCGACGTATGAGCGCTCGTATTTCCTGTCGAGCCTCGACGATCAGCACAAGATCGCGGAGCGATTGTCTGAGATGGGTCAGGATGCGGCGAAGCTCTCGTCAGCGCTGCGCGAGCGAACGCCACAGATTCCGTGGGCCCAACTGATCGAAGCGGGCGAAATGGCTCGGCGCCCAGAGCCCGATCCGAAGGAGCTTTGGACGGCGGTGAAGCGGGTCGTGCCTCGTGTGACGGCGGAGCTCGGGCCGTTGGTCGGCGACGCTGCCAGCGTCTTCAGCTGGACGCCGCCGCCGAAACCGAAACGCGCCGCGAAAGCGAGACCGGCTAGTAAGCGAGCGCGTTGACCAGAACGCCGTTGAGGTTCGCTTCCCAGTGGACGTGCGGCCCGGTAGTCACGCCGGTGAGGCCGATCGCCGCGACGACCTGACCGCGGGCGACGCGCTGACCGACATACACGTAGGTCGCCGAGGTGTGGTAGTAGCAGGTGGTCATGCCCCAATCGTGAGCGACGCAGACCCGCAGCCCGCCGATGGCCACCCAACCCACCGCGCTGACCACGCCCGCGTCGGAGGCCCCGATCGGCGTGCCGTACGGCGCCGCGATGTCGACGCCCAAATGTCCGGCCCAGTATCCCTGCGTGATGACGCCACCCACCGGCCACTGCAGGCGATGCGCTACAGGGGCCGTGACGATGCCCGCCGGCGCTGCCGGGGCGGCAGGGCTGCTCCCGCGAGCGACCGTCGAGACGCGTGCGACGGCGTCAAGCGCGAAGTCGGGGAAGCTCGCGCTCGGGACCGGCACGAGGACCTCTTTGCCGGGGGCGAAGTTCTGTGGCTCGAAGTACAGCCGGTTAGCGTCGAGGATCGCCTTCGCGTCGACACCGAACTTCGCCGCGACAGCGTCAATCGTGTCGCCGTCCTTGACCTCATAGATCACGCCGTCAACCGCGGGGATCCGTAGCGTCTCGCCGACATAGACCTGGGCTCGCGACGTAATGCCGTTGTTGTAGGCCAGCGTCTCCGGCTTCACCGCGAAACGCTTGGCGATCGCATCGAGCATGTTCGGCCCGTCCGACGCCGAGGCCACGTAGCTCCGCACCGCCACCTGGTCGGTCCGATCGACCGTCGCGACCGCGTGCGCGCTCACCGTCGTGCGATCGTCACTGACAATGCCGCTTATCGCTTGTGCGCCGTCCGAGCTAGCGCGCGTTGTTCGGTTTGACTGGAGACCGGGGAGCAGGAGGACCGCTCCGGTGATGTACAGGAGCACGAGGATGCGCACGGCTGCGCGTGAGAGTCGGCGCGCGGCGGCGATGTGCCTTGATTCGCGCTGAGCGTCCATCTCGGACGCGCGCGCGAACAGGCGTTTAAGCAACACTATGCTCCGGACCCTCTCCCAACCGATGTGTCGCGCGGCGTCTCATCCCCACCGGACGCCGAAAAAGAGAACGCACGCGACCTTACCAACGCACAAACGGACTGGTCAATGACGGCAGGTCGCGAAGTGCCAGGTCGCCCGCTGAGCACGAATCGGCCATATTGCCCGCTTATGCCACAACCGCGTCATAAGTCCGACATCGCGTCGTAGTCGTTCTGTTACATCTACTGGCGCTCGTCGGGGATGGAGCTAGTGGGATTGCGGTTGGTTGCGTGCGTCAGCCAGCCTACCTAGCGAGCAGCAAAGACGTTGCGTCGCGGCGTCGGATTCATGACGGTATGGCATCGATGTTGCGAACTTCCGGGCGCGGACGAGAGATGGCCGCACGGCTACTGCTTGTGGTCGACGATGCGCGCGCCGCCGACCCGCTCGTGGAACAACTGCAACGAGCGCGGCTGCAGGCCGACGTGTGCCTTGGACTGCGCGGGGCGCTGGAGAAGTTGCGTCAGCGTTCGTACGAGGCGATGGTCGTGGACTTGCCACTCTCGGCGGCGGACGCGGTTCGCGTGTCACAGGAGCTGCGCGGTCGGGTCGAGCTGCCGCTGGTGTTCCTCTGCGATGATCGGATCTCCTCCCGGCCAGGGGCGCTGGCCCGAAGCGGAGTCGGTTACCCGGCCTACCACGACGGCCTGGAGCTGCCCTTGTCGATACCGCCGCCGCGCCCGTCGTTCCTCCGTTTCGGCCGTTTCGTGGTCGACCGCGGGGCGATGCGTGCCACGGAGGGTGGCACCGCACTCGAGCTGACGCCGACCGAGTTCAAGCTTTTGGCGGCGTTAGCCGAACGCCCTGGACAAGTCCTCTCCCGCGAGGAGCTGCTTCTGCGAGTGTGGAACTACAGCGATGGCGGCGACGGCGGACGGCTCGTCGACGTGCACGTGGGGCGACTGCGGAAGAAGATGCGGCGGGCCGAGGTCCGGAACGTGGAGGTCGAGACAGCGCGCGGCTTCGGCTACCGGCTGTCGACGAACGAGCTCAGCGAGGTCGGCTAGTCGCTGCGAAGCCAGACGCGGAAGATCCCGAGACCGATCGCGAAGCCAACCAGGACGCCAAAAAGCTCCACTGCCGTCGATAACGGGAGCGTGTCGACGATGGCACGGCTCCTGCTCCTCGCCCGCTTGCCGTGCCACACGACGACCGCTTCCCGCTGGCCCTCGTCATCGAGGACGAGCCCGACGTCTCAGCTCTGTTCCGCGAGATCCTCGAGGAGGAGGGTTGGGAGATCGCCGTCGCGGCAAGCGTCACCGCGGCCCAGCGCTTGATCTCACAGCTCCGTCGGCCGCCCTCCCTCGTCGTGCTCGACCAGAGGTTGCCTGACGGCCGCGGCCTCTCGTTGGTCCTGGGACTGCGCCGGCGCTTCCCCGACACCCGCATCCTTCTGGTGACGGGTGCACGGGCGCTCACACGAGAGCTCGAGGGCTCGCTCGTCGACGCCGTCTTCCACAAGCCGATCGAGTTGAAACGATTCCTCTCCGAGATCCACGTGGCTGGGGGTACCGTCGTCGGCTAGCCTCTCTGCCCATGCGGTATCTGCGCCAAAGCTTCGGGATCGCGGCGCTGTTGGCCGCTTTCGGCATCGCACAAGCCGTCGTCGGAGCGCGCGAGCTCGAACGAGTCCCACCCACCACGCGAATGCCAAACCTGCCCCTCTCGAATCTCCTAGCTTCGGCAGGGCTGGCGCTGATGGTGGTGCTGTACGGCGCGCTCGGTCGCGCGATGGCGCGATCCGGCATTAAGGCGACCACCGCCGCGGCGCGCGGCGCCCTTGCCGGATTTGTTGCTGGATTGGTGGCGGGCATCGCACAGGCGCTGTTGCAGGCGGACTTCTTCCGCGACGTGCTGCTGACGTATTCACTTTCCGACGCGTTCCTCGGAGCGGTGCTCGGCGCGGTCATCGTGCTCGAACCGCTGGCCGGTGCCGCGGCGGGCGCGATCTTCACCTGGCTCGCCTACCTGCTGTTCCGCCCGATACGGCGCGCGGGCACCGCGTAAGCCGCATGCGTTTCGGTACGACGATCGCCGGCGTCGGCGAGCCGACCTTCATCCTGCTGCACGGCCTTGGGTCGACGCGCCGGATCTGGGACCTCCTCGTCCCGCTGCTGAAGACCGAACACAAGGTCATCGCTTTCGACCTGCGCGGGCACGGCGAGAGCGAGAAGCCCGAGTTCGGTTATGCCCTTGAAGATCTCGCCGCGGACATCGACGAGCTCATGCGTCGCTACGGCGTCACACATCCGGTGCTGGTCGGGCACTCCGCCGGCGGAAACCTCGCGCTGCATCACGCCATCACCCGTCGAAACGCGCGGGGCGTGGTGCTGGTCGACGGCGGTCTCGTCGAGCTGCACGCGCATCTGTCGTGGGAGGAAGCCTTGGTGCGGCTGGCGCCGCCCCCCGACGACGCCTATCAGATCGAGAAGTTCGTCCGCGAGGGCTGGAGCGAGGTGCCGAATACCGTCCAGCTGGCGGAGATCCGCCGCTCGCTCTTCGAGTGGGACAAAGGCACCGACGCGCGGAAGCGTCTCACACGCGACCGCCATCTCGAGATCCTGCGTTCGCTGTGGGAGCAGGACGTGCATGCGGACCTCGCGTCACTGACGTGTCCCGCGCTTATCGTGGCGTGCCGTCCACGCGACGGCACCGGCTCGCAATGGACGGTGCAGAAGGAGCTGGCGGCAACGCGCGTCGGCCGCCTGCCGCACGTACGCGTGTCGTGGCTCCAGGACACGATGCACGATGCGCCGGTCCAGCGTCCACGAGAGCTCGCCGATGCGATCCTCGTCTTCAGCGAGAGCCTCGTCGCGCAGCAGCGGACGAAACTATCCCCGGCGCGCGCCTGACACCGGACTTCGCGCGCCGGCTCAGGCGTGAACGATCTTCGCGCCGAGGGTCTTTTCGAGCTCGCGCAATGCGTCGCGATGCGCCTCCTCATCGAAGGAGGTGACTCCTTCGGCCACGACCTCGACGGCGTAGCCCAGGTTCCGCGCGTCGGCGGCGGTGTAGAGGACGCAGATGTTGGTGCAGTCACCGACCAACCGGATCACGCCGACGTCCCGCTCGCGCAGCGTGATGTCGAGGTCGGTGCCGAAGAAACCGGAGTAGCGGCGCTTGGGGATCACGATCTCCCCGGCGCGCGGCGCGACCTCGGGCACGATCGCGGCCCCCTTGGTCCCGACGATCGCGTGCGGCGGGAAGACCTGGAACTCAGCGTCGTCGGGCAGATGATTGTCGGTGAGATAGACGACGAGCTCTCCGGCACCGCGCGCTCGTGCGAGCTCGTGCTGGATGACCGGCGTGATGCGCTGCATCGAGGGGCCGCAATACAGCGCGCCATCCTGATGGACGAAGTCCTCGATCATGTCGACGACGACGAGCGCGCGCTTCATGCGGCCACGCTACCGCGAACCGATCAGAGCGGGCCGCCCTCCTCCGGCGGGGGGAAGATCCCCGCCGGTTCCTGCCACCACGTCCCGACGTTCGTCCCCTTCGCGACTCTCTCCAGGACCGTCGCCAGCGTGTCGGCCGGCTGGCCGTCTGACGCCGCGATGACCACGATCTTGCCCTCATCCAGCGCCTTCCCGTATCGGATGCGCACCGCTTTGGGCAGACCACCGAGGAACGGCAGCATCACGCGTGATCGGCGCGGTGCGTACGCGCCGGCCTCGGTCGCGACATGTCGCGCGCGCGCGCCGTCTTTGGCGATGACAGCGACATCCTGACGGCGCAATCCGACGTCGTGGAGCGCGCGCACTCCGCCGATCGCGCCGGCTTCATCGTCGAATGCCGCGGCGGCCACGAGTCCTCCGGCTTCTTCAGGGAGATAGCTGTTCAGCGCCACGACCCGACGAATCTAGCCGAATACACTCGCTGGATGCTGATCCGACCGCACGACGCCGCTCTCGACGAGACGGAGTGGCGCGCGTTCCTGTCAGCGCATGACTTCGGTCAGCTCATCGCCGCTGGCCGCGGACGCGACGTGCCGATCGTCGTGCCGACGCATTTCGTGTTCGATGGCGAGCGCACCGTCCGCCTGCACCTCGCCAAGCCGAACCCGGTATGGGAGGCGATCGCGGAAAACCCCGCGGTGGTGATGGCGGTGATCGACGCCTACACCTACATCCCGACGGACTGGAATGCGAACGCCGGAACGCCGGTCGAATACGGCATTCCGACCAGCTACTACGCGGCCGTGCAGGTGATCTGTCGCGCGTCGGCGATCGACGACCCCGACGCCCTGGCAGCGATCCTCCGGACGCAGCTCGCACACTTCCAACCGCAAGGCGGATACGCGCGTCCGGAGCCCGGTGACACGATCTACGGCAAGAACCTCGCCGCGATCCGCGGTCTCGAGCTCGCGATCGTCGACGTACGCGCCAAGTTCAAGTTCGGCGGGAACAAGAAACCCGAGCATCGAGTCCGCATTGCCGAGCGGCTCGCCGATCGCGACGGCCCGCATGACGCGCAGGCTCGCGAGCATCTGCTCCGGCGCCACCGCCGGCTGCCGTCGATCGCGGAATAGAGAGCTACGCGCTCCACACCAGGAGTGGGACCCGCATCTCTTCGGACGACAGCGCTCCGTGTGAGCCGCGGTGGGCGGCCAGCTCGCTCTGGATGAACGTGTACCAGTACTGCGACGCACCCGTCGCGATCAACAGCACCTCACCGGTGCGCCGCCGCGCGGCCGCGCTGACCGGTCGGCCATACAACCCCAGCTCGAACGCCTCGTCGGCGTCGGCGACGATGGCGTCCGCGAACGTTTCCGCGCAATAGCTACGGACCGCTTCGCGCGCGCCGTCGCGCGGGCTCATCAGCGCGACCCGATGCTCGCCCGCGGGCGGGTAGCGCAGCATCGCCAGGAGCTCGGGATGGTCTTCGAACCGCACGGCACGATCGAGATCAAGCGTGACGTGGCCGTGGTCGGCGGTGAGGAGGAACACGACGTGGCCGTCCAAAGCCTCGCGGAGCGGCGCGACCAGGAGACCATCGATGGCGCGCAGCTCGGCGTCGTGCTCCTCGGACCGCGGGCCGAGGAAGTGCGCGATCGTGTCCAGCGTCGGCCAGTACACGAACGCGAACGTGCGCTCGCGGCGGCTGGCCTGCGCCTGCAGCAGACGGCGCGTGACGATGGCCGCGGACGACGTGGCCAGGTAGGGAACGTACGTCGAATCGGGCGAAAGCATGCGCACCAGCGGCGAGCTCTTGAACACGGCGGGCTGGATCAGGAATCGGGCCACGCCGGCCTCCGCGAGCCGTGCGTCGATGGTGTCGAGCGGTACGAAGCCCCTCGGCTCCGCATTCCATGGCGGCTCGACGAACGAGCGTGGCTGGTCCGCGGGTCCCCACCGCAGCATCTGCGCGACGCAGTCGAACTCGTCGAGCCAGTGCTGGTACGCGACGAGCGCGTGCGTTCCCGGAGGCCGCGCCGTGTCCAGCGAGCCGAGCGCGCAGACCGTCGACGACGGGAAGACCGAGGTCAAGGGATGCGATCGCGTCTCGTGCAGCCGGGCGAGATTCGGAGCGTCGCCACGGTCGGCGGCACGACGGAGCTGTCCCTCGCCGAGGCCGTCGACGAGGATCAGCACCACGGCCGCGGCGTCACGTAAGAGCCCGGCATCGAGGTCTCGTACCGGCCGCGGGTCGTCGTCGCGACGCGCGCCGAAAGCGTCGAGGAGCGAGGCCGCGACATTCACCAGCGATCCGCCGTCGTAATCCGGCAGCACGGCGCCGGAGGCCGCAAGTCGCCGCGCAAGACTCATCGGAGCGACGACGATAGGTGGAAGCCCGGACGGGGACCTGGGGCGGTACCAAAGTCCTAGCCGCGTCGTCAGCGGGCGGTCCCGGGCGTTTTGAACGCATGGGAATGCAACGCATCCTGCTGCTCTCGGAGCCCGCGGACGAGGCCGACGGAAGAGTTTTCATCGCGCGGCTCGGCGCCGTGATCCCCGGGACGACGCTCGATCATTTCGCTCCGGCGTTCTCCTTCGGCAGCGTTCCGAGCTGGCTGGTCCAGGAATCGCGATCGCGAGTCGCTTCGGCCGACGCGATCGTGTGCCTCCTCGGAACGACCTCGATCGCGAGCGCGTGGGCGACGTGGGCGATCACCGCGGGACTTGACGTCGGCAAACGGGTCGCGTGCGTGCGGGTCCACTCGAACGCCGCGCGGGATGTGCCACCGCCGATCGCGAATACGAGACACGTCCCGGTCCTCGACGCCGACACATCGCTGCTCGCGGCATATCTGCTCGAGGGAAAGCTCCCTCCGGAGCGAGCGACGAAGGTCGAACCACGCGCCGAATCGCCACTACTGAACCGGCTCGGCAAGAGCGCCTAGCAGCGCGGCGCGCGACCGGCTCGTGGACTAGCCTCTCGGCGTGACCGCGCAGCTGCTGTTCGCCGATCGCCTGTACGACGGCGAACGCGCGCAGACCGACGCTGCGGTGCTGATCGTCGACGGACGGATCAGCTGGACCGGACAGCGCTCGCGCGTCCCGGGAGAGGCCAAAGGCGCGAACGAGCTGCGGACTCCCGACGGCACGACGCTGCTACCGGGCCTGATCAACTGTCACATCCATCTCACGGTCAGCGGCGGTCCGGATTTCGACGTCGAGACGCGGGGCAGCGATGCGGAGCTCGCGCTGCGCGCGACCGTCAATGCGCTGCGCTCACTCGCCGCCGGCGTGACCACCGTCCGCGATCTCGGCGCTCCGACCTCGGCCGCGATCGTGCTCGGCCGGGCCATCGCCGCCGGCGAGCTCATCGGGCCGAACGTCATCGCCGCGGGGCGCGGCATCACCTCGACCGGCGGACATGGCTGGCAGATCGGACGTCAAGCGGACGGGCCGGACGAGATAAGAAAGGCCGTGCGCGAACAGCTCTTCGCCGGCGCGAGCGTGATCAAGATCTTCTCCACCGGCGGCGTGCTGGGCACCGGGGCACATCCGGACGTGGCCCAGCTGACACTCGAAGAGACGACCGCCGCGGTCGAAGAAGCGCACTCCCGGCATCTGCGCGTGACGACCCACGCGCATGCCACGAAGGGCGCGAAGATCGCGATTGAGGCTGGCGTCGATTCGATCGAGCACGCGACCCTCCTGGACGCCGAAGCGATCCGCCTGTGCAAGGACAAGGGTGTGGCGCTGGTGCCGACCTTCGCCGCACTGAAAGCGATCCTCTCGAACCGAGAGCGGCTCGCGCCGGATGTGCTCGCGCGAGCCAGCGCGCTCACGGAGCGGCATCAACAGGGAATCCGTGACGCCATTCGCGCCGGCGTCAAAGTCGCCGCCGGGACCGACGCCGGAACGCCGTTCAACTACGCCGAGCGTTTCGGCACGGAGCTCGAGGCGCTCGTCGAGATCGGCATGACGCCGGAGCGCGCTCTCGCAGCCGCGACGAGCGTCGCCGCGGATGTCGTCGGGCGCGACGACATCGGACGGATCCGGCCGGGCGCGCGCGCCGACCTGGTGGCGGTGAAGGGCGATCCGCTCTCCGACGTCCGCGCCTGCTGGCAGGTGGCGGCGGTATGGAAAGACGGCCGCTCCGTCCCGACGACGTCCGCCGCAGCACGTCGCGCGTAAACCTGGTGTGAGGCAGACCTTGCTGGCTTTGACCGCGATGCTCGCGCTGTTCACGGCCGCGTGTGGGGGCGCCGGAGCGCCGAGCGTCCAGACCGCCACGCCGAGCGCGAGCCAAAGCGCGGTCCCGGTAGCGGGCACGGATGACCCCGGCAAGACGTACCCGATGGCGAGCGGTTCGCCGTCGGACTACTACGGCTACTAGGCCGCGCTAACGCGCGACCGCGCCGAACCGCGTCCTTGCGCGGTCGAGCTCGGCGCGGAGCGCGACGTCCTCAGCGATCGGCGCGGAGCACACCGAGCCGACGCACACATACGCGGCCACGCTGGAGGCCGGATATCCGAGCTGGTCCATGCGGACGCGGTCTTGCGCGGGATCGAGCCGCTCGACGACACCGGCCGGGTCGTCGACGCGGACGGCCGTTCGCCACAACGCGTCAGCACGAGCGTCGCTTCCCGGTCCGACGACCACGATGTGCAGGGGCTCGGCGATGGCGCGCGCGACCGCGCGGGCATATGGCGCGGCGAACTGGCCCCACTCGCGGTACCCGCCGGCGAAAGACCGCAGCGCGCGGACGGCGAGCTCGCGCCACCGCTCTTCGCCGGTGAGCGTCGCAAGGCGCAGCAGCGAATCGGCCGCGAGCGCGTTGTCCTCGATCGGCCGTTCTGGCCGCGCCACGCGTCCAGGCTCGTCGCGACCCGCCGCGTCGCTGAAGCCGCCGACGTCGGCATCTTCCAGCGAGACCACATGTTGCGCGATCTGGCGCGCGAACTCGAGCGCGGTCGCCCCAGCACCCGCTTCGTAGAGGTCGAGCTGCGCGGCGAGAAGCGCCGCCGCGTCGGTCAGAAGTGCCGGGAGGCGCGGCCCGTCGCCGGCGTCGAAGTGGTACGTGCCGACGGGCTGGTCCCAAAGGCGCGCGCGCAACGCGGCCAGCGTCGTCGCGGCCACGGACAGCGACGCCGCGGCGCCGGTCGCGATGGACAGGGCGACATGGCCGGAGGCGGCCAGCGCGTTCCAGTTCGTGTACAGGACCGGATCGACGTAGGGCGCCGGCAGTTTCGCGCGGCCCTGCGCGTCGAGCGTGTAGTAGTGCTCGTCGGCATCCTGCGAGCCACCGAAGAGGTGCGCTTCGCGCCGCAGCAATACCTCGCGCATCCACCGCGAGACGTCTTGCGCGACGCGGTCGTAGCCAGCGTCGGGGAAGGTGCGATGGGCCTCGGCATAGAGCGCCAGCAGCTCGCTGTTGTCCTCGAGCATCTTTTCGTAGTGCGGCACGCTCCAGTCGCGCTGCGTCGCATAACGGAAGAATCCGCCGGCGACATGATCGTACATACCTCCGGACGACATGGCGCCGAGCGTCTGTCGCAACATGGCCGCGAGATCGCCGTCGCGACGACGGCGGTACTCGTCGAGGACAAGGCGAAGCACGTTCGGCTGCGGAAACTTCGGCTCGCGACCAAAGCCGCCGAATTCCGGATCGAATGCGCCGGTGGTCACCGACAGGACCTCGTCGACGATCGCGCTGGAGAGCGGGCCGGCATGCGCGCCGCGAGCCTGAGCGTCGTGCAGCCGAAGCTCCGACACGCGCTGATCCATCTCCGCACGTCGGTCGCGGTAGACGTCCGCGACCTGCGATAGGTACTGACGCATGACGTCCGGAGGCAGGTAGGTGCCGCCGGTAATGATCTCGCCGTCGGGAGTGAGGAACGCCGTGGTGGGCCAGCCACCCATGTTGTAGCGGCGATTGACGTCAGGACGTTTGTCGTTGTCGACGCGGACGGGCACGTAGCGATCGTTGATCAGCCGGATGACGTCCGGATCCGAATACGTGGTCTCGTCCATCACGTGGCACCAGTGGCACCAGACCGCTGAGATCCCGAGCAGCACCGGACGCCGCGTCAGCGACGCCTCGTTGAAGGCGGCGCTGCCCCACTCGCGCCAGCGAATGTCTCCGGCCCGATTCGGACGAGGCGAAAAGCGGAACTCGCTCACGAACTCGATCGTACCGGCAGGCCATGCGGCCAGGTGCACTTTGACGCCAGCTCGGCGCCCACGCTGCTCCGCGCCGGTGCCGGCGGCGCTAGTCCGGGATCTCGTCCAACTCGATCTTGTTACCGAAGGGATCGAAGACATAGACGCGACGCCAGCCGGGTATCGGATCGGCCTCCTCGAAAGGCACGCCGCGCGCACGAAGGCGTTCGGCGGTCTCGGACAGATCGTTCACGCGCAAGGCGAAGTGCCGCCGCGGATTGAGCGCCAACTCATCCTGCGCGGAGAGGTGCACGTGTCCGGTGCCGGCTTCGAACCACAAGCCCGCGCGGTCCGCGAGCGTCGACGGACGCGACAGTTCTTTCAGACCCAGAAACTGGCCATAGAAACGCCGCGCGGCGCTCTCTTGTCCGGGTGGGTAGAAGACTTGCACGTGGTGTAGGGATGGTCTGGAAGTGGCCATATTGCCGGGGAATCTTAGGCTTTGTCTGTTCCCGACCGGCGCCCTCGGCTATAGTCGATACGAACCGCAGGAGGTGAACGAACCTTGGCACTAGAGACCGCTCCAGGCCTGATCTCGCTGACCTCGCGAGCCAGCGACAAGCTCAAGGAGATCATCGCCGGCCAGCAGCAGCGCGATCTGGCGTTACGCGTATACGTCACGCCGGGCGGGTGCTCCGGCTTCAGCTATGGCATGACCTTCGCCGAATCGGTCGAGGAGGGCGACAGCGTCGTCGATCACGAGGGCGTCCGCGTCGTCGTCGACCCGATGAGCGCGATGTACCTGAAGGGCGCCGAGATCGACTTCGTCGACGCATTGATGGGCGGCGGCTTCGCGCTGCGCAATCCCAACGCCGTCTCGACCTGTGGCTGCGGACAGTCCTTCAAGACCGGCGACCAGTCGGGCACCGCGAAGGCCTGCCACCACTAGACCACCGGGCGTCGCGCTAGCTTGTTCGGCGAATGCGACGGCAAGCGGATGCGCGGGTCTGGCTGGCGCTGGCCACGTTCCCGATCGCGGCGTTGCTCTTCGCGAACGCCTTCTATTTCAACAAGCAGCAGTTCTGGACCGCGATGGCGGCCGGCGTATTCGTGCTCGCGGTCCTGGCCGTCGTCATCCGCGGGCTGGCGCTGTACGGCGCGCCGGCGGATGGCCTGGACCTGGCCATCGGAGTCGGGAGCTTTGCCGGCCTCTACGCGACCTTCTGGGTCGGCGACAAGCTCGTCCGTTTCATCCGCCCGGTCTCCGGCAGCGAGATCTCGGCGATCTACGACCTGCGATCTCAGGCGCCGCTGGCGCTGATCGCGGTGCTTCTGGTATTCGTCATCGGGCCGGGAGAAGAGCTGTATTGGCGCGGCTTGGTGAACTGGGCCCTGTCGTCGCGGCTCGGCGATGGCGCAAGCGTGCTCGTCGGCACCGCGCTCTATGGCTCGGTGCACCTCGTGACACAGAACGTCGCGATCATCCTCGCGGCCGTCGTCGCGGGCTTCGTGTGGTCGATGATCTTCGCACTGCGACGGCGCCTGTTCCCGGTGATCGTGTCGCACGTGCTGTTCGATCTGTTCTTGTTTGTGCTTGCGCCGGTGGGCTGACGCGCAGCAACGCACGCAGCGACGCCAGCTCCTCGCGGAAGCGGGCCTCGGGAATGGGCCGGTGCCGCTTGTCCGACAGCATGAACCGCGGCGGTCCGCCAGGGTTCTCGTCGATCGGATAGCGAGGGACGACATGCGTGTGCAGGTGCGGCACGCTGTTGCCGAGCATCTCGAAGTTCAGCTTCAGCGGCTGGTACTGACGCTCCAGCGCGCGACCGACGTGAAGGACCTCCCGCCAGTACGCGCCGGCTTCGTCATCGGACAGCTCCGTCGGGTCGGCCACGTGCCGCCCGCGCCAGACGACGATCGTGTACCCACGCTGGACGTCGGCGCGGTGGAGATACGCGTCCGAGACGCCACCGGCGAAGATCCGTGCCCCGAAGCGATCCTCCTCGACACGTCCGGCAGCGCAGAACGGACAATCCTGTCCGCGCTTACGCGCGTCGAAGTCCTCGGGCCAGTATCGGGGCATCGGCCTCAGCGGATCACGGCAGCGGCGCGCAGCTGGGCCTCGGTCATCTGCGGTGACGGCCGGCCGAAGAGGTCGCGGAGCAAGAAGTACTCGGTCAGCGGCCGATCGTCGGTGATGGGCGGCGCGTCGCCGGCGAAGCGCCTGGCATCGTCACCCGCGAGCCACACCATCGCGGGCACCAGGTCCGCCCACGAACCAGGCGCACGGCCATGCGCATCGGGCGTGGCCGAGAGATCCTCGCCGATGCCCGGACGCGCGAGCACACTCCGGACCGCCGACGGCGCCAGCGCGACCGCGCTGCGCGAACCGAGCATGAACACGCCGCTGTGCCCCGGACCGAGCGCGATCAGCAGATTCGGGAAGACGTCGGCAAAGGTGCGCACGTGCGAGCGGAATTCATCCATCGTCTGCAGGTACGGCATCCACTCCATCATCACGCCGCTGTCGCTGAGTCGCGCGGCCGAAGCCGCGTAGAACTCCCGCGAATACAGCACCGCGGTCCCAGCACTGCGGATCGGTGGCGGCGGATCGACGATGACGACGTCGTAGCGGTCATGCGTGAGCTCGACGTGATTGCGGCCGTCGGCGATGACGAGACGTCCGCGCGGGTTCTCCAGGACAGCGTCGGCATCGGAGTAGTAGTAGCGGAACATCCGCGGGACGGTCGGCACGAGCTCGACACCGACGACCGTCATGCCCGCCTCCAGCGCGGCGCGGTAGCTCGAGCCCATACCGAAGGCGATCACCAGCGCGGACCGAGCATCGGGACGCACCATGACCGGAAGCAGCGCCATGAATTTCGCATCGATGGTCAAGGCCGTCATGGATGTCCCGGCGACCCACAGGTGCAGATCGTTGCGGATCTGACCGGATTGCACCGACGCGATCTCGTCCTCGCCGGAGGCGAAGAGCTGACCGCCGCCACGGGCGATGCGCGCCGCGCCTGGGTCGATCAGCAGCGGGGACCCCACCGCCAGCACCACGACCGACGCCGCCACCAAAGCCGGCCCGATCGCCGCACGCGCCTGCTGTCGCAGGCCGAGCAGCACAGCGCCGAGCACGAGGTTCACGATCGCCAGGCATGCCGCCGAGCGCGGTGAGCCGATCGCCGGCACGAGCACGAATGGGACGACGAACGTGCCGATGACGATGCCGAGCGTGTTCGCGCCGAGCAGCAGCCCGGTGTCGGTGCCGATGCGCTCGTCGCGCTGCGCGACCAATCCCGACGCGATCGGCAAGGCCAGGCCCATGACCAGCGTCGCAGGCAACACCGTCAGCAGGGGCGCGGCTTCGAGCGAAAGGTCGACGATGCCGCCACCGATCAGCACCGTGCCGGTTAGCGCGATCGCGCCGACCGCGAGCTGACAGACCCCGAGCCAGGTCGTCGGCCGTCCGCCGCGACCAAGACCGGCGCTGAACAGCAGCGCGCCGACGGCGATCCCAACGAGGAACAGGACCAGGATCGTGGTGAACACATAGGTCGTGTTCCCCGTCCCCGACGACAGGAGCCGCGTCCACAAAACCTGGTAACCGAGCGAGGTGAGCCCGGAGACGAACGCGACCACGAGCGCGAGGCGACGTTCGCGTCCCGCAGCCAGCGTCGTCACCGTCACCGTTCGCTGTGGTGTCGCGCGCGCGAGCATCAACGCCACCGCGCCGGCGACGAGCGAACATCCGGCGCCGACCACCAGTGCGCCGGAGAGGCCCAGCAGCTCGATGAGCACGAAGCCGCTGGCCGCGGCGCCGACGATCGCGCCGACCGTATTCGCGGCGTAGAGCCGGCCAAAAGCCTCGCTGACGTCCTCCCGCGCGCGCGCCAGATGTCGCGACAGAGTCGGCAGCGTCGCGCCCATCAGCACCGTGGCGGGCGCCAGGGCGACGAGCGAGAGCCCGAAGCGTACGAGCGCGAGGGCCAGAGGCGTGTTCTCCAAGAGCGGATACGCCTCGCGGTACGACGCGCGCACCACGGAGAACAACACCGGCGTCGCGAGGGCGACCGCCGCGATCGCGATCTCGAGCAGACCGTAGAGCCGCAGCGGGGAGCGGACACGATCGGCCAGACGGCCGCCGGCGGCGCTGCCGAGCGCCATGCCGGCGAAGAAACCGGTGAGGATCGCGGACACGGCCTGCGTGGTGTTGCCGAAAACGAGCACCAGCTCGCGCGCCCAGACGACCTCGTACACAAGACCGGCCGCGCCCGAGAGGACGAAGATAAGCAGGACAGCGCGTCGCATGTCGCCATCGTCGCCGATGCCCGAGCCGCCGCGCGCCACCCGTAATGACGACCTGATACCCGGCCGCTACCGATCTGCGACTAGGGCCGGGTCAACTCCAACAGCCAGCCGCGGACCGGCTCCATGCGCCGGAAATGCTGATAAGTGAGCTCCACGAGCTTCGGGGACTGCACTTCAGGCGGCGACCGCAGCTCGGTGCCGACCCACAGACCGTTGTGCAGGAGCAATGGCGCGCGTGCGCCGTCCACGTCGTAACCCGACGGCATGCGCTTGTAGGCGGCGCCGCCGACGTCGTAGCCGTTCTTCCGCGCGTCGGCCACAGCTCTGACCAGGGCGCCGCCCCGTTTCGGATCCGCCACCGCGTCCCGGTAACGCGACAGCAATTTCGGCTCGAACATGTGGAAGCCGACGCCGAGTACCAGCGTGCTCGGATGTAGCGCCCAGTAGTAGCCGACCGCGTCGCCGCGCTTGCCCGGGCCCTGCCAGAACCACAGGTTCAGATGATCCTTGTACGGGCTCTTGTCCTTGGCGAAGCGGGTATCGCGATTGATGCGTCCGATAGAACCGTTGATCCGCGGCTCCGCCCGTATCGCCGGATCGATCTTGCGCAGACGAGGACCGAGCTCGCTGACGAACGCGATCGCCGGCTCGAGCAAGTAGCGCTCGTAGTCCTCGCGGTGGGCGTCGAACCAGGCCTTGCGGTTGTTCTTGCCGAGCGAGGCCAGAAAGCGTTGGGCTTCTTTTGGGAATCCGTCGAAGCCGACCGCGGTCGCCATGGCCCCTGAAGCTTACCCCGCGCGAGCAGGCGATCAGGGCAACGGCACCAACCCGATGCCACAACAGGCACGATGGAATCCGACAACCGAATCGCCGCGCGTCCTCACGCATCTCCGCCGAGAATCACGTCACGCGCCGCTGATAGAGATCCTCGGCCGTCCGGCGTCGGCGTGGGCGCGCCGAAGAGGATCCAGGGCATCATGTCGCTGACCCCTCGCGGCGTATCAGGCGGCGTGTCTTTAGCTCGAAACGCGGGAGCGAACCAAGCGCGACAGCCTCGACCCGACAGCGCAGCGAAAGGTCGGCGTGCACCGTGTCGGCGACGCGCCGACACACGTCCTCCGCTCGCACTCCGTCGCCGACCTCGAGCCGAAGAAAAAGCTCGTCCATGCCGCGCTCCGGCCGCACTTCGAGCTGGAACTCGCCGATCTCGGGAAAGCGACGGACGATGCTTTCGAGCGCGCTGGGAAACACATTCACGCCTCGGATCGTGATCATGTCGTCGACCCGGCCGAGGATGCCACCGCGGAGGCGCATGAACGTGCGACCGCAGGAGCACGCGTCCCACACCGGTCGGACGCGATCGCCGGTGCGATAGCGGATCGCCGGCTGCCCCCAGCGCCCCAGATTCGTGAGCACCAGCTCGCCCTCGCCGCCGGAGCGGACCGGCGCGCCGCTCGCCGGATCGAGGACTTCGACGATGAACTGGCTCTCGATCAGGTGCACGCCGTCGCGGGCTTCGCACGAGAAACCGGTCGCTCCGACCTCTGACGCGCCGGTGTGATCGAAGGCGCGAGCGCCGAAGGCGGCTTCGATGCGTCGCCGCGTTTCGGGGATCGACGCGCCAGGCTCTCCGGCGTGGAGTGTCACGCGGACCGCCGAACCCGCGAGATCGATCCCCTGCTCTCGGGCCACCTCCGCCAGGCGCAGCGCGTACGTGGGCGTGGCGAGGACGACAGTCGCGCCAAGCGCGACGATCCCGCGCAGACGCTCGGCTGTGTTCTGGCTGCCGCCGGAGATGGCCAGCGCGCCGATCACGCGCGCGCCTTCGAGAGCAGCCCAAAAGCCGATGAAGGGCCCGAAGCCAAAACAGAGGTAGACGCGATCGCCTGCCGTGACGCCGGCCGCGCCGTACACGTAGGTCCACAGGTGCGCCCACCAGCGCCAGGATTCTTCGGTGTCCAGAACGCGAAGCGGCACGCCCGTAGTGCCGCTCGTCTGATGCACGCGGACATATCGATCCAGCGGATACGTGAGGTTGGTGCCGAATGGCGGATGCTCCAGCTGATCGCGCACGAGCTCCGCTTTGGTCGTGAACGGCAACGCGTTCAGGTCCGCTGGCGAGCGCAGATCAGCGGTCGCGAGTCCCGAAAGCTTCCGCTGGTAGAACGCGTTCGTCGGGAGCACGGCATCGAGACCGGCTCGGAGCCGCTGCAGTTGCGAGGCCTGTCGCTCGTCCGGCGAGACGTGCTCGTCGGCGCGGGTCATCGCGCCCGGCGGCGCCTCACCGGCTCGGCAGCGGTCGCCCCCACTGTCCGTTGCGTCGTCGCCGCCGGCCGTGGCGAACCGTTGCGGGCACGGTCGTACGCCATTGGAGCGAGCGAGATCGCGTAGTCACGATCGTCCTCGGTGACGACGAGCAGCATGGGCAGCGGACTCGCCGGATTGAAGTGTGTTCGGCCCTCAAGCTCCGCACGGAGGTCTTCGCGGAAGCGCGTCCGCAATTGCCCGGACACGTTCTCGACGACGGCGACAAGCGTCCCGCCGACAAGGAACGCCCGCCCGCCGAAGACCGAACGCTCTGTGACGTCGGGGCCGCTCCCACGGAACGCTTTCGCCAGCTCCTCGGACCACAGGTCGAGTGCTTCCTTCGCCATGCTTCCCCCTATCCCCGTAGGTCGAGATGCCAGTGTACCGGTGGGCCGACGGTCGCCCGCCGACCGGCCTGATGAGCGACCGTCATCTGTCGTGCTGTAGACGGTACGGCGTATCCTGAGCCGTACGGATGACGACCTCGACGTCTTACCGGCACGTTCCCGCGGTAGACAAGGCCGCTCGGCTGCTGGCCGAGCTGCGCGACGGTGAAGCCTCGGGCATCTCCGATCTGGCCAGGCGGATCGGCGCATCCAAGGGCACGGTGCGCGACATCCTCTTGACGCTCGAGGCCCATGATCTCGTCAGCCGGGAGGACAGCGGGCACTTTCGTGCGCGCGCCGCACGACCTGGCCTCCGTCGCCTCGCCCATGGCGCCCTCGTGTCCCTGTCGCGTGAGGCAGGCGAGACCGCCTTCCTCGGCGTCGTCGACTCTCACGAGATCGTCATCACCGACGTGGTCGAGTCCGCGAGCGATCCCCACATGAGCGGCCGCATCGGTTGGCGCCTGCCCTTGGGTGTCGGCGCGCACGGCAAGGTGCTCGAGAACGGCGAGGAGCTGGGCCTTGACGACGAGGAGTATCTCGAAGGCGTCCGCGCGGCCGCGGCTCCGATCGTCGACGCCGACGGTCGCAAGGTCGCGGTCCTGATCGTCGTCGGCTTCAAGTCGCGGCTGCCTCTCGGGCGTCTGCGTCAGGTGGCGAGGCTCGTGGCGGCCCGCGCTGCCGAGGTCAGCGCGAAACTGGCGGGGCGGGCGGCGTGACGGATCGAACGCTCGTCGCGCTCGACGTGAACGGCCAGCGTTATGAGGTCGCCGCGCCGCCGCATCACACGCTGCTCGAGGTGCTGCGCGAAGAGTGCGGCCTCACCGGAACCAAGCACGGCTGCGAGCTCGGCGAGTGCGGCGCGTGCACGGTGCTGATCGACGGTGCACCGGTGTACTCGTGTCTGACGCTGGCTCTCGAGAGTCAGGGCCACGAGATCACGACGGTGGAAGGACTCGCCACCGGAAACGAGCTGCATCCGCTCCAGACCGCGTTCGCCGAGGAGGGCGCCGCGCAGTGCGGCTACTGCACGCCGGGGATCCTCCTCGCGGCGAAAGCGTTGCTCGACCGCAATCCGCGACCCGATCGAGCCCAGATGGCCGAGGCCATCAGCGGCAACCTTTGCCGCTGCACCGGCTACACCGCGATCTACGAGGCGATCGATCGCGCCGCGGCCGCGGCCAGGTCGAAATGAGCGACCTCTCGGTCATCGGACGCCGACTGCCGAAGGTGAATGTGTGGGAGCATCTCACCGGAACCGCGAAGTACGCGGATGACATCGCGCTGCCGCGTCTGCTGTTCGGCAAGTTGCTTCGTTCGACAGAGCCGCATGCGCGCATCGTCCGCGTCGATCTGTCACGCGCGCTCGCGTATCCCGGCGTGGTGGCGGGCTGCACCGGGGCGGACATGCCGCAGAAGATGGGCATCATGCCCTCGACGCAGGATGAGACGGCGCTGGCGGTCGACAAGGTCCGTTACGTCGGCGAGCCCGTCGCCGCTATCGCCGCGCTGGACGAGGACACCGCCTTCGAGGCGCTGTCGCTGATCGACGTCGAGTACGAGCCGCTGGAACCGATCCTCACCCTGGACGACGCGCTGACGCGCGGCGACGTGCGAATTCACGAGGACTCACCGAATCGGGCCAACATCTTCAAGGAGGTGCATCTCGAGTTCGGCGATCTCGAGGGCGGCTTCGCGCGAGCCGAGCACGTCCGCGACGACTGGTTCTTCTTCGAAGGCAACACGCACGCCCCCATCGAGCAGCACTCGGCGGTCGCGAACTTCGAGCCCGACGGCAAGCTCACGCTCTGGACCTCGACCCAGGTGCCCCACTACCTGCATCGCGAGCTGGAGAAGGTCCTCGGACTTCCGCGCTCGCACATTCGCGTGATCGCGACCCCGAACGGCGGCGCGTTCGGCGGAAAGTCCGACCCCTTCGGTCATGAGTTCGCGGCCTGCTGGCTCTCGATGCGGACCGGGCGGCCGGTGAAGATCACGCTCGATCGCGAGGAGGTCTTCTACGCGCATCGCGGCCGGCATCCGGTGAAGATGCGCATCCGCACCGGGGTGCGGAAGGACGGCAGCATCACCGCCGTCCACTACCAGTCGTATCTCGACGGCGGCGCCTACGCCTCGTATGGCATCGCGACCACCTACTACACCGGCGCGCTGCTGACCGTCACCTACAAGATCCCCGCGTACAAGTTCGACGGCACGCGCGTCTACACCAACAAGCCGCCCTGCGGGCCGAAGCGCGGCCACGGCTCGACACAGCCGCGCTACGGGTTCGAATGCCAGATGGACAAGCTCGCCGCGGATCTCGGCATCGACCCACTGGAGCTGCGGCTGCGGAATCTCCAGCCACCGCACTCGAAGACGATCAACGAGCTGCGGGTCACCTCGATGGGGCTCGGCGAGGCGCTCGAGCGGGCGGCCACCGCGACCGGCTATCGCGATCGGCCCAAGGTCGTTGGCCGCGGCCTTGGCATCGCCGGCAGCGCGTACATCTCCGGCGCCGGTCTGCCCATCTACTGGAACGACATGCCGCACTCCGGCGCGATCGTCACGCTCGACCGCGGCGGCGGCGTGCTGGTGTCGTGCGGCACGAGCGAGATCGGGCAGGGATCGGACATGATGCTGGCGTCCGTCGCGGCCGAGGAGCTCGGGGTGCTACGTCGTCTCCGGCGACACCGCACTTTCCCCCGTCGACCTCGGGTCGTACTCGAGCCGCGTCACGTTCATGGCCGGCAACGCCGTCCGGATGGCGGCGTCGGAGCTC
The DNA here is from genome assembly GCA_005881435.1 of Chloroflexota bacterium. Lineage (GTDB taxonomy): Bacteria > Chloroflexota > Limnocylindria > P2-11E > CF-107 > CF-107. Next base: position 50,458 of record VBHP01000028.1, on the reverse strand, counting down.
CGGCGGACGCTGCTCCAGATCGCGGCAGCGAAGCTCGAGGTCCCGGCGGATCGGCTCGGTTGCGCCTTCCGCCGGATCTACGACACCAAGGATCCGGAGCGGTTCCTGTCCTTCGTCGACGCCGTCGTTGCCGCCGAGTCGAAGCACGGCACACTCTCGGCGCGCGGCTACTACACGCCGCCGAAGCTCGCCGGCAACTACAAGGGGTCGGGCGTCGGCCCGTCGCCGGCGTACTCGTACTCAGCCTGTGTCGCCGACGTCTCGGTCGACGAGGAGACCGGCCGCATCACGGTCAACAAGATCGTCGTGGCGCACGATTGCGGTCGCGCACTGAACCCGGTCAACACCGAGGGACAGATCGAGGGTTCGGCCTACATGGGCATGGGCGAGATACTGATGGAGGAGCAGGTCTTCCGCGGCGGGCTGCACAAGAAGCCGTCGCTCCTCGACTACAAGCTGCCGACCTCCAAAGACACGCCCGAGCTCGAGGCCATTCTCGTCGAGACCATCGACTCGGAAGGCCCGTACGGCGCGAAGGAAGCGGGCGAGGGGCCGCTCAATCCGGTCATCCCGGCGCTGGCCAATGCGGTGTACGACGCGATCGGCATCCGCTTCGACGAGACTCCGATCACCGCCGCGAAGGTCCTGGACGCGCTGGCGAAGAAGAAGGCGCGTGTCGGCCCCGACGGCCTCGGCGGCGGACACGATCCGAGTCGAGCGATGCGCCGGCTCCGAGCCACCACGGAGAAGCGCGAGCAGAAGCGGACCGGGGTGAGCTGATGCTGCGCTTGCCACGCTTCGATTTCGCGACGCCGACGACGGCCGCTGAAGCCGCCGCACTCCTGGCCGATCCGAACGCCATGGCCGTCGCCGGCGGCACCGACGTCTATCCCAAGATGAAGCGGCGCCAGTTCGTCCCGCGGACGCTGGTCTCGCTGCGTCGCGTCGTTGACGGCAACATCAGCAACGGCGACGGCGTGCGGATCGGGGCCGGCGCGACCTTGACCGCGATCGCTGAGCATGCGCTGCTCCGTGAGCAGTACCGCGCTCTCGCCGATGCGGCGTCGGTCATCTCGACGCCGCAGCTCCGCAACATGGGAACGCTCGGCGGCAACCTCTGTCTCGACACGCGCTGCAACTGGTACGACCAGTCGTTGTTCTGGCGCAAGGCCGAGGGCTATTGCATGAAGACGCACGCCGAGGTCGTCTGCCGTGTGGCACCCTCGTCGGCCCGCTGTCTGGCCGTCGCCTCCGCAGATACGGTGCCGGCGCTCATCGCGCTCGGCGCCACGGCCACGATCGCCAACGTCTCCGGCTCGCGCCAGGTCGACATCGTCGAGCTCTACCGCGAGGACGGGATCAACTATCTCGGCCTGGCCCGAGGCGACATCGTCACCGAGGTGCGCCTCCCGCCGGCGCGTGGCTGGCGGAGCGCATACCTCAAGCTGCGCGAACGCGGCGCATTCGACTTCCCGATCGCCGGCGTCGCGGCCGCGGTGCGCCGCGAGGGCGCGGAGGTGGTCGCGGCACGCGTCGCCATCACCGCACTGGGCTCAAGCCCGAAGCGCGTCGACGCCGCTTCGGAGGCGCTGATCGGGACGCGACTCGAAGACGAGGCCATCGAGAGGGCCGCCGAGGCCGTCTTCGCCGCGGCCAGACCCATGGACAACACCTCCGGGACGATCGCCGAACGCAAGCGCGCCGCGCGCGTGCTGACCGCGCGAACGCTGCGCTCGCTGCGCGAATGACCGCCGTGGCCATCGTGCCCGCGGCCGGCGCGGCCGAACGTTTCGGTGGAGGAAAGCTGCTCGCGGACGTGGACGGCGAAGCCCTCATCGCGCGAACGCTCGCCGCGCTCCTGCCGCACGTCGCCGCAGCCATCGTCGTCATCGCGCCGGATGCGGTCGAGCTTCGCGCGCTGGGCGCGCTGCGTCAGCCGAAAGTCCGTGTCGTGGAAAACGCCGATCCGTCGCGCGGCATGCTCTCATCGATACAGGCCGGGCTCGCGAGCGTCGACTGGGCCGACGCATACCTCGTCATCCCGGCGGACATGCCGTATCTCAGAAGCGACACCGTGCGCGACATCGTCGAGCGGCAGGCCTGCACGTCGGGCGGGATCGTGTCGCCGAGACATGGCGGGAAGCGTGGACATCCGGTCGCGCTGCCGTCGCGCCTTCGCGACGAGGTGCTGGCCGAGAGCACCGGACACACGCTCCACGACGTCATCAAGCGGCATACGGCGGAGCGGGAGGACCTCGAGGTCGACGATCCGGGAGTGATACGGGACGTGGATACGATGGAGGACCTGGAGCGATGAGAGAGATCCTCGAGCGCGCCGCCAAGCTTCGCGCCGAAGGGCGAGCCTTCGCGATCGCGACGGTCGTCCGCACCACCGGCAGCACGCCACAGGTCGTCGGCGCGAAGCTGCTGGCCGACGATCTCGGCCGCCTCGTCGGCACGCTCGGTGGCGGCTGCGTCGAAGCCGACGCCGTGGACGAGGCGCGACGCGTGCTCGAGACCGGCGAAGCGTCGCTCCGCGACTACGAGCTGACCGAGGATCTGGCGTTCGACACCGGCCTGGTCTGCGGCGGCACGATGTGGATCGCGATCGAGCACGGCCGCGCGGCATTGCGCGCCGCGCAACGCGACCTCCTCGACGACCTCCTGACTGCGTCTCGCGGCGGAACGCCGGTCGCGCTCGTGACGCTGCTCTCGAGACGCGGCCGCGAGTACGCCGCGGCCGGACGCATGCTCGTCGAGAGCGCCGGAACGGTGACCGGATCGCTCGGCCGCTTCGACGCTCCAGCCGTCGCGCTGGCGCACGAGACACTCGCGCGCGGCACCGCCCGCGTCGCACGACTCGACGATGAGCACGAGGTGCTGCTCGAGCCGGTGACCAGCCGGCCGACGCTGCTGCAGATCGGCGCCGGGCACGTCGGCGCGGCGGTCGCGCGCATGGCGCGATTGCTCGATTTTCGCGTCGTCGTGGTCGACGACCGTCCCGAGTTCGCCGATCGCGAACGCCTTCCCGAAGCCGACGAGGTCGTCTGCGCGGACATGGTGCGCGCGATCGAGGAGCTGCCCATCGCCTGGAACACGTTCGTCGTCGTTGCGACGCGAGGGCACAAGATGGACGCGCACGCCCTCCGCGCCGCGGCGCGCACGCCGGCGCGCTACGTTGGTCTGGTCGGATCGAAGCGAAAGACGATCCTGATCGAACGGATGCTGCGCGAGGAGGGCGTGCCGGAGGAGCGCATCCGCGCCGTGCACGCGCCGATCGGCCTCGATCTCGGGGGCCGGACGCCCGCAGAGATCGCGCTGGCGATCCTGGCCGAGATCGAAGCCGAGCGGTACGGCGGGTCGGCGAAGCCGTTGCGGCTGTCGCCGCAGATCTTCGACCGTTCGGTTGCAGGCAGCTAATCCGGGCGAGGCCGAAGAGCTCGTCCTCATCACTCGTGGTCGCAGAAGCGGTCGAGAGCACCGGGTCACGGTCTGGTTCGCGCGCGACGGCGAGATGGTGTGGCTGCGCGCGGACGGCGCGACCGATTGGCACCGCAATCTCGTCGCGCATCCTGAGGCCCGCATCGTGATCGACGGACAGGAGCTCGCGGCGCGCTATGAGCCCAGCGGCGATCGCGAGAGCGATCTCAAACGTCTTGTCGACCTGTGGCGCGCGAAATACGGGTCGATGTGGGTCCAGGACTGGTACTTCGAACGCGGACGTGAGCCGGTGAAACTGCGACTATCCGGCGTGTGATCGCCCTCCGCGTAGGGCCGCGCCGGCTCACAGCCTGAGCCCCGCTGTCGTTGTATCAAAGGACGAATGCGAACGTTCGAAGACCTGGTCGAGGCGCATGGCCGCGAGATCTTCGCCTATGCCCTACGGCTGACCGGAGATCGCGACGAGGCCGACGACTTGTTCCAGGAGACGTTCCTGGCGGCGTTTCGCGCCTTCGCCAAGGCCCGCGACGAGCACCTCCGCGCGTGGCTGTACCGCATCGCCACCAACAAGGCCATCGACGCCCGCCGCCGTCGCCGGCGACCGCTGAGCCTTGACGACCTCGAGCTCGCCGCGCCCGAGCGCGACGGTGTCACGACCGCGGACGTGGCGGCCGCGATCCGCGCGCTGCCACCCCACGAGCGCGCCGCGTTCGTCCTGCGCCGCGTCCAAGATCTGCCCTACGACGAGGTGGCACGCGCGCTCGAGTGCTCCGAGGAGGCGGCGCGCAAACGCGTCTCAGAGGCGACAAAGAAGGTGAAGGAGGCCCTGTCATGACGCTCGACGTATTGCTCGCGGACGCGCGCGAGCGACTCGCCACTCGCGCCATCGCTGAAGGCGTGGCGCGCGTCGCGGTCGACGTGATGCAATCCCCGCTCGGACCGCTGTGGCTGGCGATCGGCCCGAAAGGCGTGCTGGCGATCCACTACGGCGCCGATGCCAACGAGGGCGATCTCCGCCGCATCGTGGCGCGTTACGGTCCGGGCGTGCTCCGTGCGCCCAAGCGCCTCGACGAGGTGAAGCGCGAGCTCGACGAATACTTCGCCGGAAAACGCACGCGCTTCGAGCTGTCGGTGGACCTCTCGGCGCTCACGCCGTTCCAGCGGCGCGTCCTCGCGGCGACGAAGCGCGTCCCGTTTGGACGCGTTCGCAGCTATCAGGAGATCGCGACCCAAGCCGGGATCCCCAGCGCCTCGCGCGCCACCGGGAACGCGCTCGGCGCGAATCCGATCCCTATCGTCGTGCCCTGCCATCGCATCCTTGGGTCGGACGGTGCGCTGCACGGATATGCCGGGGGCGTCGATCGCAAGCGCTGGCTGCTGAAGCTGGAGGGCGTGCTCCGCTAGCTCGAGGGGATCTGCCAGTCCTTCGGCACCAGATGGAACCAGGTCTGGCCCGGCGACAGCAGGATGCGTTTGCCGTAGAAGTTCGTCAGCACGAACGGATCGTTGACCGTAGCGCGTGACCAACTGCAATCCTGGCGGCGTCCCTGCGTGAACACGCTGCACGGGCCGGTGCCCGTCGTGCGCTCGTCCAGACCCTTGGAGCCGAGGATGTCCTCGATGATGTCCGTCTGCCAGATCTCGGTGCCTAGGATCACCACGTTCTTCGGGGCGACCGGCCTGCCGTTGGCGCCGTCGATCTCCCGCACGCCGGCCTGCCAGCGCGCGTACGTCTTCGACGCCACGTCGAACTCGTAGCGCACGTCGACGCCGCCGCGGTACGGGATCGATAGCGTCGTGGCCGGCACACTGCCGAGGAATCCGTTCAGATCAAAGGCCGATTCGAATTTGGGGAGGGAGAAGTCCCACGACGGCACCTGGACCGGACCGGCCTTGCCCTGCGCCGAAAGAACCGAGCGGAGCGCGGCGGTCGAGGTGAACTCGTTGTGCGGGATGGCGCGGAAGGTCACGCGGTAGTACGCGTTGCCGCCGCCCGTTGCGGCGCCGATGTCGACGTAGCTCCCCGTCTTGACGTCCTGTTCGAACCAGTACAGCTCGGTGTTCGTCGCTCCCGAATACGACAGGGCGCCGCGGAGCGTCGGCGTGAGGTAGCGGTCGAAGAGACGGCCACTGCGGACGCTGCCGACCGTCTCCGATTCATGCGACTGGAAGACGAGATTGAGTCGGGTGATGTAGCCCTCGACCAGCGTTTCCCACACCATGTCAGCGTCGCTCAAGCCGTAGTGCGGACGTGCGATCGAGGCGTTGTCGATCTTCACCGACAGCGGGCGCCGCGTGGCGTCCGCGCCCACGAGAGGCGCGCCGGACAGCGGCCAGCACTGCTGGCACTTGTACGCGGGTTGCGTGCCGTCGAGATTGAGGACGGTGATGACCCAGAACACGCCGTAATCCTCGAGCCACGTCGCGCCCTCGATGAGCGGCCGCAGCCCCAGGAAATAGATGCCTGGAGTCGTCGGCGCCTTCACCGGGAACTGGAACCACGCCACCTGGCCTGGTCCGACGTACGCCGCGGGTTGGATCGCCGGACGGTTGAACCGGACCCAGCCGGTCACCGGCGAACCATTGGAGCCGTCGCCGCCGATGGCGCTGGCGCGGTCCTGACCCGGTTCGGGTCCCCAGGTCCCGAGGTAGGCCGATTCGCCCATCTTGCCCTGGACCCAACCGAGCGAGCCGGAGTTGTAGTAGGCGACAGTCGCCGTCTCGGTGTCGCCCGGACAGAGCGTCATGTAGCCGCTCTGTCCGTACCAGGTGGCGTGAAAACCGCCGAGCTTCAAGGGAGGGGCCGCGGGCGGCGGGATCCCCGGTCCTATTTTCTTGAGGCACGTCGTCACCGCCGTCGGTGCGCTGGGAGTCGCTGCCTGCGCCGGTGATGCGAGCAGGTTTAAGGACACGGCCAGCAGCCCGGTCAGGACGAACGCCGACACCCTCACGTCCACGCAACAGTAGGTGCCGCTCCGGCGTTACGGCCGTCGCTTGGCCGTTTTGCGCCGAAACTGACGCGGGTTCAGTCCTTCAGGCGCAGGACCGCACGCCGGACGAGCTCGCGAAGGACCGCGACCTTATAGGCGTTGTCGCGCAGGGGCCTGGCGTCGCGAACGAATCGCTCCGCAACGGCAAGCGCGCGGGCGTCGTCGATCTTCTCGCCGGCGAGCAGATCCTCTGCGGCCTTCACGCGCCAGGGAATGTTCGCGACCGCGCCGGCGACGATGCGCACGTCCTGCGCTCTGCCCTCGACGAGCCTCGCGCTCGCGGCGACGCTGACGACGGCGAATTGCCAGGTCGCTCGCTCCATGAACTTGAGATACGTGGCGTGCCGTCGCAGCGCATCGCCGCCGATGCGGACCGCCAGGATCAGATCGTCGTCTCCGACCGCGTGCTCGCGGCGGTGCCGGGCCGTGGGCGCGACGTACAGCTGCGCCAGCGGCAGTGAGTCCTCACCCTCGTCGGTGCGCATGACGACCGTCGCGTCGAGCGCGATCAGGGCCGGAGCCAGATCGGAGGGCGTGACCTGACGGCATTCGCCCTCGCCGTAGATGGCGTGATAACGGTTGTCCCCGTCGACGGCGAGGCACCTCGGTCCACCCTTCAGCCAGCAGCGATGCTCCGCGCTACGGAAGTACCAGCACCGATTTCGTTGCACCAGGTTGCCGCCAACGGTCGCCATGTTGCGTAGCTGCGGTGTGGCCGCGTCCGCCAGCGCTTCCTTGATGATCAGCGGTGTGGCTTGGTGCGCCGCGAGCTCGGCCAGCGTCGTCAGGGCGCCGACGCGGAAGTTCTCTTTCGTCGCGGTGATCCCGCGCAGCTGAGCGATCCCGTTGACGTCGACGAGTCGATCCGGCTCGATCAGTCGCTCTTTCATCAGGCCGAGGAGATCGGTTCCACCGGCGATCAGACGCGTATTGCGCTGCTTGAGCAGCCCGGCGGCCTCTTCCGCGGTCGCGACCTTGGCGTAGGAGAAGGATTTCATCGGCGCAGCGCCTCGAGCACCCGCGCCGGCGTGATCGGCAGCGTGCGCACGCGGGCGCCGCACGCGTTCGCGACCGCGTTCGCGATCGCGGCGGCGGTCGGGATGATCGGCGGCTCGCCGAGACCGATCCCGCCGAGGTTGTTCGCGCGTCGATCGAGATCGGGAACGAACTCGACCACGATGTCGGGCACGTCCTTGACGGTCGGAATCTTGTAGTCCTCGAGGTTCGCGTTCATGACGTGTCCGCTCAGCCGGTCGAGGACACGACCCTCGCTCACGGCGTAGCCCAGCGCTTGCGTGACGCCGCCCTCGACTTGGCTCTTGGCGTTCAGCGGATTCACGATCCTGCCGATCTGGTGGACGGCCACGATCTTCAGCACGCGGACCGCGCCGGTGCGGATGTCGACCTCGACCTCGGCGAAGTGCGCGCCGAAGCTGCGCAGGCGCACGTCTTCGGGATTCGGATGCCGCGAGCCGCGGCCGATGACGGTGTAGTTCTGCAACTTACTGAAGACCTCGTCGAGCGCGAGCTTTTTTCCGCCGCGCCCGGCGACAGCGTGCCCGTCGGTCAGATGGATCTCGCTAGCGCGTACTTCCATGAGTCCCGCCGCGACCTCGAGGAGCTGGCGTCGCACGTCGACAGCGGCCAGGCGGACGGCCGGGCCGAGCGAAGCCGTGGTCATCGAACCGCCTGACGCCGGTCCGTATGGCGCATCGGTCTCGCCGATCGAGAGGCGCACCCGCTCGAGCGGCAGCGAGAGCTCTTCTGCCGCGATCTGGGCGATCGCGGTCTTGGTGCCGGAGCCGATGTCCTGCAGCCCGGCCCGAACGATGGCGGTGCCGTCGGCATTGAGATGGATCGTGGCGTACGCGGGCGGACCGCCACCGCCGCCCCAGACCTGTGTCGACACGCCCATGCCCCGGCGGAGATACGCGTGACGTCCCGCTGTGCCGCCGGCTTTGCGGCGCGACCAGCCCGCGAGCTCCGCGCCGCGGGAGTAGCACTGATCCAGCCGTTTTAGCGAGTAGTGCTTGCCCGATTGCGGGTCGAGCTTCGCGTAATTCTTGCGGCGCAGCGCGAGCGGGTCCAGCGCCAGCTTGTCGGCGAGCTCGTCCATCGCGCTCTCCAGCGCGAACGTTCCCTCGACGTAGCCCGGAGCGCGGAACGCCGAGAACGGACCGGTGTTGGTGAGCACCAAGAACTGTTCGCTGCGCACGTTCGCCACCTCGTAGAGACCGTTGGACGGACCGGTCGTGGACGCGACCCAGCCGTCCTCGGTGCCGGTCCCCGACCAGGCCACGTGCTCGAGCGCCGTAAGCTTGCCGTCCTTGGTCGCCCCGACTCGCACGCGCTGCACCGTGGCCGAGCGATTCCCTGTGACCAGGTTCTCCTCGCGACGGTCCATGACGCAGCGGATCGGGCGTCCCAGGCGTTTCGCCAGCACCGCGGCGATCTCGCTGTAGTGCCCGTGACCGAGCTTGCTGCCGAAGCCGCCGCCCATGTAGTCGCAGATCACGCGGACGTCGTCGAGGCGCGCGCGAATCGCTTTGGCCACACCCTTGCGTACGTCGAACATCGCCTGCGTGCTCTCCCAGAGGGTCAGGCGCTCGCCATCCCACTGCGCCACCGCGCCGTGCGGCTCGAGGCAGTTGTGCAGCTGCGTGGACGTGGTGTAGCGGGCGTCCACGACGATGTCGGCCTCGCGGAAGCCACGACGCGCGTCGCCGCGTGAGTACGACTCCTTTCGTTGCACCCGCGTCCGGTCCGCGATCGCCTCCTCGAGGTCGACGACGAACGGCAGCGACTCGTACTCGATCTCGACGAGGTGCGCCGCGTCAGCGGCGATCTCCTCCGTCTCGCCGACTACGACCGCGACCGGGGCGCCGACGTAGTGGACCTCCTCGTCGAACAGCTCGGGCGCGCTTGTCCTGTCGACGACGCTGCGAACGCCGGCGAGCGCGAGCGCGCGCTTCGCGTCGACACGTATGACGCGCGCGTGAGGGTGCGGGCTGCGCACCACACGGGCGTGCAGCATCCCCGGCAACATCAGATCGGTCGTGTATCGCGCTCGTCCGGATACGCGCTGCGGCCCGTCGACCCGCAGGCGCGAGCGGCCGACATGCCGGAGCTCGGCGTCGGCACTCCAGGCTGGGATGTCGGCGCCCTGCACCAAGGCGAGCTCTTCATAGATCTTGCCTTCGAACTCGGTGCGGTTCTTGACCACGCGCGCCGACGGCATCTACTTCGCCTTTGCGCTCGTCTTCGCGCGCGACGCCGCGACGCCCGCGGTGACGATGTTCGGATACGCGCCGCAGCGACAGAGATTCCCCGCCACCGCAGTCTTGACCTGCTCCTCGCCGGCCTGACCATCGCGCCGCAGCAGCGCGGCGAGCGCCATGATCTGCCCCGGCGTGCAGAAGCCGCACTGATACGCGTCATGCGCCAGGAACGCCTGCTGTAGTGCCTCGACGTCCGCGCCGCCACCCTCGATCGTCTCCACATGCTTGCACTCGCATGCGACCGCGAGCGTCAGGCAGGCGTATTCCGCGACGCCTTCGACGAGCACGGTGCAGGCGCCGCAATCGCCGCGGTCGCACACCTTCTTTGCGCCGGTGAGACCGAGGTCGTAGCGCAAGGCATCGAGGAGCGTGCGGCGCGGCTCGGCCAAGAGGAGGCGCGACTCGCCATTCACATCGAGCTTGATCGGGGTCGGACCCGGGCCGCGGTACTCCGGCACGAAAGAAAAGGTACGCGCGTCTAGGATGCGGCGTCGGAGGTGCGGTGATGGCGCTCCAGCGCGTCGGCGTCGTCGGATTCGGCCTGATGGGACACGGCATCGCTCAGGTCGCGGCCCAGGCGGGCTACCAGGTGATCGTTCGCGAGACCGAACAGCGTTTCATCGACGCCGGCTTCAAGCGTGTCGACGCCAGTCTGGACCGCATGGTGAAGGGTGGCCGCGTCGCTGAGGCCGAGGCAAAGACGGCCCGCGGACGGATCGAGACGACGACCGAGGTAAAGGCCCTGCGAGATTGCCAGCTCGTGATCGAGGCCATCACCGAGGATCTCGCGTTGAAAAAGACGCTGTATCGGGAGCTCGACGCGATTTGTCCGCCGGCGACGATCTTCGCCAGCAACACCTCCTCCATGACCATCGCGGAGCTTGCCGCGTCGACCAAGCGTCCCGATCGCTTCGCCGGACTGCACTTCTTCAATCCGGTCCAGGTGATGAAGCTCGTCGAGATCGTCCGCGCGATCACCACGAGCGACGAGACGATCGGCACGCTCCGCGAGTTCACGGCGAAGATCGGCAAGACCGGAGTGGTCTGCAAGGACACGCCCGGCTTCATCGTGAATCGCCTGCTGATTCCCTACCTCAACGCGGCGATCCGGGCGCTCGAAGAAGGCGTGGCGACACCGGAGGAGATCGACGAAGCGGTGAAGCTCGGCCTGGGATACCCGATGGGTCCGTTCACGCTGCTCGATTACGTCGGCCTCGACACGCAGTATCACGCCTCGAACGTGCTGTACGACGAGTTCAAGCGGCCGGATCAGGCGCCGCCGCCGCTGCTGAAACGCATGGTGCTGGCCGGCCATCATGGCCGGAAGAGTGGCCGCGGCTTCTACCAGTACGACGAGAAGGGCGAGCGCAAGAAGTAGCGCGGCGTGAACGATCACGTCGACACATTGAAAGCGGCGTTCTGGTCCCTGCTGTCAGCCCTGGCGCTGTCGTTGCACATCCTGCTGGCCGCCCCCATCGCCGGCCCTCAGCTGTACGGCCTTCTCGCCGTGCTGGGCTTCGGTCTGCTGCTGCCGCCGATCTCGACGCTGTACCTGCGCTTCACGGCGCTCAATCCGCACGCGGCGATCCTCACCGCGCTCAACGGCACGGCCATGGCGATCGCGGGCATCGGCGCACTCACGTTCAACGATCTCGAACCGGCGGCGCTGCTCTTCCTCGGCATGTGGTGGTGGGTCGTCGGCAAATTCAGCGCCGAGAGCGGCGCGCTGCCGCGCCCGCTCGGCTACGCGACGATGGTCCTATCAGTACTCGCTTTCGCCGCGCTGCTCGGCGACGTGTTCGGCGTGCGCGTGGCGTGGACGGCGGCACGGCTTGCGCTCGCGGCGTGGCTGATCGTCCTCGCGGCGATCCTCTATCGATCGGCCCCCACCGCGCCCGATGCGCGATGATGGTCGCCTGATGAAGATGGCCGCTCGAACGAAGGCGCGCCACGAGTCGCTCGGCCTGTCCCTCGAGGACGTGGTCCAGATGTACCGCGTGATGTTGCAGACCCGCATGATCGGCGAGCGGATGATGCAGCTGAATCGCATGGGCAAGGCCATGTTCGTCGGCGTCGCCGACGGGCATGAGGCCGCCGAGGTCGGCTCGGCGTGGTGCATCCGCAAGGGCGTGGACTGGTGCGTGCCGTACTACCGCGACGTCGGCGTGGCGCTGGTCCTGGGCCAGACCGCGAAGGATCAGTTCCTCGGAGTGTTCGCCAAGGCGACCGATCCGAACTCCGGCGGGCGGCAGATCGTGAACCAGTTCAGCGACGTCAAGGCGAAGATGCTTTCCGGGTCGGTGCACATCGCCACCCAGTTCCCGCATGCTGTCGGCCTCGCGCTCGCGGCGAAGATCCGCAAGCAGGACCACATCGTCGTGACCTACGGGGGCGAAGGTGCGACATCGCCCGGCGACTTCCACGAGGCCATGAACTTCGCCGCCGTGCATGAGCTTCCGGTCGTGTTCGTGATCGAAAACAACCAATACGCGATCTCGACGCCGGTGAAACTGCAGATGGCCGTGGCGAACGTCGCCGATCGCGCCGCGGCGTACGGTATGCCCGGCGTGATCGCCGACGGCACCGACGTCCTGGATGTCTACGAGAAGACGAAACAGGCCTGCGACCGCGCGCGGGGCGGCGATGGACCGACGCTCGTCGAGGTGAAGTGCTACCGCTACCGCCCCCACTCGTCAGACGACGACGACAGCCGCTATCGCAGCAAGGACGAGCTCCAGGCGTGGCTGCAGAAGGATCCAATCGATAAGGCGGCTGCGTACCTGCTGCAGCAGGCCGTGGCGGCGTCGCGGTTGGAGGACATGCGTCAGGAGATCGCCGCCGACATCGAAGCCGCGATCACCGCCGCCGAGAACGATCCCGATCCGGATCCGGCGACACTCACGCGTTATGTCTACGGCGAGGATGCGGAATGAATCAGGACTTTCGGCTTCTCTGCGGACAGTTCCTCAAGCGCGAATATGCGGATTCGCCGGTCCGTGCCAGCGCGCTCGGCCTGACGCAGTTCGACGATCAGCTCGATGACGTCTCGGCGTCGGCGTTCGAGCGGCGGCGCGTCGAGGATCAGGACTGGCTTCGTCAATTCAGGGCGGTACGCGACGGTGACCTCGATCTCGAGGAGCGCATCGACCGCGACTTCGTGGTGTCGATCCTGCGCGGTCGTGAGATCACCGAGCCGCTGCTGATGTGGAAGAAGCAGCCGGCCACCTACCTCAACCCCGGCTTGTCCGGCGTCTTCACGCTGTTCCTGCATCGCCTGCGTCCGGAGCCCGAGCTCGTCGCCGCGGCCCGATCGCGATTGGAAAAAGTGCCGGACAACATCGCGGCCGGCGTCGGCAATATCGACTGGTCGATGACGCCACGGGTGTACGTCGACCGCGCCATCGGTCAGGCACGCGCGGCGGTGCGGTACGCCCGTGAGCTGCTGCCGGCCGAGGTTCGCGACGCCGGACTTCGCGAGAAGCTCGCGCTGTCCGGCGCCGTCGCGGCGAAGGCGTTCGATCAATTCGCGACCTTTCTCGAAACGAACAAGACCAAGGCCTCCGGGTCCTATGCCGTCGGCGAGCAGACCTACACCGCGCTGCTGCGAGAGAAGGAGCTGCTGGCCGTCGACGCGCGGCAGCTTCGGGAGCGCGGGCGCGAGGAGTGGGACAGGCTCGACCGCGAGATGCGGAAGCTGGCGAAGGAGATCGACGGCTCGGAAGACTGGGCGGCGCTGCTCGAACGGCTGAACCAGCTACACGCTCCGACGCCGGACGGAATGCGCGAGGAGTACGCGGAATGGACCGAGCGCGCGCGCGAATACCTTCGGCGCACCGGTCTGGTCACGCTGCCGCCGGGAGAAGAGTGCTCTGTCGATCCGTCGCCCCCGTTCCAGCGTCCGGTCCTCGCGGTCGCGTCGTACAACGGGCCGCCGCAATTCGCGCCGAGCATGCAGGGCCACTTCTTCGTTCCGTATCCGCCTGAGGGCACGTCCCCGGAGGAGCTTCGCCAGCGGCTGGAGGGGAACAGCACCTACTCGATCCCGACGACGTCGGTGCACGAGGCGTATCCGGGCCATCACTGGCACATCACGATGGTGAAGTGGCGCGCGCCATCGCCCGTGCGCAAGGTCTACTGGACCTCGTACTTTGGCGAGGGCTGGGCGCTGTACGCGGAGCGCGTCATGCGCGAGCAGGGCTTCTTCGAGGATCCCCGCGCGCTGCTGTACCAGTACGAGGCCACGATATTTCGCGCGGCGCGCATCGTCGTCGACACCATCATGATGAAGAGGGGCAACCTAACTGAGCCGAATGCGAAAGCCGAGGTCGGCCGGTACTGCTCGTGGCCGACGCAGGCCTCGTCCTATCTCACCGGCATGCTCGAGATCGTCGACATTCGCGAGCGCTATCTCCGTCGCCTCGGGCGTCGCGACGTCGACGCACTGCGCCAGTTCCACGACGCCATCACCTCGAGTGGCAGCATGCCGACCGCCCTCGCCGAACGCGCGATCGGCGGGGCATCCGCCGTTGCCGCGGGAGCCGGATAAGAACCGGGCAGGATAGAAGAGAAGCCCCGGGATCGCGCTCGACCCCGGGGCATCGTTCGCGTACGCGTTACTGGATCGAGGGCGCCTGGCCCCAGGCATTGATCCGTCCGCCGTCCTTGTTGTCCAGGACAGCACCGTCGATACGGCTGTAGCCGGGGTACGGATTGCCGTAGTACGGAGGTGGGCAGTCGCTGCTGCACACACCTTGTGTCGCCCAGGCGATCGATCCGCTTCCTCTCAACGTTCCCAGGCGGATATCGACATTTCCGGAACCGGTTTGCTGCGTGAACGTGGCGTTGTGTTGCCGGTAGTAGCAACCGAACATGTCGCAGCCGAGGAACTCCTGCCAGAAGAAGTTCACCGTCTGGGTCGAGATGGCGGTCGGTGTCGTGGGATCGAGCTCTAGACGCTGGGCGCCAAGTGGCGCGTACAGCGTCCCGCGCAGGCGAGACATTTGTCCATCGGAGCTGATGTCGCCGCTGAGCGTCGCCGGCGCGTTGAAGCCACCGCCGAAGAGGCTCTGGTAGTTCAGACCCAGATTGAACGTGATCGTTTGTGACGCGGCCGGAGCAGCCAGCGCCACGTTCGACGCGATCGCGATGAGGAGAGGGAGCGCTGCCAGGGTGAGCAGTCGTTTGCCGAACATGACCCATTCCTTTCTCGACGACGCCGACCCCGATCCATGGTTCGAGGGCTCGGACGTTTCATCCGCGCACGGCGTGTCGAGACAGCTGTAGCCGCGGTGGCTTAGTGGCGGTTATGTCCGGGGCGACGCAACCCCGGTCGTGTCGACCACTGTCACTGCCGTTACATCGGTCATGTGCTCCAGTACGCACCGGCCGAGAGTCGACAAAACCCCGGGACCGAAAACGGTCCCGGGGATCAGATTGGCGCGGTAGTGCTATCGGTCCGACGTGAAGCGGAAGGGGTTGATCCGCTGCGACTCGATATCCCCCGCAACCGGGGCCGCGACGGATACGAGGTGCCGACTGGCGTGTCCCGCGCCCGTCTCCGTCGTGGCCACCGAGGCGAATGCCACATTCGATGCGAGGAGCGCCATTAGGAGCGACACCGCGACCAACGCAATGCGCTTGCCGAACATCTCACTGTGTCCTTTCCGGCGAGCGCTTCCCCGATCCATGGCTCGAGCCGGACGAATCGCCCGGTGTCGCTCGTCAGGAACGGTCTAGTCCACGAGCTCCGGCACCACGTATGTTGCGCGCGACGCGCTCGTCGTGGTCCGCACCACTGTCACCGGCGGGATGGTCCGTCCGTAATGTCAGGCGCATTCGCCGCGTATAGTCCGCTCCACCGAGATGGCGAGCCTCGCCGCCACAACGACTGTTCGTCGCACTCGTGTCACTACCGCCGCAGTCCTCGACTGGCTCATGATCGCGGCGTCGGCGTGGCTGCTATTCGGGTTGTTCTGGGACGGCTGGGCCCACGGTTACGGACTGCCGGACTCGTTCTGGACCGTCTGGCACGCAGCCTTTTACAGCGGCTACCTCGCCGTCGCGGCGGTCGTTGGCGGCGCGATCGTGACACGTCACGGCGCGATCCCGGCAGGTTACGGTTGGACCACCGTCGGCGTTGTGGTGTTCGGTATCGGCGGCGTGTTCGACGCCGTGTGGCACACCCTGTTCGGGATCGAGGCCAGCACCGAGGCTCTCATCAGTCCGAGCCATCTGGTGCTCGCGACCGGCATCGTGCTGATGGTGTCGGGTCCGTTGCGAGCGGCATGGCTCCGACCGCGCGCACGAGGAACACTGAACGAGGCCTTGCCTGCGGTCCTCTCGCTGACCGCCGTGTTCTCGCTCTTCACCTTCATGACCATGTTCGGCGGCGCATACTCCGCGCTCATCGCGCAAGGAACGACGACATCGTTCGGCACGATGGAGCGTCAACTGGTGGCCGTCTTCTTCTGGAGCGCGCTCCTGATCGGGCACGTCATCGTCGCCCTCCGCGCCGGGACGTTACCGGTCGGCTCGCTGACGATCCTGATCGGCGTCAACGGCGTGGCGATGATCCTGATGCGCGGACACGCGCCGATCGAAGTGCAGGCCGCGATGATCGCGGTCGCATTCGCCGCGGGCATCGTCGGGGATGGACTGCTGTGGTGGCTCGCGCCGACTCTGGATCGACCCTGGGCAGTGCGCGCGTTCGCTTTCGCGGTCCCGGCGGTGTACTGGGCGCTCTACCTTGGGACGGTGGCGCTCGCCTTCGGCACGTGGTGGCGCGTGCCCGCGCTCACCGGGGTGCCGGTCCTGGCGGGGGTCGTCGGCCTCTTGATCAGCGCGCTGGTGCTGCCGCCGATTCCACCATCGGGCGAACCTCGGTAGCCAGCCGCTCGATCGTTTCGCGGTCGAACGGCGACGGTAGCTCGGCGATGAGCGTGTCGTAGCCGACCCCGGCAAAATCTCGGAGCAATCTCGCCAGGTCGTTGACGGTGCCCGCGACGTGGGCGGTCTTCGGGTCATCCGGCGGCACCTTGTTGTGCCGCATCTGCGATTGCCAGATCCGCTCCGCCTCCGCCGGGTCGTCGCGGATGACTGGGCGGATCAGCACCGTGCGCTCGATCTCCTGGTCGTTCCGTCCGAGGTCGCGGCAATGCTCTCGCAGGACTTCGTCCTTGTGCTTCAGCACGTCGAGCGTGCCCTGGAGGTTGCACATGTCGGCATATCTGGCGACGATGCGGAGCGTCTTCTTCTCGCCGCCCCCGCCGATCATGATCGGCACGCGGCGCTGCACCGGGCGTGGCAGATGGCGGGCATGATCGAAGCCGTACTTGTCGGAGCGGTACGTGACCTCCTTGCCGTCGAGAAGGTCTCGGACGATGCCGACGGACTCCTCCAACCACCGCAGACGCGCTCCGGCGGTAGCGCCGAATTCGAGGCCATGCGCCTGGTGCTCGAGGTCGAACCAGGCCGCGCCCAGTCCGACGATGGCGCGCCCATCGCTGGCGTGGTCGAGCGTCGCGGCCATCTTGGCGACGATTCCGGGATTCCGGAAGGTGTTTGCTCCGACCATCAGGCCGAGCCTCGCTCGTGACGTGACGCCGGAGAGCGCCGCGAGCGCCGTCCAGCCCTCGAAGATCGGCTGATACGGATCGCCGAAGATCGCGTAAAGGTGGTCCCAGGTCCAGACGTGCTCGTAGCCGATCCGGTCGGCGAGGACCGCCGCGTCCCGGAAGCCCTTCCAGGTCGTGGCCTGACTGAAGAGGAGCGCACCGAGCCTCACGGCCCCTAGGCTAATCGGGCATCGCTCGTGCTTGTGCGAGGGCATGTTCGTCTGGGACACGAGCGGGTACGAGGGAGCGCTCGTTCGCCAGCTGGTGCGGACCGGCTTCGGCGACGCGCCGGGGACGGGACTGCTGGTCTGGGTCCGCCGCGGCAGAGAAGCGCTGTCAGCCATGAGCTACGACCACGTGCCCGAGCTCCCCGATCATTTCCCGCCGCTCGTTGGCGCCCGCGACTGCGCGATCTTGCGCGTCGGTCCACAGCGTCGGTTCCCCTGTTCCGGCCGATACCCCGGTCTTCGAGGCGCGCCTGACTATCGCGTCCGCTGCTGGCACGAGGCGGTGCTGGTGCTGGCCGCGCACGAGGCCGGTCACATCGAAGCGTTCCGCTCGCACCGCAGCGCCGTGCGTCAGCTCGCCCGAGGCAAGTCGGTCCGCATCGCACGCGACTCCGAGCTCTCCTGCGAGCGTCGGGCGCTGTCTGCGCTGCGCCGGTTCCGGCGCGAGCACAGATGTGCTACGACCTCGGGACGGTGACGGTTCCGGGCCTCGACATCCGACGCGTCTCTCCCGAGCTCCACGACGAAGTGCTGCATTACTTCGATCTCGTGGCCTACGCCGACAATCCGGCGTGGTCCGACTGCTACTGCATGGAGCGCCTGGATCCCGACTTCCAACAACGGAGCAAGGCCGAGAATCGCGCCGCTCGCAGCGAGCTGCTCCGCTCGGCCAAGGCGAACGGACTCATCGCGCGACGCCTGGGACGGGTCGTCGGCTGGTGTCACGCCGCACCGAAATCCGAGCTCGTGAACGTCGACGGCCACCGGGACGCGTCACTGGGCGCGATCGTCTGCTTTGTCGTCGCTCCGGACGCGCGCCGTCAGGGCATCGCCACGGCGCTGCTGAACGCCGCGATGGAGCATCTGCGCCGGCGCGGCATGCGCGCCGTGGAGGCGTATCCGTATACCGGCGAGGTCACTCCCGGCCGCTGGGCATACGTCAATTACCGCGGCCCGCTGGCGATGTATCTGGAGGCGGGTTTCGAGGTGGTCGAACGCACGCCGGACACGTGTGTGGTGCGGATCCCGCTCGGAGAGAGCCAGGGCCGCGACTAGCATCACCGGCGTGTCGGAGCTCACGCAGCTGGTGTACGACTGGAACACCGACGGACGTTCCGCGCGCCCGGATTACCGATTGCCGGAGCTCGACGACGAGACGCTGCGCGACGGGCTGCAGGGGCCTTCGGTGCGGAACCCGCCGCTCGAGGTGAAGAAACGCCTGCTGCACCTGATGGACCAGCTCGGCATCGACTCGGCCGACATCGGTCTGCCTGGCGCATCGTCGCAAGCGCGCGTCGCGATCGTCGCGCTGGCGAGAGAGACGACCAAGTTGCGAAAACTCAAGCCCAACTGCGCCGTGCGGACGCATCCCGCCGACGTGCAGGGTGCGATCGAGGCCAGCGTCGAGGCCGGGGTGCCGATCGAGACGTGCGCCTTCATCGGCTCGAGTCCGATCCGGCGCTTCGCCGAGGACTGGCGCATCGACGAGATGCTCCGCAACGTCGAGACCGCTGTCAGCATGGCGGTCAAGGCCGGCCTGCCGGTCATGTTCGTGACCGAGGACACCACGCGCGCCGATCCGGACACGCTGCGGCGGCTGTACACGCTCGCGATCGAGTGCGGCGCTCGACGGATCTGTGCCTCGGACACCGTCGGGCACGCCACGCCGGAAGGAGTGCGCAACGTGCTGACCTTTCTGCGTCAAGACGTGATCGCCGCGACCAAGGCGGCGGTGAAGCTCGACTATCACGGGCACAACGACCGCGGCCTCGGTGTGATCAACGCCCTTGTCGCCACGGCGATCGCGGACCGCGTACACGGCTGCGCGCTCGGGATCGGCGAGCGCGTCGGCAATACCTCGATGGATCAGCTCTTGGTGAACCTGTACCTCTGCGGCCTGCTGGACCGCGACCTGACCCCGCTCGTCGAATACGTCGAGCTCGTGTCGCGCCATTGCGGCGTGCCGATACCGGCGAACTACCCGGCCCTCGGCGCGGACGCCTTCCGCACCGGAACCGGCGTTCACGCGGCGGCGGTCATCAAGGCCCTCAAGAAGCAGGATCGCGGTCTGGCCGATCGGGTCTACTCAGGTGTCCCCGCCTCCGTCGTCGGTCGCGAGCAGCGGATCGAGGTCGGACCGATGAGCGGCGAATCCAATGTGGTGTGGTGGCTGACCACTCATGGATATGCGCCCACGCGTGAGACAATCGACCGTATCTTCACGGTCGCGAAGACGTCGGATCGGATCCTCACCGATGACGAGCTCGCGACCCTCGCCGGAGGCAAGAGCTAACGCCGAGCGAGCGACCGCTCAACACCATCCAGCCGCCGCGGATCAAGCCGGGAGCGCATCTCGACACCCAGCCCGCGCAACCGCCGGGACGGTGGGTCGCCGATGACTCCCATGACCCGTCGATCCGCGGTACGGCGCTGATCTTTTGGGATCCCAAGGTCCCGGGGAAGAAGCTCGACGCCATCGACACGGACCAGATCACGCCGGCCGACGACTGCGTGTCCGAAAGTCTCGAGCGCCTGGACGAGCGCTGGAAGGCCGGAACGTTCCGCTACCTGATGCCTGACTTCCGCGAGCGCGTCCAGAGAGGGCAGAACTTCATCGTCGCCGGTGAGCGTTTCGCCATCGGCTCGTCACGCGAGATGAGCCCGGCGGGACTGAAGGGCGTCGGCGAGGAAGCCGGGCATGAGCTTGTGATCGTCTGCGGGGACAACATCGGCGACATTTTCCGGCGGAACGCACTGAATCTCGGCCTGCACGTGGTCCAGAGTCGCGAGGCGGTCGAGGACGCGCAGGAGGGCGACACGTTCTCCTTCGATCCGTCGACGCGGCGACTGACGAACGAGACGCGCGGCAGGACGTACGAGCCGCTGCCGCTGACACCGAAAGAGGACGAGATCCGCCGCTCCGGCGGCATCATTGCGATCGGCCGCCGCGAGTTCCGTAACTCCTTGGAACGTGAGCCGCAGATCGTCTGGCCCGATGCGGCTGCCGCGCGCGGACTCTCGACCTCGGAGCAGATCGCGTGGGCGCACCGCGTGGACCAGGACGCGGCGGTCAGACCGGGAGCGACGATCCGCGTCTGGTGCGACTTGCTCCCGGCTTCCGACGGGACCGCGCCGTTCGCGATCCATACCTTCAACCAGATCACCGGCGGCGACACGATCTTCCCGCGACAAGTCGCGATCGCGAACGACCATTTCGTGTTCAGCGGACGCGACGCCGACGAGAAGCAATACCAGATCGGCCGCGCCTTCGCCGAGCACCATGGGATCGGGCGGCCGTACTACGCCACGAAGGGCGACGGTATCTTCCACTTCTACTTCCCCGAGCAAGGCCTGGTCGTACCTGGCGCTTTCGTCGCCGGCGCCGACTCGCACTCGCGCGCCTATGGTGCGTACGGCGCGGTCGGCATCGGCGTGGGCAGCACGCAGCTCGGCTTCGGCTGGTCGACCGGGTACATCTACTTCACGCCGGCGAAGCGACGTCGCGTCAGCTTCCGCGGCAAGCTTCGGCCGTGGGTCTCGGGAAAAGATGTCGTGCTCGCGCTGTTGCGCCGGTGGGGACGCGCGCAATCGCAGGGCATGAGCGTCGAGTTCGTCGACGCGGAACAGCAGCTGCGCGTCCCCTATCGCAACACGATCGCGAACATGATGGCCGAGGCGGAGGCCCAGAACGGCATCTTCGCGCCCGACGAGATCACCGCCGCGTGGTACCGGGGCAAAGGCCATCAGCAACTTCCCTATCCGCCGCGACTCGCGCCTGGATCCGACGTTCGCTGGGACGTGGATGAGGAGCTCGACCTTGCGGAGATCGTGCCGTTCATCGCCAAGCCGTTCGCCCCCGGCAATGCGTTTCCGGCCGATGAAGTCGCCAGGGAGCGGCTCGTCTTCGACCGCGCCTACATCGGCTCGTGCACCAACGGCGGCTACGACGACCTGCTCGAAGCCGCGCTGGTGATTCGCGCCGGCCGCGAGAAGGGCTATGAGGAGGCGCCGAAGCCGTTCGTGATCTTTCCGGGATCAGGCGTGGTGAAGCGCGAGATCGAGCATTCGGAACCGCGTCTCGACGGCGACTCGATCGCCTCCGTCTTTCGCTCGGTCGGCGGTGAAATTCGTGAATCGTGGTGCGGGCCATGCTTCGGTCAGGGTCCCGATGCGCTGAAAAAAGGCGAGACAGCCATCACCTCGTTCAACCGCAACTGGCAGAACCGGATGGGAGTCGGCGGCTTGGGCTACCTGGCGTCACCAGCAGTCGTCGCCGCTTCAGCGCTGCTCGGGTTCATGGCCGGGCCGGAAGCGCTCGGCATCCAATGGGATCCCGAGCGCTTCGGCGACATCACGCTTTAACTGGCGGGGCGCTCACTGGTCTCAGCGGTTGTGGTGCCACTGACGACGACCAGGTAATAGGTCAGCGCCGTGATGGCGATCCCGATCAGCTCGCCGGCCGGTGATGTGACGAGCAACAGGACCTCGGTGACGAAGTACGCGAACAGTCCGTAGATGATCCGCGTCTTCCAACCGCTGTCGTATTGATACATGCGGTAGCCGCCGTAGGCGGCCACACCGGCGCCGACCGCGCGCACCAGCAGCAGGAGCGCGACGATCCACGTGCCAACGCCGGTAACCACGAGGGTCGCGCGAAGAAGGCCGAGAATGGCAGCGACCACGCCGAGCGAGCCGAGCACGCAGACGACTCCACCGACGACGGTGGGGCTCAAGCTCAGCTTGAGAGGCGGGTCCTTCGCGAAAGCCGGTTCGACGATCGACCGCAGCATTAGTTCTTCTCCTCCGTTTGCCCCCCCACCCCCTGTAACGCAGCAACGCGCTTGTCGCTTCGCCAGCCACTCCGGTGGGGGAACCCGCCCTCCCAGCAATCGACCGGGCGCTGAATCCGTGCTTGACTTGTGCTATTGCCATAGTTATATAGCACTTCGTGATCGCCTTCCGCCTCGATGAGCGCTCGGGAGTTCCCACGTATCTCCAGCTGATCGAGCAGGTCCGCAGCGCCGTCCGCTACGGGATCCTGCGGCCCGGCGACCAGCTCCCGACAGCTCGCGATGTGGTCGGGCGGCTGGCGATCAATCCGAACACCGTCCTGAAGGCCTACCGCGAACTCGAGCGCGAAGGCGTGGTCCGGAGCTTCCCCGGGCGCGGGACTTTCGTGACGCAGGAGGCGCCCCGTCCGATTGCCCGCTCGATCCACGAACCGCTGCGGCGTTCTCTCCGCCGCTGGATCGCCGACGCTCGTCACGCCGGTCTGGATCGCCAGGCCATCGCCGATCTGCTCGGTCTCGCGCTACGAGACGCTTTCGAGGAGGAAATCGCATGAGCCTCGCTCTCGAGGCCGTCAACGTCAGCAAACGTTTTGGCCGCGTCCTCGCGCTGAACGACTGTTCCTTTGCGGTGCCGGCGGGCCGGATCGTCGGCCTCGTCGGTCCGAATGGTGCCGGGAAGACGACGCTGCTCCACATCGCGGTTGGTCTCGCCGAACCGACGTCGGGCAGAGTCCACGTCTTTGGAATCTCCGCGCGGGAGGACGTACTCGGAGTTCTCTCTCGCGTCGGATTCGTCGCGCAGGAGCGACCGCTCTACCGGGGGTTCACGGTCGCGGACATGCTCGAGCTCGGGCGGCGTCTGAACGCACGCTGGGATTTCGCATATGCGCGCCAACGGGTCGCGAACGCAGGCGTCGCCCTCGACCGAAAGATCGGCAGTCTGTCCGGCGGCGAGCGTGCCCAGGTCGCGCTGTCGCTCGCGCTCGGCAAGCGCCCGGAGCTGTTGTTGCTCGACGAGCCCTTGGGCGGGCTCGATCCGCTTGCGCGCCGCTCTTTCCTGCAGGAGCTGATGTCGACGGCGGCCGAGAGCGGGGTCACCGTGATCCTGACCTCGCACGAGATCGCAGCGATCGAACGAACCTGCGACTACTTGGTCATCCTCGGTCGCGGGCGGGCGGAGCTCGCCGGCGACATCGACACGGTCGTCGGGTCCCACGTCGCCGTCACGGCGCCGTCTCGATACGAGGAGTTCATCCGGACACACTCCGCGATCGTGGACACCGAGCGCACGGAACGGCAGATCAGCGCCCTCGTCCGCGTCTCACAGGCCGTGGATTGGCCCACGGGGAACGGACTCCAGGTCCGTCCGGTGAATCTCGAGGAGCTCGTCCTCGCGTATCTCCGTCGCGCACGACTGGAAAGGACGACGAAATGATCTGGCTGACGTATCGGCAGCATCGCTGGGAGGCGCTCCTCACTTTGGCGGTGATCGTCATCCTCGGCCTTCCGAACCTCATCGCCGGGCTGCAAGCACCGTCGGTCATCGCGGCACTTGGCATCCCGGCCTGTGTGGCGAACCCGAATTTCGGAACGGAATGCAGCGCCGCATTCAACCAGTTCGGACGCCAGTTCGGATGGACGAGTTACTTCTCCATTCTGTTCGTGGCTCTGCCGGCGCTCGTCGCGCCGTTCCTGGGAGCGCCGCTCGTGTCACGGGAGCACGAGTTCCGTACGAGCTTGCTCGTGTGGGCCCAAGGGATCACGCGCACCCGCTGGCTCGTCACGAAGATCGTTCTCTTCGCGGCCGTGCTCGCCGGAGGCGCGTGGCTGCTGGCGGCAATCGCTCCGATCGCAGCACAAGCGTGGTCGTACCGACCGGCCCGCTGGCAGGACGCGTTCGAGTGGAGTCCCGCGGTGATCGTGGGGACCGCTCTCTTCGCTCTCGCTCTCGGAGTATTCGCAGGGGCTCTCACGCGACGCGCTCTCGCCGCGATGCTCATCGCGCTCGTCGCCATCGCGGTCGCGCGTGGCGCGGTCATCAGTCAGCTGCGGCCGACGGCCTTCATCCCGCCAATTGTCGCGACCTCCCATGTCGGCATTCCGCCGGACGCCTGGGTGATCTCAAGCGACTACGTCGACGCGAACGGGAATCCGGTGGGGATCGACCGCCTGATCCAGCTGAACAACGAGTTCTTCCGCACCGGCTCCCGGGCCGTGCTCGTGAGCTCCGACGACTACTACGCGCAGAACGGCGTGTTCGTTCGAGTCAAGTATCAGCCACGCGAGCGCGAAGGCCAGCTGCAGGGGATCGAGTTCACTCTCTACGCCGGTCTCGCCGTCGCGCTGTTCGCCGCGAGCGTGTGGCTCGTCAGGAGACGCCCGGCGTAATGGCATCCTCAAGCCGTTCCAGCGTGAGGCCGTAGAGCGCCCACAGCGGGAAGTAATCGAGGCGCGAGACGTCGTCGATGGCGAAGCGCGAGTCATAGCGCCACGGCGCCGCACCGACGGTCACGCGAAGCGATCGGCCGATGGCGTACTCGGCAACGATCATTGCGGCGGCATAGACGACGCCGCGAGCGAGCATCGGTCGCCCTCGTGCGACGCGGCGGAGCGGCGGAAACGCGAATGCCGCGAGACCGTAGATCGGCAGCATCCACGGGTTCGGTAGCCGCGGACGGCGCGCGGCGAAGGTGAAGCCAAATTCGACGACGCAGCCGAACAACCCGTACAGGAGAACGCGCGCCAGCATCCGGCGACAATAGTCATCTCATGCTCGTCGACGATCGCGAGGTCGCCGTCACCAACCAGGACAAGATCCTGTTTCCCGGACCGGGGATCACGAAGGGAGATCTCGTCCGCTACTACGTCGACGTCGCCCCGGCGGTCCTGCCTCACGTGCGCAAGCGACCGATGCAGATGAAGCGCTACCCGAACGGCGTCGACGCCGATTTCTTCTACCAGAAGCGCGTGCCCAATCCGCATCCGGAGTGGCTCGAGACGGTGCACGTCAACTACCCGTCCGGAAACGAGGTCGACTTTCCGGTGATCAACGACGCGCCCGGGCTGGCGTGGCTCGCCAACCTCGCCTGCATCGAGCTGCATACCTGGCACTCGCGGATCAGCGACATCAACAAACCGGACTACCTCCTGATCGACCTCGACCCATCGGAGGGGAACCCGTGGTCGCACGTGCGCGAGATCGCGATGGCCGCGAAGCGCGTGATGGACGATCTCCATCTGCCGAGCTATCCGAAAACAAGCGGCGTCACCGGTCTGCACATCCTCGTGCCGATCGTTCCGGAGCTCGACTTTCCGCTGGTGCGGGAGATCGCGCGCGCAATGGCCAAGGCCATCGTCAAGCTGGTGCCGGAGATCGCCACAACGCAGTGGAAGGTGGCCGGACGTCCCGGCGTGTTCGTCGACTACGGCCAGAACGCTTTCGACCGCACCATCGCCTCGGCCTACTCCATCCGTCCAGTTGCCGATGCGCGCGCCTCGGCGCCGCTGCGCTGGGATGAGGTACCGGCCGTCGAGCCCGGCGATTACACACTGCGGACGATGCGCGAGCGGATCGCGAAGCTCGGCGACCTCACCGCCGGGATGTGGGACAAGGCGGTCAGCCTCGATCCGCTGTTCGACACGTTGCAGGTGAAGCGCGAGGCGCCGAAGCGACGCTCGCGCCCCGGTCCGCCACGCGATTGGCGCGCCGAGTACTACGGCCGAAAGCCCGGTCAGCAGCGAGGCCCGAGCCATCGCTAACCAGCGCGTGCCTAGGCCGGGTTGAGCTCCTTCGCGACCTCGGCCGGCTTCTGGTACTCGCGGTCCGGAAGACCGTTCAGCGCGGCCATGACCTCGTCGGTCAGCTGCGCCTCCGCGGCACGTTCGAGGAGTTCCGTTTTCGAGACCGGATACATCAGGCCGGCGAGGAACTGGTCGACGACTTGGTTGGCTTGAAGTTCTTGCATGCGCCGGAACAGAGCCAGACTCGTGCCACCCGGGCGCTAGACCTTCAGCAGGTCCCCGACTGACAGGTCTTCGGCGCGGCGCGGCGGGCGGACCTGGTCCCACGTGCACTGACGGGGATCCTTGTCGGGCCGGAAGCGGAGAAAGCGCGTGCCGTGCCGGAAGCGATCGCCTTCCAGCTTGTCGTAGCGCACCTCGCAGACCAGGACCGGTTTGACCTCGACCCATTCGAGGTCCTTCCCGGCGGACCAGCGAGACATGCCGCCGGGCATGCGCCCCCAGCCATCCGCCTGCGAGTACACCGGATGATCGCGTTCGACCAGTGGCGGCAACAGTTCCTGCAGCTGTTTTTGCAGCTGCGCGTCGATCCCCGAGGTATGGCCGACGAAGTCCAGCGTGCCGTCGTCCTCGTACAGGCCCAGCAGCAACGCGCCGATCGCGCGCTTCCCCCCGGTGCGATAGCCCACGATCACACAGTCGGCGGTCTTGTGCCGCTTGACTTTCACGACGGCCTCGCGCGAGCCCGGGAGATATGGCAGCCCCAGGCGCTTGCACACGACACCGTCGAGGCCTGCGGATTCGAGCCGCTTGAGCCAGTCCTCCGCGACGTCCACTTCGCGCGAGTACGGCGAAACGGCGAAGCCCTTGGCTCTTGCCTCGAGCTCACGGCGCCGCTCTTCGAGCGGCAGCTGATGTAGCGGGGTGCCGTCCCACAGCAGGATGTCGAAGGTGATGTACGTCGCGGGAATCTCCTTCGACAGCTTCCGGATCCGGCTCTCGGCCGGATGCAAGCGCAGCTGCATCGAATCGAAATCGAGCTTGCCGTCGATCTGGATCACGATCTCGCCGTCGAGCGCCGAGTGCGGCGGCAGGACGTCGCCAA
The DNA here is from genome assembly GCA_005881435.1 of Chloroflexota bacterium. Classification (GTDB taxonomy): domain Bacteria; phylum Chloroflexota; class Limnocylindria; order P2-11E; family CF-107; genus CF-107. Next base: position 23,273 of record VBHP01000028.1, on the reverse strand, counting down.
GCGTCCGCAGCTCGGGGAAGTAGCGCAGCAACGGACGGCCGTTGCGGCTCCACAGCGCGAGCTCGCCGCCATCGTTTTCCAGGACGCCGCGAAAGCCGTCCCACTTCGGTTCGTACTGCCATTTGCCGGGGCCTCTTGGCAGCTCGGCGACGAGCTCGGCCTCCATCGGCGGGAAGGGCACGTTGGGCCCAGGCATCGTTCCAGTGTGCCGCGAAGTCGCGATCCGGGCATGCGGGGGTCGGGACGCCCTAGGCTGAGCTTCGATGAAGCGCTACCGCATCGGTGTGGTGCCTGGCGATGGGATCGGTCCTGAAGTCACGGCGGCCGCGCTCTTCGTCCTGGACGCGGCCGAGCGCGCCTTCGGCTTCAAGACGGACCGCGAGGGCTTCCCCTGGTCGGGCGCGCACTACCTGGCGACCGGCGAGCTCATGACCGAGAGAGACCTCGAACACCTCCGCACGCTCGACGCCATCCTCTTCGGCGCACTCGGACATCCTGACGTCCCGCGCGGTCTCCTCGAGCGCAACGTGATCCTCGGTCTTCGCTTCGGTCTCGATCTGTACGTGAACCTGCGTCCGGTCCGCCTTTACGCCGAGCGGCTGACGCCGCTCAAGGGAAAGCGGCCGCAGGACATCGACATGCTCGTGATCCGCGAGAACACCGAGGACGTCTACGCCCAGGCCGGCGGTCTCGTGCACGCTGGCACGCCGAACGAGGTGGCCATCGCCGAGATGGTGTTCACCAGGGCCGGCGTCGAGCGCGTGATCCGCTATGGCTTCGAGCGCGCGCTCGAGCGCCGCGGCAAGCTCACGCTGGTGGACAAGTCGAACGCCATCGCCGCGCAGGAGATCTGGCGCCGTGTCTTCGACGACCTCGCCTCGGACTATCCCGACGTCGAGCGCGACGCGATGTATGTCGATGCCGCGAGCATGTGGTTCGTCACGCACCCCGAGCGCTTCGACGTCGTCGTGACCACCAACCTGTTCGGCGACATCCTTACCGACCTTGGGGCGGCGCTCTGTGGGGGCCTCGGCGTCGCGGCCTCGGGCAACATCCATCCCGGAAAGGTCTCGATGTTCGAACCGATCCATGGATCGGCGCCGAAGTATGCGGGGAAGGGCGTGGCCTCTCCCGTCGGCGCGATCGGCGCGATGGCCATGCTGCTCCGGCACGTCGGCGAGCGAGAGGCTGGCGATGCCATCGAGGACGCGATCGCGCGTTTGCTCTCCGACGGCACGATCCCCGGTGTCGAAGCGGGAGCCGGTGGGACAATGGAGGTCGCGAAGCACGTGGCCGATGCGGTCGGCACGCGACGCGAGGAGGCAGCCCGAAGATGAAGACCGACGACGTCGTGATTCTCGGTGGCGCGCGAACGCCGTTCGGCACGTTCGGCGGCGCGCTTCGCGATGTCTCGGGTACGGACCTCGCGGTCATCGCCGCGAAGGCAGCCGTGGAACGAAGCCACGTCGACCCACGGCAGATCGGCCACGTGATCATGGGCAACGTCCTTCAGACGACCGGCGACGCGATCTACTTCGCGCGTCACGTCGGCCTGAAGTCGGGCATTCCCAAGGAAGTGCCCGCGCTGACGGTGAATCGTCTGTGCGGCTCGGGTCTGCAGGCGATCCTGCTGGGCGCCAACGAGATCCGGCTCGGCAACGCCGACTTCGTGCTCGCGGGCGGCGGCGAGAACATGAGCTTGTCGCCTCACCTTATCCGCGGCGCGCGATGGGGGCTCAGCCTTGGCGACCAGAAGCTCGAGGACTACCTCTGGGTGGCGCTCGTCGATTCGTACAACGGTCTCGGCATGGCGAACACGGCCGAGAACCTGGGTCGGAAATACGGGATCACGCGCGAGGCCGCCGACGAGTTTGCGTACCGGTCACACCTGCTGGCGGCGAAGGCCCGCGAATCCTGCCGCTTCTCGGAGGAGATCGTCCCTGTCGAGGTCAAGGGCAAGAAGGGCACCGCGGTGGTCGACAAGGACGAGCACATCCGGGCGGACACCACTCTGGAGAAGCTTGCGTCTTTAGCCGCGCGATTCGAAAAGAACGGCACGGTCACCGCCGGCAACGCCAGCGGCATCAATGACGGCGCCGCGGCGATCGTGCTGGCCGGCGAAAAAGCCGCGCGCGAGGCGGGCTTCGCGCCGCTCGCCCGGGTCGTATCCGCAGGTGTCTGCGGCGTCGATCCGGACATCATGGGCATCGGCCCCGCTCCATCCAGCCGACAGGCGCTGTCACGAGCCGGACTGAGCGTGGCCGACATGGACCTGGTCGAGATCAACGAGGCTTTCGCCACGCAATATCTCGCGGTGGAGAAGGATCTTGGCCTCGATCGTGAGAAGACGAACGTGAACGGCGGCGCGATCGCCCTCGGTCATCCACTTGGCGCGTCGGGCGCGCGTCTTGCCGTGACGCTCGTGACGGAGCTCGGCAAGCGAGGCAAGCGCTACGGACTCGCGTCGCTGTGCATCGGCGGCGGTCAGGGCATCGCGGCGATCTTCGAGCGCGTCTAGAAGTCGCCTCCGTACGCTCGCTATCTCACCCGAGTGGGGGTAATGAGGGCGGTACCGGCGACCGATTGTTCCACTTGGCGTTCACAAAAGACCATGAGCGTACGCCATGGCTGCTGAACGTCGGTACACGCCACCGGCTCGATCGCCCGAGAACGACCGAGGTGCTGAGCTTGCGATGCTGATGAAGGCCGCCGAATCGCTGCTCTTGGCGACGACGCACGAGCGCGAAGTGCTCGATGCCGCGATGGCCATCCTCGGGGAGCGCTTCGGTTACGGGACGCGCGCGATGTTGCTCTTCGATGCGCAGCGAGAGGAGCTCTCCGTGGCGATCGCCGCTGGCGTCGGCGTGGACCGACCGGAGATGAAGAACTTCCACATCCGGCTCGGCGAGGGCCTCACCGGAACGAGCGCGCTGTACCGGCGCATCGTCAACGTGCCGGACGTGCGACAAGACTCGCGGTACGTGCCCGTGTTGCCGGAGACGCTCTCCGAGATCGACGTCCCGCTCGTCGCGCGCGACGATCTGCTCGGTGTCCTCACCGTGCAGAGCCCCGAGATCGGACACTTCACCGATCGCGACGAGGCGCTGCTCACCGCCTTCTCGCAGCTGATGGCGCTGGCCCTGGTGAACGCGCGAGCGAACCAGTCACGCCGGCGCGACATCGAGACGATCAGTCAACGTCTCTCCGAGCTGCAGGCCGTACACGAGGTCGCCGAGCGCGGGGCGTCGCTGGATCTGGAGGGCACGCTTCAGGCCGCGGTCGACGCGGTGCAGCGGCTCACGGCGGCCGACTCCACCGCGCTGTACGTCTGGCACTCCGAGGAAGAGCAGCTGGAGCTCGCGGCGATCACCTTCGACCGACGGCTCTATCCCGGCGACTACGAGTCGCGGCTGCGCGCGATGAAGCCGCGCTTGGGCGAAGGCCTCGTTGGCTGGGTCGCGATGAACCGTCAAGCCCTGTTGCTCGCCGACGTGACGCGCGATCCGCGGATGGCGCAGCTGCCAGGCGTCCCGCTCGAGGCACGGTCGGGCATCATCGTGCCGATCGTCGCCGAGGACCGGCTGCTGGGGATCCTTCGCGCCTGGAAGCTCGGGACCGAGAGCTTCAGCCAGGACCACTACCGCTTCGTCCTGACGCTCGCCAGCCAGACCGCCCTCGCGCTATCCGCGGCCGAGGCGCACCGAGATCAGGGCGCGCAGCTCCGTCAGCTCGGCGCGATGTATGAGGTCAGCCTTCGTCTCTCGCGCTCGACCACGATCGACGAGGTCCTCGACGTGGTGCTGCGTGCGTCGGTACAAATGACCGGCGCCGAGCGCGGCGTGCTGTGGCGCCTCGAGCCGGACGGCGGCTTCACCCTGGCGGCGTTCCATGAGGTCCCGGCGGACCTGCTGCGGGAGCGGCCGGCCGACTCGCGAGACAGCGTCTCTGCCGACATCGTCGCCACCGGTCAGCCGCGCATCGTGGCCGACATCTGGCAGGACCCGCGCTGGACCTTGCGCGAGGAGCTCCCGATGGTGCGAAGCATGGCCGGCGTGGCGCTCCGCAGCGAAGGCGTCTTCTACGGCACGCTCGTCGTCGCGCACTCGCGCGTCGGGTTCTTCCGACACGAGCACGTGCGTCACCTCGAGGTCCTCGCGGCACAGGCGGCGACGACGCTGGCGCGCGCGCAGGCCTTCGAGGAGGCGCACCGTCTCGCGATCACCGACGAGCTGACCGGCTTCTACAACGCTCGCTATTTCACCAGTCGGGTGCAGCAGGAGGTCCAGCGCGCCGCGCGCTACGGCCATCCACTTTCCCTCGTGATGATCGATAGCGACTCGCTCAAGAACGTCAACGACCGATTCGGACACGAGGAGGGAAACCGGTATCTCGTCGAGCTGGCGCAGATCATCCGCGAAAAGGTGCGCATCACGGACATCGTCGCGCGCTTCGGCGGCGACGAGTTCCTGGTGCTCATGCCCGAGACCGAGCTCGCGGCCGCGCTCAGCACCGCCGACCGCATCCGTCTGGCCGCGGCGCGTGCGTTCGGCCCGGGCGCCGAGGAGCCGATCGACGTTCACGTCTCCGGCGGCATCGCCTCTTACCCCGCCACGGCTCGCGATCACGAGGAGCTCTTCCGCCAGGCCGACCACGCCCTGTACGTCGCGAAACGTCGAGGCAAGAACACCGTCGCCGCGGCGCCGATCACAAACGGCGCCGAATAGCTCCCCTGCGCAGCGAACCCGTTCGCTTCGCACCAGAGTTAGAGACGCGAATGGCTGAAGTGTTGTTGTTCCACCACGCGCACGGACTGACCTCCGGTGTCCGCGACTTCGCCAACAAGCTCGGGCGGGCCGGGCATGCCGTCCACCTTCCGGATCTGTACGAGGGACGGATCTTCGACAGTCTCGAGGCCGGCGTGATGTCCGCGCAGATGCTGGCCCAGACCCGACTGTGTGCGAAGGGTGCCCTGCTGTTCCACGCCTGTCTCCCCACCTCCGAGTTCGGTGGTGCCTGTACCCCGGCGGCCAGCATTTGTTCGCCGACAACAGCCTGCCTTCATATGACGAGCACGCCGCCAGATTGCTCACAGAACGCGTCCTCGCCTTCCTCGGCAACGTCAAGTAGCGCGCTTCCGTAGGCTGGCGCCGGCCGTAACCGTGCATGCCCGGCGCCGCTCCTCCCTCGTGGGTAGAGTCTCGACGTGGACTTCGATCTCACTCCCGAGCAGGAGCAGATCCGGAAACTGGCGAAAGACTTTGCTGACCGGGAGATCGCGCCGGGTGCGCGTGAGCGCGATCGGGAGCAGCGTTTCCCGGCCGAGATCCTGGCGAAGATGGCGCCGCTCGGTTTTCTCGGCGGACCGGTCCCGGAGCAGTACGGCGGGATGGGCATCGACTACATCAGCCACGCACTGATCACCGAAGAGGTCGGACGCGCGGATTCGTCGGTGCGCACGACGCTCTCGGTGCAGATCTCCCTGGTCGAGCTGACGATCCTGAAGTTCGGCACGCCGAAGCAGAAGCAGGCCTGGCTGCCCCGCCTCTGCCGTGGCGAGGTCATCGGGTGCTTTGGCCTGACCGAGCCCGCCTCCGGCACCGATGCGGCCGCACTGCAGACGACGGCGATCAAGGACGGTGACGACTGGATCATCAACGGCCGCAAGATGTGGATCTCGAACGGCGGCGTGTCGCAGCTCGCGCTGATCTTCGCCCGGACCGATGCGAAGGCGCCCAAGACCAAGGGCATCACCGCCTTTCTGCTGTCGCGCGAGCATCAGCCCTACGGCAGTCCGCCGATCCACGGGAAGCTGGGCCTTCGTTCCAGCGACACCAGCGAGCTGGTGTTCGAGGACGTTCGCGTCCCCGACTCCATGCGACTCGGTGAACTCGGTCAGGGGTTCGCGATCGCGATGGCGGCCCTCGACTCCGGCCGCTACTCGGTCGCGGCCGGCGCCGTCGGCGTGGCGCAGGCTTGCCTCGACGCGTCGGTGTCATATGCGACGCAGCGTCAGACCTTCGGCAAGCCGATCGCGGCTCATCAGCTGGTGCAAGAGATGCTGGCGGACATGACCGTCGAGACCGAGGCGGCGCGCTTGCTGGTGTGGCGCGCCGGCGCGGTGAAGAACAAAGGTCTACCGAGCACGCGTGAAACGTCGATCGCCAAACTCTACGCGGCCGAAGCCGCGCAACGCTGCGCCGACATGGCCATCCAGATCCACGGCGGCTACGGCTTCTCCGATGAGTTCCCGGTCGAGCGCTACTGGCGTGACGCGCGCGTGAACCGGCTCTACGAGGGCACGACGCAGATCCAGAAGCTGATCATCGGACGCGCTATCACCGGAATCGACGCGGTGGCCGGATGAGCTGGACCGAGGCCGCCGAAGACCTGCTGGCGGCGCTGCTGCGCATGGTGCCCGACACGTTCCGCTCGCTGGCCGAGGGCGCCGCCCGCGTCGAAGCCGAAGGGTTCGCCGGCGAGCGTGGCGCCGGCGCGGTCGACACCGACGACGTCGTCCGCGGCTGGATCGAGACCACTCCCGCCGATCAGCGCGACAGTCTCGTCGCCGTGCTGGAAGAGCTTGGCATCGACCCCGAGCTGTATGCCGAGGCGCTGTCGGCCGAGCCCGAAGAATGAGGTCAGCGACGACTGAGTGTCCGGGTATCGGACGTGCAGCTTGTCCACATGAAAGTCGTTCATTTCACGCTCACCGAGGGCGGTTTTCCACCGTTTATTGGCACTTTTCCACAATGAGGACACAGCCAGACCCTGCCAGGACGCTCGCTTTTCGTACGGCGTTAGGCGCCTGAATCCTCCAGTAGCCCACGAGCGATGACTAGGCGCTGCATCTCGCTCGTGCCTTCGTAGATCCGGGTGATCCGGGCATCCCGGTACGCCCGCTCGATCCAGAGCTCCCTCATGTAGCCCATGCCGCCGTGGATCTGGACCGCGGCGTCGGCGACGCGGCCGAGCATCTCCGTGGCGAACAGCTTGGTCATCGCGGCGCGCTGCGTCACACGTTCGCCGCGATCGGCGCGCGCGGCCGCGTCGTAGGTCATCAGTCGCGCGGCGTGGATCTCGGTGGCGGCGTCGGCGAGCATCCATTGAATGGCCTGAGCCTCGGCGATGCTCTTGCCGAACTGGCGGCGGGCTTTGGCATGCTCGAGAGAGCCTTCGAGCAGACGTTGCGCGGCGCCGACGCTGTGTGCCGCCAGACCGATGCGGCCGATGTCCAGCGTCTTGAGCGCGGTCGCAAAGCCCTTGCCCTCGTCACCGATTCGGTTCGCCACCGGCACGCGCATGTCGCGAAAGAACAGCTGCGCGGTGGTGGAACCATGCAGCCCCATCTTCTCGTCGTTCTTGCCGACCTCGAGTCCGGGCGCGTCGCGCTCGACGACGACGGCGCAGATGCCCTTCGAGCCCTTGGCGCGATCGAGGGTGAAGAAGATGACGAAGGTGTCGGTTGATGACATAGTCGTCGCCATCGCGCCGCGCGGCGGTGGTCAGGCTCGCCGCGTCGCTTCCCGATCCCGGCTCGGACAACGCGTACGCGCCGATCTTTCGGCCGGTGGCGATCTCCATGAGGTAGCGGTGTTTGAGGTCCGCCGAGCCATCGACGTCGACGGCGATGCCGCAGAGCCCGGCAGAGGCACCGACCACGTTCCAGAAGGCCGCGTTCGTGCGCGAGAGCTGCTCCACCGCCACGACATAGCCGAGCTTGCCCAACCCGCTGCCGCCGCAGTCCTCAGCGAATGGAACGCCGAACAGACCGACCTTCGCCATGGCGTCAATGAGCGAGCGCGGGATCGTGCTCTGCTCCTCGACCTCGCGGGAGTGCGGCTGCAGGACGTCCTCGGTGAAGTCGCGGACGGTGCGCTGCAACAGCGCGAGCTCTTCGGGAAGCTCGAGGATCATCCGCTCAGCCCGCGGAAGAATCGTTCCAGACGTTCGTCGAATTCGCGCGGCCGCTCGAGCATGACCATATGTCCGGCGCCGTCGATCACCGCGAGCTCCGCGCCCCGGATGCCGCGCGCCAGCGCCTCGGCGTCGGCGACCGTGGTCAGGCGATCCTCGGCGCCGGTCACCACAAGCGTCGGGACGCGCACCCGCGAAACGAACGCCGTCGCGTCGAATGCGGCCGTCGCGGCGAAATCGGCAGCCAGCACGTTCGGATCGGTCCGCGCCAGATACGCGCTCGCCTTCTCCACCACCGCCATGCGCGTGCCACGCGCGAATCCGTTCGTCGCCAAACGCTCGACCGCGACCGTCGGGTCGAGCGCCACGCGCTCGACGAAACCTTCGGGAACGCGCGGCTGTAGCGCCGCGCCGATCAGGACCAGGCCGCGCAGCGAGATGGCCCGCGCGGCAACGCCGAGCGCCGCCGCCGCACCCATGGAGTGCCCGATCAACACGGCTCGCGCGATGTCCTGCGTCCGCTCGAGCCACTCGGCCATGTCCTCGATCCGCCGCAGCGGCTCCTCCGCCGAGCGTCCGTGTCCGGGCAGATCGGGCGTCGCGACCTCGTACGCGCCACTGAACGCGAGCCGCTGTTGCACCCACTCGTCACCGCTCGATCCGGCGGCGTGGACGAAGACCAGCCTCATGCGCGGAGGCGCTCAGCGAGCGCCGCGGGAATCCGTGTCGGACGACCCGTCTCTCGGTCGAGCACCACTTGCGCGGTCTCGATCTCGGCGCAACTGGCGCCATCGGCCCGTGTGACGAGGTACTCGAAGCTCCACGAGGAGTGCCGGACCGCACCGACCTTCACCCGGATGTCGAACTCATCCGGATAGCGCAGCGGCGACAGGTAGCGCACCGTGGCGCTGGCGATGGTGAAGTCCAGGCCTTGGTCCAGCAGGTCGCGGCGGTAATCGAAACCGCTGTGCTGCAGGTAGGCGAAGCGGCCGACCTCGGCGTACAGCAGATAGTTCGCGTAGTAGACCACGCCTTGCATGTCCGTCTCGCCAAAGCGCACCCGCTGACGGTACGCGAACGGGAAGTCGGCGGACGCGCTCCGGGGCACGGCGGCGAGGATACGGCGATCGGCTTGATCGGTCGTGGCACGGCCGGTGCAGGCAAGCGAGTCCGGGTTGAGTCTTACCGGGAGGTTTCAATGGCCCACGAACCGACACGCAGGGTGCACGTCGAAGAGGATCGGACCGAGAGACCGGTAGTGCGGGAGCACCGCACGACGACGTACGACAGCGCGTACGCCACGCGCGTGATCCTGCAGCTCGTCTATCTGATCTTCGGCATCTTCGAGGTGCTGTTGCTGATCCGCTTCATCATGAAGCTGGGAAACGCGAACTCGGCCAACGGCGTGATCGCTGCGCTGTATGGCCTCACCGAGCCCCTGGTCCGTCCGTTCTACGGCATCTTTCCGCAGCCGGGAGCCGGAGCACAGCTCGAGATCGCGGCGCTGCTATCGCTGGCGTTCTTGGTCCTGGTCGAGGCGCTCATCGTCGCGCTGATCCGGGCCCTCACGCCTCGCTACTACTAGCGACGAGACCGACTCACACTCCAAGGCCCAGGCAGATCGCCTGGGCCTTGCGCGTTCGTGCTCTTACCCGGCTCTCATGCGGGCCGCGCGGCCGCGTGATGTGCTTAGAGACCGAGAGGAGGCGAGATGACGCTCCTGACACACCTTCCGGTCAACCCAACGCTGGCGGTCAGCGCGGCGGTGTACATGCTGCTGCTCGCGGCACTTGCGCAGTTGCCGGTCCTCGGACAGATCCTCGTGCCGGTCCTCCTCGTGCATTCGGCGGCAACCTGGTTGCACTCGATCGCGACCCGCCACAGACCACGCGCTGTCCCGGTCGGACGGGCGTAAGACCAGTCATGCAGCGCCTCGAGATCGCTGACACGACCACCACGGTGCGGCGCCGCGCGCGGGGCCTTCCGGCGTGGTGGCTGAAAATCGGTTCGGTCTGCGCCACCTTCGCGGTCCTGCTGGGCTCGTTGTCCTATGCCAGCGCGCATATCTACATCGCCGGCGCCCCGCTCCAGCCCGCAGTCGATCAGCCGGCGGCGTCAACGCCACAACCGACGGTGGTGCCGGCGCGTGGTCGAACGCGACAGGTCGTGCCCTTTGGCTCGACGGCACCCACGGTCCGGACGACCGGACGCGCTCCGCTGACGTCGACCCATTCGTCGTGACCATCGTTCCAGTGGATCCGCAGGTGTTCCTGTGGCTGATCGCGCGCGCCACCGGTGTCGCCGCGTACGCCGCACTGTGCCTCTCGATGTTGACCGGAGTCGCGCTACGCACTTCGGCGCTGGACTTCCTCGCCGAGAAGCGCCCGCTTCGCGCGCTCCACGACTTCACCGTTTGGATCTGGATGCCGCTTGTTGTGGGCCACGTCCTGACGCTCGTCCTGGACCGGACCGCGCGGATCGGACTCACCGATCTGGTGATCCCGTTTCAGACCGGATATGCCCAGCTCGCGATCGGGCTCGGGACCATCTCACTCGATCTCGTCGCGCTCGTCGTGATGACCAGCTGGCTGCGAAAGCGCATGGATGTGCGGCTGTGGCGGCTGTTGCACTACACCAGCTACCTCGCGTTCGCGGCGGTGTTCGCGCATGCGGTGCTGTCGGGCACGGACTTCGCCGCGCCGGTCATCGGCTGGCTCGGCTGGGCCGCCGCGGCGTCCGTCGGCGTGCTCGTGCTGCAGCGCGTCAACACGGTCTCGCGCTCGGCTTAGGCCGGCGCGGCCCCGAGGCGCAGCCGGAAGCGCGCACCGCCGTCGCTGGGATGTTCCAGCGTGACCGTCCCACCGTGCGCTTCCGCCACTTGCTTCACGATCGAGAGTCCGAGACCGGAGCCGGGAAGGTGATGCGCCGTATTGGCGCGCCAGAACCGATCGAACACCCGCGGCCTGTCTTCGGGCGCGACGCCGGGGCCATGGTCGCGCACGGACACCTCGCCGTTGGCCACCGTGACCTCGACGACGCCGCCCGCAGGACTCCACTTCGAAGCGTTGTCGAGCAGGTTCGTGACCGCCCGGGCAATACGTGAGTGCACGCCATGCACCGTCGACGGCTGGGCCTCGACGCGGAAGCGAACGTGCGGGTATCGCGCGCGCATCTCGTTGACCGCCGTGGACACGACATCGTCGAGACGGACGTCCTCTATCGGCAGATGCGCCTCCTCGTCGCGGGCGAGATCGATGAGGTCGGCGACCAGTGTCGAGAGGCGCTCGATCTGGCTCACCAGATCTCGGAGCACCTGTTGCCGCTCAAATGGGTCCTCGGGCTGGCCGCGCGCGAGCAGCTCGAGGTTGGTGCGAAGACTGGTCAGCGGCGTGCGCAGCTCGTGCGAAGCGTCGGCCACCAGCTGCCGCTGCGAGCGCAGCGACACCTCGAGGGCGATGAGCATGTCGTCGAAGCTCGCGGCGAGGCGCGCGATCTCGTCATTGCCTCGGATGCCGACGCGTCGCGAGAGGTCGCGCGTGCGCGTCACCTCCTCGATGGTGGCGGCCAGCCGGCGCACCGGAGACAGCGCCGCGCGCGCGATGAGCGCGCCGAGGATCGCGGCCAGGAGCGCCGCCGCTAGCGCGAGCGCGAGCAACGCCAGGCGAGTGTTGCTGAATGCGGCGTCGATCTCGGCAACGGGCCGGGCGAGCTCGAGCGCTCGTCCTTGGCCGAGCGGCAGCACGTACACGCGCCAATGCGTGTCGCTCGTCTGGATGTCGGTATACGACGCGGCGCGGTTGCCACTCGCGACCGCGCGCACGGTGTCGTCTATGAGATCGGGCTCGCCAGGCTGATTTTCAGAGGGGACGATCCGTCCATTCGTGTCGATGATCTGGGCGAAGATGTCGTACCGCCCGGATAGGAAGACCGTCGAACGCCCAGGGAAGCGACGGTCTGGACTTGGCCCCTGGCGGGCTGTGTTCGCTGTCTGCTGCAGCGTCAGATCAATCTCGCTCAGCAATTGCCGCTGCACCATGGCGTAGATCAGGGCCGCCGCGGCGATCGCGACGATTGCCACCGCGAGGGCGGCGAGTAAGGTCACGCGCAGGCGGAAGGTCATGCGTCCTTGAGGACGTAACCGACGCCGCGCACGGTCTGAATGACCCGGGGCTCGCCGCCCGCTTCGAGCTTCCGCCGCAGATAGCCGATGTAGACGTCGAGCGAGTTCGAGTCCGGTCCGAAGTCGTAACCCCAGACGCGATCGAAGATCACGTCACGCGAGAGCACCTTGCGCGGGTTGGTGAGGAACAGCTCGAGAAGGAGGTATTCCGTGCGCGTGAGCTGGATCGAGCGCTCACCGCGCCGGCACTCCATCGCGTCGCGGTCGAGCACCAGATCCTCGAACTGGAGCGCGCCGCGCGTCGCGCCATTGGTCTGGGCGCGCCGCTCGAACGTCCGCAGGCGCGCCAGGAGCTCGTCGAGCGCGAACGGCTTCACCAGGTAGTCATCGGCTCCGGCGTCGAGTCCTTCGACACGGTCGGCGACGGCGGCGCGCGCGGTCAGCATCAGCACCGGGACACGGTTACCGGCCTGGCGCAGGCGACGGCACACCTCGAGCCCATCGAGGCCGGGGAGCCCCAGATCCAGAACGATCGCGTCGAACGGGTTATCCAGCGCCACTTCGAGCGCTTTGTCGCCTCGGACCGCGAGCTCCGGATCGTGACCGGCCGCCCGCAGCGCGCGCTCGACAGCTCCCCGTACCGCCGGATCGTCCTCGACGAAGAGGACACGCACGGGCTCAGTGTAAGAACGAGCTGTAAGAGAAAGGTAAGAAGGCTGTGGCATCTGCGAACTCTTACGCGGCTTTCATGCACGCTCGGCCGCCCGATGTTTTCCTCGGTGGAAGCAAGGCGCGGAAAAAGGAGCGATGCAGACATGAATGGTCGTGGCCTCCAGAAGCTCGCGGCGGGTGGCCTGATCGCGCTCGCCTTCGCGGGCGGGGTCGCGCTCGCGCCGAACCTGAGCATCCCCGCCGCGGCGGAGATCGCGAATAACGTTGCGAATAATGTCGCTGGGCAGATTCTCGGGAACCACGGTCCTGGCGGCGCGGACGTCTACACCACCGCGGCGACGTACATCGGCATCAGCGTCGCCGACCTGCGCACCGAGCTGCAGGCCGGCAAGAGCCTGGCCGACGTCGCGGTCGAAAAGGGCAAGACCCGCGACGGGCTGATCGCCGCGCTCACCCAGGCCGAGAGCCAGCGGATCGCGCAGCTCGTCGACCAGAAGGGTCTTGGCGCCGCCAAGCCGGGCGGGCCGGGTCGCGCGACCGTGACCGGTGACCCGCTGGCCGCCGCCGCCACGTACCTTGGCATCAGCGAGGCGGATCTGCGCACGAAGCTGCAGGCGCAGCAGACGCTGGCCGCGATCGCGAACTCGACACCGAACAAGAATCGCGCCGGCCTCATCGCCGCGATCGTCGCGGATCAGACCGCGAAGATCGACGCGGCCCAGACGGCGGGCACGATCACCGCGGACCAGGCCACCCAGCTCAAGAACGGCATCACCGACCGCATCACCAGGCTCGTCGATGCGACCGGTCCGTGGGGACCGGGGCCGCGGCGCGGTCGGCCGTAGCACGTCCCTCCTCCTTCGTGACGGCGCCGGGGTGCGAGGCCTCGGCGCCGTCGCCTTAGATCGGAGCTGAACATCGATGCGTTATGACCAGATGAAAGTCCCGAGCGGTCCCACCCGGAAGTGGGAGATCGTCATCGAAGACGGGCGAGACGACGACGGCGCCTCGCTCTCCCGCACGGCCGTCGACGTGAAACGCGACCACCGCGTCCTCCGCGACATCGCCGACGGCGAGCTACGCACCGTGCCGCTGCTCGCGACCGGAACGACGCTGCGTCGCGGTGATCGCTACCTCGACCTGCACGCCCCGGCGCGGGGCGAGTTCGTCGGCGACGGTTACGAGCGCGTGCGACCCGGCCAGGGCGTGCTGGCCAAGAGCGAGACGCCGCCGGCGGTGTGGCGCGCGATCCTCAACGCCGTGGACGGCCTCACGCGACCGAACCCTTCGCCGGCTCGCTGAGCCCGCGGATCTCGTCGACCGCCGCCGGATTCTCCAGCGCCGAGAGATCGCCCAGATCCGACTTCCCGAGGAACGCGCCGCGGATGACACGACGGAGCACCTTCGCGTTGCGCGTCTTCGGCAGCTGCGTGACGAAGCGCACCGTCTCTGGCCGTAGCGGTTTTCCCAAGAGCTCGGCGACCTTGTCCTGGACCTCCTGCGCAAGACCGTCGCTCGCGGTCGCATTCGGGCGGAGCACGCAGAACACGACGATGCTTTCGCCCTTGATCTCGTGTGGCACGCCGACGGCCGCGGCTTCGAGCACCGCCGGATGCGCGACCGCGGCCGATTCGACCTCGGCCGGACCGACCCGCTTGCCCGCGATCTTGAGCGTGTCGTCGCTCCGGCCCTCGATGTACCAGAAGCCCGCCGCATCGACGCGGGCCCAATCGCCGTGCACCCAGACGTCGGGAACGCGCGACCAGTACGTGGCGAGGTAGCGATCGGGATCCTTCCAGAAGCCGCGGGTCATGCCGGGCCACGGCTTTCGTATCGCCAGCTCCCCCACGGCACCGCGCACGGAACGGCCGCGCTCGTCGATGACATCCGCGGCGATGCCCGGGACCGGACCGGAGAAAGCCGCCGGCTGTATCGCCGTCCAGGTCGTGCAGCCGAGGATCCCGCCTGAGACCTCCGTCCCGCCGCTGTAGTTGATGATCGGCGCGCGCCCCTCGCCGACGATGCGGTGGTACCACCACCACGGCTCCGGGTTCCACGGCTCGCCCGTCGAGCCGAGCACGAACAGCGAGGAGCGGTCGTGCTTTCGCACCGGCTCTTCCCCAGAGCGCATCAGCGAGCGGATCGCCGTCGGCGAGATGCCAAGGTGCGTCACGCGATGACGCTCGACCATCGCCCACAGCCGCGAGGCGTCCGGGAAATCCGGAGTGCCGTCGTACAGAACGATCGTCGCGCCGAGGATCAATCCGCCCGCGATGAGCCAGGGTCCCATCATCCAGCCCAGATCGGTGAACCACCACATCACGTCCCCGGCCTGGAGATCGAAGCAGTGCGCCATGTCCTGCGCCGCCTTCACCGGAAAACCGCCGTGGACGTGGACCGCACCCTTGGGTCGGCCAGTCGTGCCCGAGGTGTAGATGATCATGTAGGGATCTTCTGCCGCGGTGTCGGCGAAGGTCTCGTCGGCGCCCACGCCACGCCGCACTACCTCGTCCCACGTCAGGTCGCGGCCCTCGCGCATCGAGACCCGACGCGCGACCCGCTCCGTGACGATGACCTGCGTCACGCTTGGCGCGGCATCGGCGGCGGCATCGGCCGTCTCCTTCATCGGCACGAGCTGACCGCGTCGATAGAAGCCGTCGGCGGTGATGAGCACGCTGGCTTCGGCGTCGCGCAGCCGTCCGGCGATCGCATCGGCGGCGTACCCGGAGAAGATCGGCGTGTAGATCGCGCCGATCGCTGATACGGCGAGTGTCGCTATCGCGCACTCCGGCGTGAGCGGCATGAAGATGCCGACGCGATCGCCCGTGGACACGCCGATGGCGCGGAGTCCGGCCGCGAAACGACGCACCTCGGAGGCCAGCTCGGCGTACGTCAGGCGCCGCGTCGCGCCGTCCTCACCCTCCCACAGGATCGCGGTGCGAGACGGCTCGTGCTGGATTGCGCTGGCGACGTAGTTCAGCCTTCCGCCGATCCACCACTTCGTCCACGGCACGCCGGCCGATGCGTCCAGCACGCTCCGGTACGCTGTGCGCCACACCAGGCGCAGGTCCCGCTCCACCGCACGCCAGAAGGCGTCGAGATCGGTGATGCTCCAGGCGGACAAAGCGTCGGAGTCGCGATGGCCGTTGGCTTCGGCGAAGCGACGGAGGCGGCTTCGCTCGAGATAGCGCTCGTTCGGGATCCACGCCGCGGCGGGCATGGCCTGGATGCTATTACGCGAGCTGGAGCAAGATCGCCGCGGTGATGATCGCGATCACCGCGGCAGCGATCAGCATCGCCGGGACCAGATAGAACAGCGTGACCGCCACGATCAGGATCGTCACCGCGCGCGTGGGCGGCACTCCGTAGTAGACGCGGATGCCGCGGTAGTACAGCGCTCCGAGCCACAGCACCAGACCGAAGGTGATGACGCGTCCGATGAAGGCCACCGGCGAAAGCGGATCGATCTCGAACACGAACGTTGACAGGCCGGATGGGATCAGCGCGAGTGCTGTGGCGTAGGCCGCGAATACGCCGAAGCGCCGGAATGGACGTCCGGCCGACGAGATCCGCGCCGCGGCATGGACCGCCGACGCGCCGAGGAGCCACGCCAGCACCGGGCCGATCGCCGTGATCACCAGCACCGCGGACCAGGCCTGCTCGACGAGATACACGACCACGGCGGCGCGCGCGGTGCCAAGCGTGTCGAGGAGGAAGGTGACCAGCGGCGTGCGCTGCGGCCCGTAGATCAGGTCCGAGACGCTCAGCACCGATGCAAAGCGGGTGGTGCCGGCCGCGGCGACCGCGCACGCCACGGCGATGGCGGCGAAGCCGACGGCGAGATTGCCGTCCGCGAGCACCGCCGGCACGGCGACGTTCGGCCGGTAGACCAGACTGGAGAACAGCGACAGCTGGCGCCGCAAGGAGTTGCGCGCTGGCACCGCGACGGTGGTCACTTCTCCTCCTCCGGCTCTGGATGGATCAGCACGTCGGCGACCTCCGGCGCCCCCGCCAGCACCACGTCCGCGATCTCATGCGAGATCCGATGCGCCGACGCGAGGTCGAGGTCGTGGCGCAGACCGACGCATGCGTCCAGGTACACGCTCGAGCCAAGGATGCGCGCGCGAACGTCGTGCAGCGAGCGAACGTCGGGGTGCGCGGCGATGAGCGTTCGCACGCGTTCCAGCGTTTCCGGATCGGGGCTGCGGTCGGCAAGAAGATTCGCGGTCCGGGCGCCGCTGCGCACCGCCACGCCGGCCATGATGACCGCGACCACGATCGCGGCGACGGGGTCGGCCAGCGTGGCGCCGCCCGCGGCGAACGCGAGTCCGACCAGCACCGCGACGGCGGCGAGCATGTCGTTGGAGAAGTGGAGCGCATCGGCCGAAAGCGCGGGGCTGCCGCCGGTGTGGCGCGCGGCGTGAGACAGATACAGCGTCATGGCGACGTCGACGACCAGCGACAGGCCGATCACGC
Organism: Chloroflexota bacterium; assembly: GCA_005881435.1. Classification (GTDB taxonomy): domain Bacteria; phylum Chloroflexota; class Limnocylindria; order P2-11E; family CF-107; genus CF-107. Next base: position 6,091 of record VBHP01000028.1, on the reverse strand, counting down.
CGAACGAATACCACTCGACGGCCACCGCGCGCGGAACTCGAATTCGGTCGACGGCCTCCACGAGGATGAACGTGGTCGTCGCTAGGAGCAGAACGATCTGCGTCAGACCGGAGACGTTCTCGAACCGTTGATGTCCGAACGGGTGCGTCTCGTCGGCTGGCCGCGCCGCGAACCGCACCCCGGCATATGCCGACAGGCTCGCCCCCAGATCGAGGAACGAGTGCGCCGCCTCGGCAAGGATGGCGATCGATCCGGTGGCCAGACCGACGACGAGCTTGGAGACGATGAGCAACAGATTCGCGGCGACCGAGACGAGCGCGGCCGTTACCTTCTCATCGCTGGCCGCGGCCAGACGTTCCAGGACCGCCGGCGAGATGTCGTGTCTCATCTCAGAAAAGATGCGGCTAGCGCCGCGGCGGCCGCACGGTGCGCGGCCCCGTCGAGCAGCTCGCGGTCCTCGCCCTCGGCTCGCGGCGCGGCTCGATCGTGCAGCTCGGCAGGGATCTCGACGCCGAGCATGACCAGATACGCGATCGACCAGCCGCGACGAACGGCATCGACGTCGTACCCGCCGCCGCCGAGCGCGACCCACGGCAGATCGAAGCCGGCGAATGCGCGGTAACAGCGCTCGTAGCCGTGCGTCGACAGCGCCAGCTGCGTGATCGGGCAATTGAAATAGGTATCGAAGCCGCCCTGCGTCACGAGGACGTCCGGGGCGAACGCGCGCACCAACGGCGGCACCACGGCGTCGAAGGCGATCGCGTACGCCGTGTCGTCGGTCTCGGGAGCGAGCGCGACATTGACGCTGTACCCGGCGCCGGAGCCTTCGCCGCGTTCGCTGGGGCGGCCGGTGCCGGGGAAGAACCACGGGGCGAACTCGTGCAGCGAGATCGTGAGCGCCCGGTCCGTGTCGTAAAAGGCGGCCTGCACCCCGTCGCCATGGTGGGCGTCGATGTCCACGTACGCGACCCGCTTGCCGTCGCGCACCAGCGCGGCGACGACGATGGCCGGGTCGTTGTAGACGCAGAATCCGCTGGCACGATCGGACTTGGCGTGATGCAGGCCACCCGAGCCATTGAACGCGACGCGCGCACGCTTCGACACGACCTCCTCCATGCAGGCGAGAGAGGTACCGGCGACAAGGGCCATGTCCTGATGCATGCCCGGCCAGGGTGGCGTGTCGCTCCAGGTGATCCGATCGCCCCAAGCGTCGGGCGGCAGCGCGGACGCCGCGTCGCTGAAGCGCCTGACGCGCTGGATGTACTCACGCGAGTGCACGAGCGCGAGCTCGTCATCGCTGGCCATGCGGCCCTTGACGATCCGTGCGTTCGTCCGGGCAAAGGCGCCGATCTGTTGGAGTGTCTCGTAGACCAAGCGGTAGCGGTAGGGCTTGAGCGGGTGGTCCGGACGCATGACGTACTCGGCGACGCGGGGATCCCAACCGAACCCCGCCAGGGTCACGTCAGGACGATGGCGAGACCCATCGCGAGCACGCCGAGCGTCGCGATGGCGACCGGACCGAGCATCGGCACGTACTCGGTCTCGAAATACTCGCGCGTGAACACCATGCACAGATGCAGTGGCGACAGCATCACGCCGGCGAAACCGGCAGCGTAGGCGAAGGCCAGCAGCTTGAGGTCCACCTGGCCGGAGATCGCGAGCAGAAGCGGAAAGGTCAGGCCGACGAAGGCGGTCTCGAGCGCCGTGACGAACCCGACGACCAGCGGCACGACGAACGCCACCGCCAGCAGCGGCACGCCGGCTCCTTGGAGCAGCGCCGGGATCGTGGTGACGGCGCCGGATGCGGCCAGGACGTCTTTGAACACGAGGACGCCCAGGACCATCGTCGCGATCCGCGTCGTCGCCGGCGAGCGAAGCACGCGCACCACGTCGCCAAACGGGATGTGCGCGAGAACGACGACACCGGCCGCGGCGACAACGAGCGCGAGTGCGACGTCGGCGTGGAGAAAGACGACGGCGATGAGGACGGCGAGGATCGGCACGAGTCCCGGTGCGAGATCCTGGAGATGTCCGGCGACGCCGCGCGCTCCGCGGTCGCGACCGAGCGGATGCACTTGCGGGAACGCGACGATCACGCCGGCCACGAGCGCCGCGACGGTCAGCGGAAGGTTGGCGCGGATCACGCTCGAGAGCGGCACCGCCGCCACCGCGCTCACCAGAACGACCCCCGCGTAGACCGGAATGCTGTAGTTCCAGACGTGGCGGAACCAGTAGTTCGCGAACGAACGCACGGTCGGTGTCGCGCTCGTCGACGCCGCGACCTCGTCGACCAGCGGCGCCGAGAAGCGCGCACCGCCGGCCGACGGCAGGAACCCGATCAGCGCCGGCAGGGCCGCCATCGCGACGCGTTCGTCACGGACCAGGCCCAGGAGCCCGGCCGAAAGCTTTCGCAGTGCGCCCCACTCGCGCAGCGCATGCTCGAGCACGACGATGGCGATGAGCGCGATCGTCAGCTGCCAGGTCGTCCACGTCGTGAGCGTGCCGCCGACAGTGCGCGCCACGAGCTCGGGTGGCATGACGAAGACCACCGCAAGGAGGGCGCTTCCGACGAGCATCACCGCGCCGAGGTTGAAGCGGCGCGCCACCAGGACCAGCACGACGATGAAGACGAGCGCGAGCTTCAGCGCGTCCAAGAACCAGCCGGCTCGGAAATGAGCGCCCGGGCTCGATCGATGTTGGCCGGGCGCGACGTCGTCGGGATGGTGCAGCCACCCGCGACCACCCAGCGCCGCGGCGCCTGTGAGGCAAGCCACTCGGTCTCGGCGCGAAGGTGCGCGTCGTCGGACGAGGTAAAGGCCTCGTCGCTGAGACCACCGATGCCGACACGATCGTTGACCGCGGCGAGGAACTCCGCCGGCGAAGGATTGCCGTACGCGTGCGCGTTCCACGACACCGCCGAGACCGGATAGCTCGCAAGCTCGAGCACGCGTGCCTGCGCTCCGCACACGTGTAGCACGTTGAACGGCGCTCCAGATACCGCCTCCAGCACCTGAAGGTCGAAGGGGCGGCCGAAACGGTCGTACTCGTCGTCGCGCAGCACGTCACGTTGGGCCCAGACGGTCGTGGCGAGAAAGATGCCGTCGGCACCGGCCGCGACACACTCCCGCGCAAAACCCGCGAAGGTCCACGCCACCGCATCGAGCGCTCCGAGCACGTCGGTCGGTCGAGCGTGGATGTCGGCGAGGAGGCGTTCCTTTCCGGCGAGACGCTCGCAGATCGCAAGTGGCGTGAAGATCGTCATCGCCAGCGGAACGTCCGGCAGAGCGGCACGGGCGAAGGCCAGACCGTCGAGCATCTCGTCGAAGACACCGCCTGCCGGCTGAAACGGGTGGATGTCGCGCCAACCGGACGAATCGGCGACCGCGGCGCGCTCGAGGGTGGGATGCGTGTCGCCGTCGTACCGGTACATCGTGCCCCACGGCTCGGCGTGGTATTGCGCGCGCGGGTTGTACTTCAGCAGGTCCAGATCGTGCTGCCGGACAAAAGACACCAGCCGCTTGGCGAGATCGAGCTGCCGCCCCGGCTGCTCCTCGCCATAGAAGTGCCGCCACACCGCGAACGGCGGGCGATCGAGGATGTCGCCGCGCATCGCGGCATTGATGCGCTGCCGCGCGGTCGGAGTCACGCTCCTATTGTCGCCGAGCCCTAGACCGCCATCTTCGCGCGTATCGCGGCATGGTGCCGGTAGCCGTCCAGTCGCGCGGTGGTCATGTCGAAGGCATCGATGTCCGCAACGCTGGGATCGAGCTCGAGACGCGGCAGCGGCAATGGCTCACGGGTCAGCTGCTCGCGAACCTGCTCCAGATGCGAGTGATAGATGTGGGCGTCGCCGAGGGTGTGGATGAACTCGCCGGCCCGCAGACCCGTGATCTGCGCGACCATGTGCAGCAGCAACGCGTACGACGAGATATTGAACGGCACGCCGAGGAACAGGTCGCACGAGCGCTGATACATCTGCAGCGAGAGCGTTTCGTCTGCGACAAAGAACTGAAAGAACGCGTGACACGGCGGGAGTGCCGTCTCCTCGATCTCGCCGGGGTTCCAAGCATTGACGATGATCCGCCGGCTGTGAGGATCCTCTCGGATCAGGCGTATGGCTTCGGCGAGCTGATCGATCTCGCGCCCACTCCGGGTACGCCAATGCCGCCACTGGACCCCGTAGATCCGGCCGACGTCGCCGTCGAACCGCGCCTTCGGCTTCCAGTAATCGGCTTCGGCGTTGGCGTCCCAGATCCGAACCCCCAGACGACGCAGATCGTTGACGTCCGAGCTGCCGGAGATGAACCACAGCAGCTCGGCCTTCACCGCCTCGAACGAGACGCGCTTGGTGGTGATGATCGGGAAGCCGTCGCTCATGGCGAAGCGTAGCTGCGCGCCGAACAGCGCCCGCGTCCCTGTGCCGGTGCGATCGGGCCGATCCACGCCCCGGTCCATCACGTCGCGCAGGACGTCGAGGTACTGCCTCATCGCATCAGCTTACGGCGCGAGGCCGCGCCTGGTCGCGCTCCCTTTCCGAAACGGAGCACTTCGCCGATCCACATGTGGTGCCAACCGCCGTCGGACCATTGCTCCTCACCAAACACGCCCACGGTGCGATAGCCGCTTTCCCCAGCGCGCGCCGGCTCGTGACCCTGTACGCGGAGACGAAGGTGCGTCCGAACACGCGTCGAGTATGCCGCGCGCTAGACCCGCAACTCTCCGAGCTCCTGGGCCGGAAGTCTGCGCACAGCCTCTAGGATCGCTGTGTCGCCACGACGATCGCCGACGTCCAGCTTGGCGCGGATCCGCGTCAGGTGGACACGGAGCGTGTTCGGCGACATTCCAAGACGCTGCGCCAGCTCGTCGCGGTCGACCTCATCGCCTTCGCGGTGCTGGACCGACAGACGACGCACGATGTCGAGCTCGCGCCAGGTGAGGCCGGCCATGCGAAGGTGAGCAGTCGCGCCGTCCACCTCGCTCGCGCCGGCCGGCGTCGAGGAACGGCTGCGCCGCCGCGCCGTCTCGCCCCGCGCTCGGAGCAGCTTCGCGATCGGGGCGGCCTTGTCGTCCGCGATCGCCACCTTGCCCAGCCACTCCGCGACCTCCGGCAGGAACCAGGCGAAGCCGCGGCCGCCGCGCTCGCCGATCTCGCGAACGACGCGGATGCCGCGCTCGCGGCCACCGCCATAGGCCAGGCTCTCGCGAATTTGGGCGGCGTGCGCCGCGCAACTGATGGCGTAGTGATCGAGACCGGCGGCAGCGAGGACCGTCCGCGCTTCCTCCAGCGCGCGCAGTGCCGAACGCAGGTCGCCTTTGCGCGCCAAGATGATCCCGCGGACCGCGTCGCTGAACGGACGTTCCTTTTCCGATGCGGTGTCGACCAGCTGCAACGCGGCGTCGACGTCATGGCAGGCGAGGGCGACGTAGGCCCGCTCGAAGACATCGCCTGCACCCGACTGCCGCGCCAGCCGATCGCCCTCTTCAAGGTTGCCCTGCTCGATCTTCGTCCGGGCCAGGCAGAACACGGTCCAGCGCCATAGATTCGTGCCGAACGGCCGGACGAGCTCTTCGGCGCGCTCGAGCGATTCCTCGGCATCCTCGACCGCCCCGGCGCACCACGCCGTGAAACCGGTCGCGTAGGTCGACCACGCGATCTCCCAATCGTCCCGCAGCTTGCGGCTCGTCGCCAGCGCGACGTCTGCGGCTTCGCGCGCCCGCGAGTACTCCGCGGTCTGCGCGAAGACGTGCGCGAGCTGGCGCTGCACGCGCACGCTGACGAGATCGCGATCGCGGTCGGCGGGAACGGCGCGGAGCGAATCGAGCGCGGTCTGCGCCGCGCGCAACGCTCCGGTCGCGTCGTTCTGCGTCGCGAGCCGATGGACGCTCCACGCCGTCTCGATCTCGGCGACAAGCAGCGCATCGGCTCCGGCGTCCCGGATCGCGCCTCGGTACAGCGTGGCGATATCGATGTCGGCGCCGACGTAATACGCCAGATGCAGCAGTTCCTGGGCGATCCGCGCCCGGAGCAGCGGCGTCTTGAACTTCTCGCGCAGGCCGCTGAGCTCGTTCCAGGCAACCTCCCACGCCTCGA
>VBHP01000013.1:1982-14992 GCA_005881435.1 Chloroflexota bacterium | reverse complement strand
CTACGGGAACGACCTCGCCTTCAGCGTGGTCGACTCCGTCATCGTGGCCAAGGTCTCGCACAACGAGCTCGTGGCCTGGGCCCTGGACATGAATTCCGGCCAGCCGCTACGCGGCGTGCGCGTGGGGGCGTCCGGTCCAGGGCTCGCCTCAGCCGCAGCGGCCGTGAGTGACGCGAACGGTCTCGTGTCGTTCTCGCTGCCGGACATCTCGACGACGAGCGACGCCGTCCGCCAGTACGTCGTCTCGATCGACGACGGCGGGCGCAAGGGCGTCGCCACGACGTATTGGAACCAGGGCGCGCAGCCCTACCAGCTCGGGATCGAACCGCAGTACGGCGCCCCGGCGTACGTCGGGCAGCTTTACACCGATCGCCCGCTGTATCGGCCCGGTGAGACCGTCTTCTACAAGGCGATCATCCGCGCCGACGACGACGCCGTGTACACGATCCCGCCGCGCGACCTCCCGCTTGTCGCGGTGATCCGCGACGCGCAGGGCAAGGAGCTGTCCCGCGAGAAGGTGGCGCTGAACGCGCTCGGCACGTACGGCGCGTCCTTCCGGCTTCCCGACAGCGCTGGCATCGGCGACTACTACATCCGCCTCGTGCTCGAGACCGGTCCGGAGTGGCGGCGCGACATCAGCGGCGCGACCTTCACCGTGGCCGAGTTCCGCAAGCCCGAGTTCCAGGTCGACGTGGCGGCGGATCGCGCCGCGTACGTCGCCGGCGACACGATCACGGCGAACCTCACCGCGACGTTCTTCTTCGGCGGCCCGCTCGAGGGCGCGACGACGGACTGGACGGTCACGAGCGACACCTCCGGCCTGTTCGTTCCGGGCTACGACGCGTTCTCGTTCAGCGACTACGACTACTTCTTCCAACCGTCCGTGTCGGAGGACCGCGTCCGCGCCCGCGGCCAGACGGTCACGAAGAGCGGCGGGCAGACGAAGTTCAGCGTGCCCGCGGCGGTGGGCGCGGACGGCCGCGCGCGCGTGTACACGCTCAGCGCGACGGTCACGGATCAGAACGCGCAGGCCGTGTCCGCGAGCGCATCGGTCACGATCCACCCGGCCGACTTCTACGCCGGCATCAAGCCCGCCGATTACGTCGCCCAGGCCGGCGGGGACGAGCGTTTCGATCTCGTCAGCGTCGACATCGACGGCAAGCCGCTCGCGCGACGGGCCGTCACCGTGCGGGTGTACGACCGCACCTGGGTCACGACGAAGGAGGACACCGCGGACGGGCGCAGCTACCACACCGAGCCGGTCGATCGCCTCGTCGCGACGCTGAACACGACGACGAACGACAAGGGCGAGGGGTCCGTCGTGTACCGGCCGGACAAACGGACGCGAAGGGCCGGCGGGCGCGATCCGCCGCGTACGTCTGGGTGAGCGGCGGCGCGTACGCGAGCTGGCCGGTGACGAACAACGACGCGATCAAGCTCGTCGCGGACAAGAGCCGCTATGAGGTCGGCGACACCGCGACCGTGCTCGTCCCGGCGCCGTACGCGGGCATGACCGGGCTCGTCACCGTCGAGCGCGGCAAGATCATGACGCGGTCGACGCAGACCTTCGCCACGAACAGCGAACGCCTGCGCATCCCCATCGTCGATCGCGACGTGCCGAACGTGTACGTGTCCGTCGTGCTCTACCGCGCGCCGACGCCGACCGATCCGATCCCGCGCTACAAGCTCGGCTACGTCGAGCTGCCGGTGTCGACGGCGACGCGCAAGCTCTCGGTCGCGATCAAGGCCGATCGCGACCAGACGAAGCCCGGCGACAAGGTGAAGTACGAGATACGCGTCACGAACGCGGCCGGCAAGGGCGTGCGCTCCGAGATCGCGGTCGACGTGTCGGACAAGGCGCTGCTCTCGCTCGTGGACGACACGAGCACGACCGGGCTCCAGGCCTTCTGGTACCGGCGCGGCCTCGGCGTCATGACCTCGTCCTCGATCGCGGTGTCGATCAACCGCGCGAACGACGCCATCGCCGATGCGCTCTCGTCGAAGGGCGGCGGCGTCGGCGGCGGCGTCGGGACCGAGCGGTTGCGTCAGGACTTCCGCAACTCGGCGTACTGGGAGGCGCAGGTCACGACGAACGACGACGGCGTCGCCACGATCGAGGTCCCCATGCCGGACAACCTCACCACGTGGCGTCTTCGCGCGCGCGCGATCAGCGGCGACACCATGGTCGGTGAGGCGACGCACGAGATCGTGTCCACGCAGCCGCTGCTCCTCCGGCCGGCGCTGCCGCGCTTCCTCCGCGTCGGCGACAAGACCACGATCCGCGCCCTCGTGCGCAACGGCACGCGCGGCGACCTCGACCTCGCGGTCACGCTCGGCGTCGAGGGGATCGAGGTCAGCGGCGGAACTGACCGCAGCGGCAAGGTCGCGCCGAATCAATCGCTGCTCTTCGAGTGGCCGGCCTCCGTCTCCGCGCCCGGCACGGCGAAGTTCACCTTCCGCGCGAGCGCCGGCGGACTCGCCGACGCGGTCCAGCAGTCCATCCCCATCCGGCTCGACGTCACGCCCGAGACGGCGGCCACCGGCGGGGTCGTGACCGACGAGACGCAGAGCGAGGCGCTGTACCTGCCGTCGTACGCGAACCCCTCGCGCGGCGCGCTCGACGTCACCGTGCAGCCGTCACTCACCGGCTCGCTCTCTGGCGAGCTGGGCGAGTTCGCCCGGCGCGACTGGGAGACTTACGAGGACACCTCGCGTGGATCGGCGTGCGACGGGCGGATCCGAGCGCGGCCGCCGCGGCGAACGCCCAGCTGCAGACCGACGTCGCGACGCTTCTGACGAGGCCGAACTCCGACGGCGGCTGGTCGTGGTGCATCACGGGGTACTGCTCGAGCGATCCGGAGGTGACGGGGCTCGTGCTGATGGCCCTTGGCGAGGCGCGCCGCGACGGCATCAGCGTCGACGCGGGCGTCCTGAACAACGGTGTCGGGTGGGTCACCGCGTACCTGTCGCGCCTCACCGACGTCGAGCGCCCGGCCGACCTGCAGCAGCGCGCGCTCCTGCTCTACGCGAGCGCGATCGCGGGCCAGGCGGACGCCGTGGTGCCGCAGATCCGCGCCACGCTCGAGCAGCAGGGGTCGAGGCTCGCGAACGCGAGCCGCGCGTACCTCCTCCTGGGGCTCGCCGAGGGGCAGCAGACGAAAGCGGACAGCTACGTCTCGCGACTGCTCAATGACCTCGTCGTCGGCGTGATCCCGAGCGCGAACGGCAACCACTGGGAGGACGCGAAGGTCGAGCGCTGGACGCACACGAGCACGCGGACGACCGCGCTCGTGCTGGAGGCGCTGGTGCGGCTCGATCCGACGCACCCGCTCATCGAGGAAACGGTCCGATGGCTCATGGTCGCGCGCGGCGCGCAGGGCTGGTCGGCGTACGCCGAGCGGGCCCAGGCGATCCTGTCGCTGTCCGATTTCGCCGCGAAGACCGGCGAGCTCGGCGGCGACTACGACTACGTCGTCGGACTCGGCGACCACAACGTGCTCGGCGGGCACTTCAAGCCCGGCGACGGCAAGAAGACGGACGCGAAGACGCTGCCGCTCTCGGACATCCGCCCCGGGACGATCTCGCTGCTGTCGTTCGCGCGTCAGCGCACCGCCGGACGGATGTACTACACGCTGAACCTGCACTACCAGACGCCGGCGCAGAACATCGAGGCCCTCAACCGCGGCATCGCCGTGACGCACGAGTACACCCGCCTCGACGACCCGAAGACGCGCGTCTTCGGCGCGAAGCTCGGGGACACCATCCGCGTGAAGGTCACGGTCGTCGCGCCCGCCGACCTCAACTACGTCGAGGTCGACGACTTCCTGCCGGCCGGGCTCGAGCCGATCGATCCGCGGCTGAACATCGTCGACCCGAACCTGAAGCAGCGTCTGAACGCGGAGCGCATCCGGCTGCTGCAGCCGGGAGGCGTCGTGTTCTGGGCGCCGTGGTTCGAGTGGTACTACAGCCCGTGGGACGGATCCGAGATCCGCGACGACCACATCACGCTACGGGCGCAACAGCTCCCGAAGGGCATCCACGAGTACGTGTACTACGCGCGCGCGACGAGCCCGGGCGACTACTACGTCGCGCCCTCGCATGCCCAGGAGTCGTTCTTCCCGGAGGTGTTCGGCCGCGGCGACAGCGCTCGCTTCGTGATCCAGCCGTAGCGCTCGGCCCCGTCCACCGCTTCAGCCTGCGGAAGACGAGCCTCGTCGCGAACCCAACGTGGCACGAGATCCTTTCGCTCGATATGCAGGAGGCGGCCGACGGTGCCGTGATGGACCTCGTCAGCACCGCTCTCGGCTGGACCGCATTGGCCTCGACGATGTGGCCGTTCTGCATCGATCCGCCGGTCACCGTCGCGGCGGAGACGCCACCTGATCCGACCGTCGCGCCGCCCCGACCCTGCGTCGGACGGGAATGGGCACACGGCATCACGCCTTCGGTGAAGAGTCCGGACTTCGATGTCGCCGGCACGCCCGTCTCGCTGTCGCTGCAGGCGAAGTGCGAGGAGTTGAAGGCCGAGATCTCCGGGAAGACGGACATTCCGTTCGTGTCCACATTCGCGCAGGCCACGCTCAACGCCAAGGGTGTCACGGTCTTTGCGGGCATCAAGGCCGGCTCCGGCTTCGAGACGGCGCCGCTCAATGTCAGCGCCAAGGAAGGCTTCTTCTGGAAGATCGATACGCAGGGGAACTGCTACGACTACGGTGTCCGTATCGACCCGTTCTCGGTCTCCGCCGAGAGCACGCCGTACGGCTTGAAGGTCTGGGAGAACAAGCCGATGGAGTTCAGTTTCGTGGGCATCAGCGACTACATGCCATTAATTGGCTCGAAGTAGTCGACCGCGCCCGGCTTCCTCGTCCGCGGCGTCCGGTGTCCTGCGATCGACCTACCGTCCGAGAACCGAACGTAGCGCGAGCGTCAGCTCGCGCGCGCGCACGTCTCCATAGCCGCCCATCTGGTTGCTGAGATACGCGAAGCCGACCTGTACCTCTGGATCGGCGAAGGCAAGCTGGCCGCCCGCACCCGCGTGCCCGAAGCTTCTGGGCCCGAGCATCGGTTGCGCTGGCGGTGAGCTGAGCTGGAAGCCGGTTCCCCACCGCGCTCCGTCATCGGGCATGCCCGAGAGCTGCGGTCCTGCCGCCTGCACGCGTACGGCGTCCGCGATCGACGCGTCCGACAACAGGCGGCGCCCGTCGATTTCAGACACGCACGCCGCGTACAGACGTGCGAGGGACCGCGGAGTGCTGATGCCATTCGCTCCCGGGATCTCGGCCGCCTGTAGCGCCGGATCGTTGAAGGTGACGAAGTCGCCGTCGGCGGGAAAGGCGAACGCGCCACCCAACGACAGGCTCCGCTGGACGATCCGCCTTTCGAGCTGCAGTCGAGCGCTCTCGCGCGCGGCGTCGGAGTCCTCGTCGGGAAGGGGGGACTCCATCCACGCGACGGTGGCCCGCGCCTCGGCGGGAAGCCCGATCCAGGTGCGAAGCCCGAGCGGATCGCCGATCCGCCTGCGGAAATACGCGCCCGGCGTGAGACCGGTGATGCGGCGGATCACCTCGCCGACAAGCCATCCGTAGGTCATGGCGTGGTAGCAGTGGCCGGCGTCCGGTGAAAACAGCGGCTCCTGAGCCTCGATGGCATGGATGACCGGCTGCCACGCGATGACCGCTTCTTTGGTGAGGTCGACGTCGAGGCAGGGGACGCCGGCGCGGTGCGACAGCGCCTGGCGCATCGTGATCGATCCCTTCCCGTGCGCGGCGAACTCGGGCCAGTAGCGTGCGACAGGAGCATCGAGGTCGAGCAGTCCCTGTTGCGCGAGGACATACGCCGATATTGCCAGGAGGCCCTTCGAGCAGGAGAAGATGACGGCAGCGGTGTTGGCGTGCCACGGCCTGCCGGTGCGCCGGTCGGCGACGCCGGCCCACAGGTCGACGACGATCCTGCCGTCGACGTACACGGCGCAAGCGGCGCCCACGTCGCCGCGCTCGGTGAAGTTCTGAACGAACGCGTCCATCACCGCGCCGTGACCGTCAGCGACTTCGCCGAAGACTCGCGGGAGCGACCGCGACGAGACGTCTCGCGACCGCATCGTCAGCATCCTCCGGCAACGGAGGGCGTCATCCCTTGACGGACCCCTGTAGCAGCGCCGTCGTCACCTGATGCTGGAACAGGAGGAACACGACGAGGGTCGGGAGCAGGATCAGGAGCGAGCCGGCGCACAACAGCGGAATGTCCGTGGCGTAGTGCCCCTGGAATGCGCCGAGGGCTCCAGCCATCGTCCGCTGGGTCGGGTCCTCGACGAGGACGAGCGCGAGCAGGAATTGATTCCAGGTCCAGATCGACATGAGGATGCCGAGGGAGGTGATCGGGGGACGCGCGAGCGGGACGTGGACGCGCCAGAACAGGTCCCACGTGCCGGTGCCGTCGATACGCGCCGCTTCGGAGATCTCCGGCGGCATGTTCGCGAAGTGCGCGCGCATCCAGAACACGGCGAACGGCATGAACAGCCCGATCAGCGGCAGCACGATCGCGACCCGCGTGTTGAGGATGCCCATCTGCCGCGCCAGGTAGTACAGCGGAGTCACGATGCCTTCGAAGGGAAGCGTGAGCCCGAATACGAACAGTAGGAGGAGCAGGCGCCATCCGGGGATGCGCAGGTGCCCGATCGCGAAACCCGCCATCGTCGAGATCACCAGCGAGACCGGCACCACGGCGAGCACGATGAACAGGCTCGAGCTCAGCAGCGCCGTCATGTTCGCGACGGTGAAGGCATCGACGAAGTTGCTCCACTGCGGATTCGCCGGCCACGACAGGCCGTCCGGAACGGACCCCGAGGGATGGAGCGCCGTGGTGAACATGCTCACGAAGGGGACGATCGTGATCGCCATCAGCAGGACGAGCAGGAGACGCCCGCTGTACCGCTCGCTGCGCGCGACCTTCATTCGACGCTCCCGCGGCCGAGACGTTGGATCGGCAGGATCACGACGAGGACGAGGACGATGAGGGCGACCGCGAGCGCGGAGGCCAGACCCACCTGGCGCGCGGAGAACGCGAGCACGTAGATCTGGAGCCCGGGCACCATCGTCGCCAGTCCCGGTCCACCTCCGGTCGAGACGTACACGATGTCGAAGGCGGCGAGCGCGGCGATGACCGTCACGGTCAGGCAGACCGCGATCTCGTTGCGCAGGCTCGGGATCGTGATGGCAATGAATTCACGGATCGCGTTGGCGCCGTCGAGCCGCGCCGACTCGTACAGCGCCGGATCGATCTTCGTCATCCCCGTGAGCAGCAGGACGATGCAGAGGCCGAGCAGAACCCAGGCGCCGATGAAACCGACGGCCGGCAGCGCCGTGTCGAAGTCACCCAGCCATGCGCGCGTCACGCCGGCCAGCCCGAGCGCGGTCAGGAGCTGGTTAAAGATCCCGGTCAGCGACAGGACCCAGCTCCACACGATGCCGGCCGCCACAAGAGGAATGACCTGCGGGAGGAACAAGACCGTGCGGGCGACGGTGCCAAGCGATCCCGCCGCTACTCGCCGCATGATCGACGCGACGACGAGGCCGAGCGTCACCGGGATGAAGCTGAAGAAGACGATGAGCCGGAACGCGTTTACGATCGTCCCGAGAAGGTTCGGGTCACTGAGCACCGTCTCGTAGTTCGACAGACCGACGAAGGTGGCTGGCCCGACGCCGTCCCAGCGATAGAGCGAGTACTGGACGGTGAGGACCACCGGCTGGAGTACGAACGCGGCGTACATCAGGAGGGCCGGCAGCACGAAGAGCCAGCCGACGACGGCCTGCCGGCGGACCCTCCGCAGCGGAAGGGTCCGCACGGCCCGCCGTGCCCGGACTCGAGCGTCCGATCGCGCGATGCTCGGTTCAGTCACCCGTGGCGTCGGGGCAATATCTCACTGCTTGAGCTCTTTTTCGTACTCCGCCTGCACCGCCTTCAACAGGCCGTCTGCGGTCTGCTTGCCGCCGACCATCTTCTGGAGCTCGGGCGTCCAGCCCTGCGCGAAGATCGAGCCGGTCGCGTTCGCGATGAAGTCCATCGCGCCGTTCGATTTCGCGACGTCGCCGCCGGCGGCGAGCGTCTCGTTGATCACCGACCCGGCCGCGGCCGGCGGGATCGCGAGGTTCGTCGGACCGCCGGGGTTCGAGCCGCCGACCGAGACGTCGATCTGCCGAGCTTTCTCGTTCGTGGCAACCCAGTTGAAGAAGAAGGCCGCGCAATCGGCGCGCTTGGCCTTCGTCGCGATGCCGTAGGTCAGTGGCGCGGACATCGCGGCGACGGAGCCACCGGCCTGCGCCGACGGAAACACGAAGAAGCCGGCGTTGCCGGGTATGTCCTTGTCGTACCCGGCGTCTTGCCAGTCGCCGTTGAAGATGAACACGCCTTCGCCCTTGCCGAAGCGAGCGTTTGCGTCGGTGTACTGGATCGCATTCGCATCCGTCGGGAAGTAGCCGGCCTGAATCCACTGCTGCAGGTGCTGCGCGGCGGTGAGGTTCGCCGCCGTGTCGATCGTCGCGCCCTTCTTCTGGAAGATCCAGTCGTTGATCGGTTGGGTCGGACCGTACGCGGCCATCAGCTGCTGGAGCGGGAAGGCGAGGCCGCCGCCGCTCGCCGATGCGTTCCAGACCATGATCGGCAATAGCCCCGCGGACTTCGCCTTCGAGAGGAGCCCCTCGAACTCGGCGACCGTTTTCGGCGGCGTGGTCATCCCGATCTGGGCGGCGAGCTTCTTGTTGTAGAAGACGCCGGTGAGGCTGTAGTTGAGGCCCATCGCGTACAGCGAGCCCGCGCCGCGTGTGCCGTCCGCGCCGACGCGGTTCTGCGCGAGCTGGGCCGCCGGCCACTTGTCCCAGCCGAACGCGGTGACATAGCCGTCGAGGTTCTTGAGCAGGCCGTCCTTGACGAGCGACACCATCGTCGGCAGCCGGATGAGGTCGGGTGGATTGTCGCCCGAGAGCAGGCGGGGCGTGGCGTTCATGAGGTTGGTGAACTGGTCCTGGCTGATCTTCCAGGTCACGTTCGGGAACTGCTTGGTGAACTCCTCCGAGAGTTTGAACGGCAGGTCGAAGCCCGTCTCGAAGTAGGCGTTCAGCTCGACGGGTGCCGTGCCACAACTTGGACCGGCGGCGACGCTTGCGGATGGTGCGGTGCTCGGCTGCGAGCTCGGCGTCGGTGTGGTGACCGCGCCGGGCGTTGCGCATGCAGCGACGAGGACCACGCTGAATGCCAGCGCCCCGAGGCGCGCGGCGCGAAGATCGGCCCTGACCCTTCGGATCGCTTCGCTGCTGAACACGGTTCGTTCCCCCCTTTTTGGTTGCGTTGCTCGCGCGCATCGACTCGCCGTCTCGTCATGCCCGGCGCTCCCGCGGCGGACCGGTCGTGCCGCGCAGGACGAGCTCCGGCGATAGGCGGGCCACCGGCGCCGGGTCGGATCGCGTTTCGATCTCCGCGAGGAGCATCTCGGCGCCGCGGCGACCCGACTCGAAGAGCTGCTGGCGGATCGTGGTCAGGCCGACGTAGTCGGCGGCCTCGACGTCGTCGTAGCCGATGACCGACAGGTCCTCGGGCAGGCGGAGGCCGCGTTCATGGGCGGCGGCGATCACGCCGAGCGCCTGCGTGTCGCTCGCGGCGAAGATCGCCGTTGGACGCCCCGCCGTGGCGAGCATGCGGCGGGCGAGATCGCGCGCCTCGTACCGGCCGTGCGCCCCGAGACCGATCCACTCCGGCCGCAGTGCGAGTCCCACGGCATTGAGTTCGCCGGCGAGCCCGCGCTGCCGGTCACGACTGGAGGTGAAGCCGAAGGGATTCTCGGCGGCGTCGCCGATGAAGCCGATGGCGCGATGGCCCAGCTCGATGAGGTGGCGCGCGGCGAGGGCGCCGCCGGTCAGGTCATCACCGATGACCCGCGGACTCGCTTCGATTGATGGGACGTGGACGTCGATGAAGACGATCGGGACTGGCGAGGCGCGGAGCGCGCCGGCGTACTCGGCCGGAGGTGGCAAAGAGATGACGAGGAGGCCGTCGGTGCGCTGGGAGTGCGCGAGGGTGGCGAGGTAGTGGTCTCGCTTCTGAGCCGACTCGACGTTGTAGATGACGAGGTCGAAGTCGCTGTCCGTCAGGACCGCATCGACGCCGCGCAGGCGTTCGGCCGCCTGTGGGCGGGTGAGGAAGGACACGATCACGCCGACGGTGAGCGTCCGACCGAGGCTGAGGCGTCGTGCCGCCATGCTCGGCGTGAAACCGAGCTCCTCGATGACGGTGAGGATCCGTTCGCGGGTCTGCGCATTGACGACCCTCTTGCCGTTGAGCGCGCGCGACGCGGTCGCGACGCTGACCCCGGCGCGCTTGGCGACATCGCGGATGTTGACGGACTTCTTCGTCACCGCTCGGCTCCCCCGTGTCGCTGAAACCGGTTACATGAAACCGGTTGCAACACGCTAGCACCGGCGTCAAGGCGGACGGCGCCCAGTCGCCACGCAGATAGCAATGCAGCACTCGCGGCGTTGGGTGAGCGCGGCGGAGAGGACCTAGGGAAGACGCCGAACGAGGATCCAGAGGACGACCGCCTCGCGAAATCGACGCCCGTGCGGAGGTCTACACCCGCCCGGGCGCAGGGGCAGCGATCGGAAGACCGAGGGCGCGCAGCGCGGCGGTGAGGCGCCGGTCGTAGACGACGACCGCCGTCAGCTCCCGCGCGAGGCGCAGACATGAGACCAGGTGCACCGCGTCGAGGCTCCGCAACGCTGGCGGTCGCGCGCGCGCCGCTTCGTGGCGGAGCTCATCGTCGAGCGCCACCAGGCTGAACCGCCGGAGAATCGCTTCGGCGTGCGCGAGCGTCTCGGCGTTCTCTGTCGTCAGGTACGCGGCGCGCGGCACCTCGACCTCCGCGATCTCGCTGGACACGAGGTCGGCGCCGCCGATGAAAGCGCGCAACTCGTCCGTCTCGCGCTCCCGCACCACGAGCTTCACCACGGCCGACGAATCGAGGTAGAGCACGCGCGTGCCTCTAGTCGCGGAGGCGATCGATCGCCTCCTCGCTGGTCATCCGCGCCGGGATCACGAGCGGCGGCGGCAACGCACTCGCGGCGCGCGCCGGCCGGACTTTGCCGGCGGCGATGAGGTCGGCGAGCGCACCCGCGGTGGGGACGATCGGGACGATGCGCGCCACCGGCTGCCCACGATCGGTCACCTCGAGCACGTCCCCACGCCGCACGCGCTGGATCGCGCGCGACAGGTCTTCGCGCAGTTCGCGGATCCCGATACGCGACAGCTTCATGTAGGCACAACGATACTACATTGGTCGATGACGCCAGACCTGCCCCGGGCCGCGGTCTCGATCAACGGACCGCCTGTCCGATGCCCACGTCGCGTGCTTCGCGAGGAAGGTGGTCGCTCCCTGACGAGTGCGTGCTGTGAGGGCGCCCGACCTACTTCTTGAGATCTGGCGGCGTGTAGCCCTTTCTGATCTCACCCATCAGCTCGGGATCCGGCGGCGGTGGCGTCCACTGCTGCTGCACGTCGGAAGGCTGCGGCGCCTGCTCTTGCGCTGGTTGGGCCTGCGGTTCAGGCGTCGTCATCGTCACCCGATTCTAACGAGAGCTCCTTGCGCGTACACGACTCCGAGCGCTATGACCGCCGCGAACGAGCATGGAGAACTGCACCTAGAGGAGCCGAGTTTTCACCGCCCGAACCCGGCATTGATCTTAAAAGCCTCGACTACGGTCGATGTCGCGATGGCTCTATTGAACGCGGACGTACTGGATTGGACCGCACTGCTGCGGCGCCCACTGCAGACAGCCGAGATCCTGCAGCTCGATCGTGTTCGCGTCGATGAAGCTGTACTTGTACAGGATGTAGTCGATCGAAAATTGCGGGTCGGTCCGCACGTCTCGCACGACGATCTGGTCCTGCGTCGCGTCGACGGTGAAGTGACCAGTCACGTACAGCGGCGTACCACCCGGATACGTGCTCGTGCTGAGCGCGCTGTAGTTGCCGTTCGGGACGAAGACGATCTCGATGATCGCGGTGACGGTGCCGATCGGGCTCGCCATCGGCGTTTCGCCGTGCCACTTGCCATAGATCGTTGGCGCGGTCGGCTGCGGCGCGATGGGCGGCGCAACGGCCGGCTCTGTACCCGGCTCCTCCGAATCGGACGACAGCGCCGCAGGCTCGGCCGTACACGCCTGACACAAGNNNNAGCGATGCACTCGTAGCCCCCGAGCCGGCGTCACGGCCTTCAGCCCGCGACGCCACGCTCGGGACGAACGGCGGCGGCGTGGTAAATCGCGCTCCGCTCCCCCGCTTGAAAGCTACATCGCCCGTCAAGGGCGCCCACGACGTTCACGCGGCCCCAGCGGTCGCCGTACCGTCGTCCGCGAGCGACGGCTCGCCGCCCTAGCACCGACGCGGATCACATAGCACCGTCGACTGTCCGCCCTCGGTCGTATCAAGCTCGTTTCCGCGCTCGAGAAGGTGATTTTCGGGTGTTGCTGCACAGGGACGCTACAGAAAAACTGAACCGCCATGCCGCGACGCCGCGCCGAACGGGGCGTAATGGACGAAGTCGTCGGTACCTTCGCCGAGCTACCGGCGAAGGTCGGCCTGGTCACGGCGGGGCTTCTGTTGATCCTTGCGAATGGACTGCCACGTTTGCTGGGCACGCCGGGAACGCTGGCCGCCTCAATGTCGGTCGCGGCGAGCTATGTCGCGTGGTTCCTTGCGCTGCTTGTCCTTCTCGGAGTAGTGATTGGTGTGATACGTGGCTGGCTGGATCGCCGCCGATTCGATTCATTTGACATCGATCAGCTGACGTGGACGGAGTTCGAGAGCTACCTCGCGGAGTACTACCGAAGATGCGGAGCGTCGGTGACGCGGCGTGGCGGCGGCGCGCCGGACGGCGGTGTTGATCTTGTCCTCGACGACGCATCCGGCCGTCGCATCGTGCAGGCGAAACACTGGAAAGAGCGACGAGTTGGCGTGGTCGCTGTGCG
>VBHP01000013.1:0-1889 GCA_005881435.1 Chloroflexota bacterium | reverse complement strand
TCGAATTGAGCGATGGCCCGAAACTGCGCCGTCTTGTGGCCGAGGTGCGAAAGAGCACCGGTGCCGTCGCCCTTACGGAGAGCGACGTGTGCCCGAAATGCGGCCGCGGTCGGCTTCAGCGCAAGCTCGCGCGCAGGGGCGCGCATGCGGGCTCTTATTTCTGGGGCTGCGACCGGTATCCCGCATGCAACTACATCCGCAATATCGTCGCCGACGCTAGCCGCGTCTGATACGCAAGCAGTCGGCCAAATCAGTCTCGTCACGCACCGTTCGATGAGCGATCCACGAAGGCGACCCTCCATTGGGATCCGTCCTATGACCGACGCGGGTCGTGCGGCGACGGCGTTTCGGGTCGTGACCTACTTGGCCACAGGATCATCGCGTCGCCGGACTCCTCGAATCCGGCCTCGCCGAGCGCCAGCCGCGCATCGCTTCGCGTCGCCGGCTCCTCGCCATAGAGCTGCACCTCGAGGCGTTTGCCGCGATATGGACCCGGCGCACGCAGCAGTGACTGCAGCGTCGATATGGCCTGCACGAGGCGGCCACCGGCGATCCCGTTAACCGGCACAATCCGCCTCCCACCCGACTCCACTTTCAGCACCGGTCTGCCACCCTCGAGCACCAGGTACGCCCCGGGCACCCGCGCGAAGCCCTCGATCGGCGAGG
The DNA here is from genome assembly GCA_005881435.1 of Chloroflexota bacterium. GTDB lineage: Bacteria > Chloroflexota > Limnocylindria > P2-11E > CF-107 > CF-107. The sequence continues at coordinate 1,223 of VBHP01000013.1, read as the reverse complement.
GGAGCGCGCCGCCGTACGGATTGGCCGGATCCATCGCCGCCACCAGACGCATGGCCGCGTCGTCGCCCGGATCGCGCAGGCGCTCGACCGCGAGCGGATGCGCGAACTGCATCCCCGGGAAGCCCTCTCGCCGCGCATCTCCCAGCGCCGCAGCACATCCGTGAGCAGTTGCCACGGCACCGGCAGCTCCTCCTTCTCGGTGTGCTCATACGCGAGCACGCCGTGCCGCTCGAGCAGCACCCGCGCCCACGCCTCGGCCCGCGCGCGCTCCTCGATCACCGCCGGCTCGGGCCACAGCAGCGACCACCGCCCGGCGCCGGCCTTCGTCGTCCGGAGCGTCCGGTGCCAGGCCTCGCGGCGCGACGTCCGGCGATGCTGTTCCTCGACGAGCTCGCCGGGCTTCGGCGCGTGCCGCAGCGGATCGAACGCGTCGTTCGTCACGAGCCCGGCCCAGACCAGCTCCCACAGCGCATCGAGCGTCTCCGGCGTCAGCGCCTCGACCGCGTTCGCGATCGCGGAGATGAACACCGCGCCGCGCGTCCGCAGCGCCTCGAGGATCTTCGCCGCAAGCGGGGTCAGCTCCGCCGGCTCGGGCGGCGGCAACAGTGTGTGTAGATCATCGCGCCGGAAGAACGCGACCCGCGGCACCGCCTGCGGCCCGCTGCGCCGCGCGACCCACACGAACTCGCCCGACGCGGAGACCTGATCGAGGTCGCTGGTCTTGTATTGCGGCACCCGGGCGGGGAGGACGTCGCGCTCCCACACCTCGACTGGGAGCCACACGCCCTGCAGCTTCTCGAGGGCGTCGGCGACGTCGCCGTCGCGCACCGCCAGGCTGTGCCAGCGCAGCAGGAACCGCGCGTACGCCGCCGGATCGCGGGCCTCGATCTCCTTGCGCAGCTTCGCCAGCGTCAAGCGATGGATCTCCTCGAGCACGTGTGCGTCGACGTACTCGATCTCGGTCTTTCCGCGCGTGAACTCGCCGGAGACGATGAACTGCTCGCGTTCGAGATCGGCCAGCACGTCCGCCGTGCCGAACCCAAACCGCGCCTCGAGATCCGGCTTCGTCACCGGCCCGTGGGTCGCGAGGTGCCGCCGCACGAGCGAGCGCCGATCTCGGCTCTCCTCCTCCATCGCCCAGCGCCCCGACTTCATCCTTCTTATACGGCCTGCCTGTTCCAGCTCCTGCAGCCACTCCAGCGCCGGCCCCTGGGTGCGCTCGG
>VBHP01000012.1 GCA_005881435.1 Chloroflexota bacterium | reverse complement strand
GCGTCGCGCCGACCGTCTTGTAGTAGCGGCCATCGAAGGTGACGAACTCGCCAGACCACAGCTCGCGCATCAGCGCGATGGCTTCGCGGAGGCGACCGATCCGTTCGCCGAATCCGGGCCAGGGCATGCCGGTGGGCGGGACCTCGTTCATCGCCTCACCGGTGCCGACGCCGAGGAACACCCGCCGCGGAAACAGGACGCCGAGGGTTGCCATCGCCTGCGCCACGATCGCGGGGTGATAGCGGAAGGTCGGCGTGACGACGCTCGTGCCGAGGCGCACGCGCGACGTCTTGGCGCCGAGCGCCCCGAGCCACGCGAACGAATACGGTGCGTGACCGCCGTGATGGCGCCACGGTGTGAAGTGATCGCTAACGACGACGCTGTCGAAGCCGAGCTCTTCGGCGAGGATGCCGAAGTCCAGCAGCTCGCGCGGACCGAACTGCTCGGCGGAGGCCTTGTACCCGAAGGACAGCGCCACCGTCCAATACTAGGTTCGTGCTGCCGACCATCGCCGTCCGCGACGCCGCCGCGCGCTACGGCGCCCGCGAGGTCTTGCGCGGCGTGGCTTTCGAGGTCGCGCCGGGCGAGGTCGTCGCCGTGGTCGGACGGAGCGGCGTCGGGAAGACCACGCTCCTCCGTCTGCTCTCGGGCCTGCTCCAGCCCGCCGCCGGGATGGTGGCAGTTGACGGCGCACCCGTTGGCGTCGCGCGCAGCCGAAAGGCCATCGGCCTCGTGGGCCAGGACGCTCGCCTCCATCCCTGGCGCACCGTGCGGCGCAACGTGTCGCTGCCCTTCGAGGTCAATGTCGACGACACTGCCGACTTCGCGCTCGCCGACGAGTGGCTCCGGAAGACGGGCCTGAGTGGCGCCGCCGATCGCTATCCGCGCGAGCTCTCGGGCGGAATGCGTCAGCGGGTCGCGCTCGCGCGCGCGCTGGTGCTCCGTCCGCGCGTGCTGCTGCTCGACGAGCCGCTCGGTGCTCTGGACGAGCTGACTCGCGAGGATCTTCGTGGCGAGCTGGCGCGCCTGTGGACCAGCCTCGAGGGCGCCGTGGTCTACGTCACGCACGACCTCGACGAGGCCGTCCTGCTGGCGGACCGGGTGCTCGTGCTCGCCGGCGACCCGGCCTCGATCGTCACCACGGTGCCCGTCGCCTTCGCGCGGCCGCGGACCGAGAAGCTGCGGCGACGCGCGGATTTTGCCGCGCTGGTCGACCTGGTGCGGTCGATGCTGTGAGGACGCGTCTCGCCACCGACCTCCTGATCGCGGCGCTGGCGCTCGCCGTCCTCGCCGGGCTCCTCGAGATCTGGGTCCGCATCGCCGCGGTCCCGTCGTACCTGTTTCCCGCGCCGTCCTCGGTGCTGGTGCGGCTGGTCGAGGATCCGACGTTCTTCGCGCTCGAGGCCGCGGTGACGGTGATCGAGGCCACGTTCGGTTTCCTCATCGGCGTGAGCGCCGCCTTCATCGTCGGCGCGCTGATGGCGCATTCACGGGCTCTGGAGCGCGCGCTCTACCCGCTCGCGGTGCTGGTCAAGCTCACTCCCATCGTCGCGGTGGCGCCGCTGTTCACGCTGTGGTTCGGCTTCGGCTCGGCGCCCAAGGTCGCGATCGCCGCACTGATCACGTTCTTCCCGATGGTCGTCAACGCCTTCGTCGGTCTGCGTGACGTCGATCCACAGGAGCTCGCCTTCCTGCAGGTCCTCGACGCATCGCGCTGGGAGGTCTTCCGCACGCTGCGCGTCCCGAGCTCGCTGCCGTATCTCTTCTCCGGCGCACGCATCTCGGCCAATCTGGCGCTCATCGGCGCGGTCGTGGCGGAGTGGACCGGAGCCGACCGCGGGCTCGGCCGCGTCATTCTCGTGGCGAACGCGAATCTGGACCTGGCCACGCTCTTCGGCGCCGTCCTCGTCCTGGTCCTCATCGGCGTGGCGGTGAACGTGGCGGCGAGTACCGTTGAAGTGCGCGTACTCCATTGGCATCCGCTCGGTCAGGAAACCGCATGAGTCGATCCCTCGTGCTGCTCGCGGTCGTCGTTCTGTCGGTGGCGTGCGGCGCGCCGCTCGGCTCAGTCCCGGGGTCGCCCACGCCGACGCCGATCCCGGTCACGTTCATGGCTGGCTTCAAGCCGCAGGCGGACGTGCCCTTTGTCGCCGTCTACGTCGCGCAGGAGAAGGGCTACTTCCGCGCGCAGGGTCTCGAGGTCACGATCCAGCACGCGACGCAGAGCGAGCACATCCAGCTGCTCGCGACCGACCGCGTGCAGTTCTCGACGGGCTCGGCTCCGGACGTCCTCAAGCGCGTCGCGCAGAGCGGCGTGCCGCTCGTGGCGATCGCGCAGCTCGGACAGAAGGGTGAGCAGGCTCTCGCGGTCCGTGCCGATTCGGCCATCGCCACGCCCAAGGATTGGGAGGACAAGCTCGTCGGCTACAAGGGCACGGTCAGCGCGGACTATCTGGCGATCGTCAAGGCCGCGGGCGTCGATCGCTCGAAGGTGCATGAAGTCTCGGTCGGCTTCGACCCGCGCGTGCTCGCGACCAAGCAGGTCGACGTCTATCCGGTCTTCAAGTCGAACGAGCCCGACATCCTGGCCAAGCTCGGGGTGCCGGTACGGCTCTTCGACGCCACGGACTATGGCATCCCGATGCTGGGGCTGTCCTTCATCACCAACCAGAAGACCGCGACGGAGCGTCCCGAGGTGGTGCGGCGGTTCCTGCGCGCCGCGCTGAAGGGACTCTCGGACGCGATGGCCGATCGCGGCATGGCGATCGACGCCACGATGAAATATGCGGTCGGTGAAGATCGCGATCACCAGCGGTTCATGTTCGACGCCGAGCTTCGTGACGTGACGTCGTCGGATCCGCTGGGCTGGATCACGCGCGAGCGCTGGGCGGCGCAAGAGCGCACGCTTCAGGACGTCGGCGTGCTGGCGAAGCCGGTCGACGTGGCGGCGGTCGTCGACGACTCGTTCGTGCGAAGTCTGTACCGCGACGGAGCGCTGGTGTGGCCATAACCCTCGCGGTCATACCCATCAGCGGCTTGCCCGAGGTGCGCGCCGGCGACGACCTCGCTGCGCTGCTCCTCGCCGCGCTCGAGCGGGACGGCGTCGGGCTCGTCGACGGCGATGTGCTGGCGATCGCGCAGAAGATCGTCTCCAAGGCCGAGGGTCGCGTGATCCCGCTCGCCACCGTTCGTCCCAGAGCCGAGGCCGAATCGCTCGCGCACACGCATGGCAAGGATCCGCGCGTGATGGAGCTGGTGCTTCAGGAGTCGAAGCGGATCGTTCGTGCGGAGCGCGGCGTGATCATCGCCGAGACCCGTCACGGCTTCGTCTGCGCCAACGCCGGTGTGGATCGTTCCAACGCCGGCGCGCCGGATGCCGTCGTGCTGCTGCCGCTGGACCCCGACGCTTCGGCGGCCGGCTTGCGCGACGAGCTCGCGCGCCGCACCGGGGTGCACGTGGCGGTCGTCGTGACCGACACCTTCGGGCGCGCGTGGCGCGAGGGACAGACGAACGTGGCCATCGGCATGTCCGGACTCGAACCGTTTGTGAGATACGTCGGACAGTTCGACCCCGATGGCTACGAGCTCCGCGTCACGGAGATCGCGCTCGGCGACGAGATCGCGGCCGCGACCGAGCTGGTGATGGGAAAGCTGCTGCGGCGTCCGGCCGCGATCGTGCGCGGGCTGCGGTATCCCATCGCCGACGACGGCGCCCGGAGCTACGTACGCTCGCCGGAGCGCGATCTGTTCCGCTAGCGACCTGGCTCAGCCGCCGGCGCGCTCGGCCGCGTACTCCCAGACCAGCTCCATGTCGTCGATGACGCGGGGCCAGGAATAGCGCTTCGCCGTCTGACGTCCCTCGGCGCGGATGCGCTTCTCCAGCTCCGGTCGCGCGCGGAGATACTCGGCGGCGTCAGCGACCTCGCGCGGGTCGTTTGTGCGCACGACCACGGAGTTGCCGAGCGGCTGGGCGTAGTCCTCGCCGGTCGTGCCGACGTACGCGACGCCTCCGGTGCCCATGACCTCGAGGCCGACCAGCCCAAACGGCTCGCGCTCGGAGTTCGCGAGCACGCCGTCGGCGATGCCGTACAGGGCGCGGAGGACCCGTTCCGGGACGAAGAAATCGAGGAACGCGGCATCTTCGGTGAGCGACGCGAGCCTGCCCGCGAACGCGCGGGCCGTGAACTGTCCGTCGAGCCGCAGGGTGGTGGCAGAGAGCTCGCGCCGGTAGAGATGCGCCAGAACCTCGTCGCGATACGGCGAGGCGCTGCCGCGAAACAGGAACCGCACCTGCGTCCCGCGCCGTTTGAGCTCCGCGACGGCGTCGATCGCGCCGAGCCAGCGTTTGTCGCGATCGAAGCGGGCGACCTTGACGAAGACGACGTAGGCGTCGAGCGCGCCACGAAGGGCCGACGTGTCCGATGCGCTCACCGGCGTGAGCATCCGTTCGGCGATGCCGTTCGGCACCACGATCGCGTCGCTGACGCCGAACGGTTGCAGCTCGGTCCTCATCCAGCGGCTCACTGTGGTGACGCGGGTCGTCAGCTGCAGGCGCGCGAAGTCGATGCCGTCGCAGCCGTAGGTGTTGTTGGCGTTCCACAGAGTCACGCTGCGGCGGCCGGCGCCGCCGATGTACGCGAGCTCCGCGGTGCGATACGCCGCCTGGGCGGTCTGCCAATCCTCGAACAGCAGCACGCTGCGCCCTGGCGGCGCGACGATGTTCGCCACCAGCCAGGGTGGGACGGTGTCCGAGAAGTCGCGCCACTTTCCCCACTCCCCGTCGTACACGTCACGCGGATGGAGCCGGCTGATCCATTGCCCCCAACGGACGAACCGCGCCCCGTCGCGCCGTTCGTCGGCCGGTAGAGCTGGATCGCCGACGAAGACGTGCGTGACGTCGTACCCGCGCGCGACCAGCGCCGGAACGAGATCGGTGACGCGCGTGGCGAGGCCACCGACGGTGCTGTACCGATCGGGTCCCTCGAACGAGACGATCGCGACGCGCGTCGTAGACGGCGAGATCCGCATCGCGCCGATACCATACCGCGCCATGCTGCCCCTGCCATTCGTGCGCGAGCACGCCGATGCGGTGCGCGAGAACCTGCGCAAACGAAACGTTGAAGCGCCGCTCGATCGCATCCTCGAGCTGGATCGCCGTTCGCGCGAGCTTCGCGCCGAGACCGAGTCGCTTCGCGCCGAACGGAATCGGGCATCGAAGGCCGGAAAGCCGGACGAGAAGACGCGCGCGCAGCTGCGCGAGATCGGGGAGCGCATCGGCGCGATCGAACGCGAGCTGAAGCCATTCGAAGACGAACTGCATCAGAAGCTTCTGCACCTGCCGAACATGGCCGATCCGAGCGTGCCGGTCGGCCCTGACGACTCGTTCGACGTGGTCCTGCGGACCGTCGGGAAGCCCCGCGAGCTGGGATTCGTCGCGAAGCCGCACTGGGAGCTCGGCGAGCGTCTCGGGATCTTGGACATCCCGCGCGCCGTCAAGCTGGCGGGCGCGCGCTTCTTCGCGCTGCGCGGTGCGGGCGCCGCACTTGAGCGCGCGCTCATCGCGTGGCTGATCGACGAGAAGGTCCGGCTGCACGGTTTCACCGAGGTCTATCCGCCGTTCCTGGCGAAGGAGGAGGTGCTCATCGGTTCCGGCTCCCTGCCGAAAAGCCGGGAGGTGGTCTTCAAGGTCGAAGAAGAGGACCTCTTCCTCGTTCCGACCGCAGAGGTGCAGCTCCTCTCGATGTACCGCGACGAAGTCCTGGACGCCGCGGCGCTCCCACTGCGTCTCGTCGCGTACACGCCGTGCTTCCGCAACGAGAAGATGAGCGCCGGTCGGGACGTCCGTGGCATCAAGCGCGACTACCAGTTCGACAAGGTCGAGATGTTCGTCTACTCCAAACCTGAAGACTCGCCCGCCGAGCTCGACCGTCTGGTGCGGCTCGCCGGAGAGCCGCTGGAGAAGCTCGGCCTGTGCTTCCGCGTGAAGGAGCTCTGCACCGGGAACCTCGCCTTCCAGGCCGCGAAAGCCATCGACCTCGACGTCTGGTCTCCGGGGGTGGAGGAATGGCTAGAAGTCTCGTCTTGCAGCAACTGCACCGAGTTCCAGTCCCATCGCGCGAATGTCCGCATGCGCGCAGCCAAGGACCGCACCGCGCCGTTGCACACGCTGAACGGGTCGGCCCTCGGCCTGGCGCGCACGCTCATTGCGGTCATGGAGAACTATCAGCGCGCCGATGGATCCATCGAGGTCCCGCTCGTGCTGCGGCCTTACCTTCACGGCCTGGAGGTCATCACCGCGTAGGACGCGAGCGAGTGGCCGCGCTGTCGCTGGTCGAGCGCAGCGCGCCGTCGTATTCTCCGCGTGGAGGAGTGTCTGAGCGGTTTAAAGAGGCTGCCTTGAAAGCAGCCTGGGCTGGGTTGACCAGCCCGCGTGGGTTCGAATCCCACCTCCTCCGCGGCGTGTCGGTGTGAGCACACGGGGTAGGGAGGGCGCGCGTATGGCAGCATCCACGGTCGCCCGCCGGACGGAGGCGGGCATTCTCGAACGTGTCTTCAAGCTTCGCGAGAACGCGACCACAGTCAGCACAGAGGTGATCGGCGGCATCACCACGTTCTTCGTGATGGCGTACATCATCGCGTTGAACCCGATCATCCTGAACTACGTCGGCGTCCAGGGATTGCAGGACGCCAAACTCGGACCGGGTTTCCCCCAGACGGTCGCGATGACCGCACTTTGCGCTGGAGTTCTCACCATCGCGATGGGCCTCTACGCCAACCGTCCGTTCGCCATGGCCGCGGGCCTTGGCCTGAACGCGGTCGTGGCATACCAGCTCGTCGTCGGAGCGAAGCTTCCATGGCAGGCGGCGATGGGCATCATCCTCATGGAGGGCATCGCGATCACGATCCTGGTCCTGACCGGCCTTCGTGAGGCGGTACTCAATGCCATACCGCTGACGCTGAAACGGGCGATCGGCGTTGGCATCGGGTTGTTCATTCTGCTCATCGGTCTCGTCAACGCGGGCTTCGTCGTCAGAGGCGCGGGCACCGTCGTCACGCTCAGCACGCTCAACACGGGTCCGGCCCTGACGTTCTTCATCGGCCTGGCGATCACGCTGTTCCTCTTCGCGCGTGGCTACCGCGCCGCATTGGTGATCGGCATCGTGCTGACCACGGTGGTGGCCACGATCCTTCACTCGGCGGTCGCCACGTACGTGCCATCGACCGCACCGGGGACGGCTGTGGTGCCGTCGAGCTTCGTTTCGCTGCCCGACTTCTCCAACGCATTCCAGGGGCTCAACTTCTCGTCGTTCGCCACGATCGGCGTCGTGGCCACCGTGCTCGCCGTGTTCACGATCATGCTCTCGGACTTCTTCGACACCATGGGCACCGTGATCGGGATCGGTGGTCAGGCCGGATGGCTTGACGCCAAGGGCCGCATGCCGGGGGTCCGCAACATCCTGCTCGTCGACTCCGTCGGCGCGGCGTTCGGTGGCCTGATGAGCGCGTCGTCGAACACGACATATATCGAGTCCGCGGCGGGCGTATCGGCCGGCGCGCGGACCGGTCTGGCGAGCGTCGTGACCGGCGTGCTGTTCCTGCTGTGCATGTTCCTCGCACCGGTCGTCGCGGTCATTCCGCAGGAGGCGACCGCACCCGCCCTGATCATCGTCGGATTCCTGATGGCGGGCATCGCCTCGAAGATCGATCTCGGCGACATCGAGGAAGGCTTACCGGCGCTCCTGACGATGGTCGTCATGCCGTTCACGTACTCGATCACCAACGGCATCGGCGCCGGCTTCGTGAGCTACGCGTTCATCAAGCTCGTTCGCGGCAAGGCCCGCGACGTGCATCCGCTGTTCTGGGCCGTGGCGATCGCGTTTATCCTGTACTTCGCGCAGAACGCGTACGCGCCGCTGCTCGGCTCCGGCTCGTTCCGCGAATAGCACCAGCTCGACAGCCCAACTGACGCTGCTGAGAGGCCCCTCCGACCCGAGGGGCCTCCCTTTTTCTGTTGGGTAGGCTTTCCTCATGGACTCGGCGGACGTCGCACGCGAAGCGCTGCGCCGGGGGCAGCGCGCTGCGGTGGTGACAGTGACAGATCTTGAAGGCGCGCCGCCTTCGAGACGCGGCATGGCCCTGACGGTCATCGACGACGGCACCGTGCATGGGACGCTCGGCTGCGACGGGTTCGACCGCGCCGGTGTCGCTGATGCCATGCGCGCGATGAGCGAGGGTCGCTCGCGGCGCGCGAAGTACGACTGGGACGATGCCTCGCGCATCGCCGTGGAGGTGCGGCCGTACGGTCCCGGCGATCGGGTCGCCGAGCCGGCGTCGTCGAGCGCCGAGCTGCTCGTGGTCGGCGCGGGCGCCGTGGCGCGTGCCCTGGTCACGCTGGCAAAAGCACTCGGCTTTCGCGTCCGGGTCGTCACCGGACCATTCGAGCGCGGCCCGAATGACTTCGACGCGGCCGACGAGGTGCTCGAATCGACGGACGCGAAGTCGCTCGAGCGGCTCTCGATCACGCCCGAGACGTACGTGGTCATCTGTGGACACGACGATGAGTTCTCGCAGCCCGCGCTTCGGGCGCTGATGCGGAGTCCGGGGCCGTACCTCGGGATGATGGGCAGCAAGCGGCACACCGGTCATCTTTTGGAGGAACTCAGAGCGGCAGGCTTCAGTGCGGAGCAGATCGCACGCGTGCATTCGCCGGTCGGCCTCAACATCGGCGCGGAGGCCCCGGAGGAGATCGCGCTGTCGGCGATGGCCCAGATCGTCGCGGAGCGGCACGCGAATCTCTGACCTGACCAAGCACCTGTCCTTCAGCTGAGCAGGAAATCACTGGTTCCCAGAGACTGGCGCGTAGACTTACAGGGTTCCGCATACATCCGGAGGGGTCGCATAGCCTGGTCGAGTGCGGGGGCTTGCTAAGCCCTTGAGCCGGGTTTCCGGCTCCGCGGGTTCGAATCCCGCCCCCTCCGCAGCTTCGCAAGGTCGGGTCGATGTTCAGAGGCGTGGAACCTCTGAACAAACATGAACTTGCCTGGGCAGCCGGATTCTTCGACGCGGAAGGCAGTTTCACATTCGTTCGCTT
>VBHP01000011.1 GCA_005881435.1 Chloroflexota bacterium | reverse complement strand
GCGGCGCCGTGGATGCTCGCCGTCGACGCCGTGTGCCTGCTGCTGGTCGCGGGCGCGGTGACCTGGCGCGTGTCGGCGCGACCGCAAGCGATCCACGCCCCTTCCCCCTCCGGCGCGGCGGGGATCCCCTCGCCGCACCGCGCTCAGTCGTAACGGTTCCGAAAGGATCAGCGCGGCAGACTCGATCGTGATGAAGATCGCCATGACCGGCTGGCGCGCGCTTGGCACATCCGTGCATGTGCTCGTCAGCGGCGCCGCCGCACTCGGGCCGGCCGCCACAGCCGTCGACGACACGCTTCGTGCCGTCGATCTCGCGTACAGCCGCTTCCGCCCGGACAGCGAGCTCGCCACCGTAAACACGCACCAGGGTCGGCCCGTTGCCGTGAGCGCTCTGTTCGCCGACGCCGTCGCCGCGTCCCTGCGCGCGGCCCGCGAGAGCGATGGGGCGGTCGACCCAACGGTCGGGAGGGCGATGCGGGTCGTCGGATACGACGACGATTTTCCGCGCCTCGCGCGCAGCGCCGGGCCGCTCACCTTACGCGTCGAGCCTGTGCCCGGCTGGCGGAGCATCCGCTTTGACCGCGAGAGCCGGACCATCGCCCTTCCGCCGGGCGTCGAGCTCGACCTCGGATCGACCGGCAAAGCCTTCGCCGCGGATCTGGCGGCGGCCAACGCGCACCGCGCGATGCGGGGCGGCGCGGTCCTGGTGTCGCTCGGTGGCGACATCGCCACCGCCGGCGATGTGCCGCCAGACGGATGGCCGGTCCTCGTCGCGGAGGACAGTGCGATGGCGGCCGACACCGACGGAGAAGTGATCGCGCTTCGCGGCGGCGCCGTGGCGACCTCGAGCACGACGGTCCGCCGCTGGACCCGAGGCAGCATCGAGCTGCACCACATCATCGATCCCACCACGGGGCTCCCGGCGCGAGGACCGTGGCGCACGGCGACAGTCGTGGCCGGATCGTGCGTCGACGCCAACACCGCCGCGACCGCCGCGATCGTCCTTGGCGATGCGGCGCTGAAATGGCTCACGCGCTCGAAGCTCCCGGCCCGGTTGGTGTCGGTGGCAGGGACGGTCACGCGCATCAATGACTGGCCCGCGCCATTGGAGCTCTCGGCGTGAATGCCGCTCACGGCGGATTTGACGGATGCGTTGCAAGCGGAGATCTCGGCGTGAGCGCCGCTCACGGCGAATTTGACAGATGCGTTGCAAGCGGAGATCTCGGCGTGAGCGCCGCTCACGCCGAATTTGACGGATGCGTTGCAGGCGCAGATCTCGGCGTGAGCGCCGCTCACGGCGAATTTGGCAGATGCGTTCCAAGGGGAAATTCGGCGTGAGCGCAGTGCACGTCGATAATTCGGAGGACATGCGCGTGCTCGTGGCCGAGGACGATCCGGGTCTGCGCGAGCTGCTGCAGAGCGGGCTGTCTGAGCGCGGGTACCAGGTCGACGCGGTCGAGCGCGGAGACGACGCGATCGAGCAGCTGAAGCATTACGACTACGACGTGGCCGTGCTCGATTGGCGCATGCCCGGGAAGCCCGGGATCGACGTCGTCGAGTGGGTCCGCCGCAACAAGCGACCGACCGGGATCATCATGCTCACGGCGAAGGACACGCCGCCGGACCGCGTGCAGGGGCTCGACACCGGCGCAGACGACTACGTCGTCAAGCCGTTCAACTTCGACGAGCTGCTGGCCCGCATCCGCGCGCTGCAGCGCCGACCCCGCGGCGTCGAGGGACCGATCATCGTGAAAGGCCAGATCTCGCTCGATCCGGTGAAGCGCGAGGTCACCGTCGCCGGCCGCGAGCTGGGACTGACCACGACCGAATACAACATCCTGGAGCTGCTGATGCGGCGCTCGCCCGCGGTCGTGGACCGCAAGGCCATCGCCGAGCATGGCTGGCGCGACGAGACGGACCCACTGGGATCCAACGCGATCGATGTCCAGCTGAGCCGCCTCCGCGCGAAGCTCCCGTCGGCCGGCGTCCGCATCGTCACCGTCCGCGGCGCGGGTTACCGCCTGGAGGAGGCATGAGCGCACAGCGCCTCACCGAGGTGCGTGCCGCGTCGGTCCGCGTCGCGCTCGCCGCGACCGGCCTCGTCGCCGCGGGGTACCTCTTGATCGCTATCGCGGTCGTGTTCCTGGCCACGCGTGATCTCACCGCACAGATCGACGCGCGGCTCGCGGAGTCTGTGTCCCGTGCGATCAACGCGCCCGCTCCGCCAAGCGGTCAGGGATTCCAGCCGCCATCCGTCGGACCGCGCTTCGGGCCGCAGCTCCTGGTGTGGCGGATCACCGCGAGCGGCACGGTCGAAGCGACGGACCAGACGGCGGTGCTGCCGGTGCAGTACCGCGACATCACCGACCCGACGACGATCGCGCTCGGCGACACCAGCGTGCGCGTGCGCGGCGCGGTCGCGGCCGACGGCGACCACGTCATCGTCGGCCAGTCCATGGCCACGGTCTCGCAGGCACAATCGACGGTGATCCTGGCCGAGCTTGGGATCGCGCCGGTGCTCCTGGCCATCGTCTTCCTCGGCGCGGTGGCGATCGGGCGGCGCGTCGCGGCGCCGATCGCGCTGGCCCGCCAGCGCCAGCTCGACTTCACCGCTGACGCCTCGCACGAGCTGCGCACGCCGCTGTCCGTCATCGAGGCGCAGACGAGTCTGGCGCTGAGTCAAGAGCGTGACGTCAGTTGGTACCGCACCGCGTTCGCGCGAGTCGCACACGAGAGCAAACGGATGCGGCGCCTGATCGAAGACCTGCTGTGGCTCGCGCGCTTCGACGCCACGAGCGGCCCGCCGCGCTCCGAGCCCGTGGACGTCGGCGTCCTCGCGGCACAAGCTGTCGATCGCTTCACGATCCTGGCCGAGTCGCGACGGCTGCGGCTCAGCTTGCAGACCGCGCCGGGGAACAATGTCGTGACCGCGCCACCGGAATGGCTCGACCGTCTGCTCGGTGTATTGCTCGACAACGCCTGCAAGTACTCGCGCGAGGATGGCATCGTCGGCGTGTCCGTTGCGAGCGAAGGACAGCGTATCCGCTTGACCGTCGACGATTCCGGTCCGGGCATCCCTGAAGCTGAGCGCCAGCTGGTCTTCGATCGCTTCCATCGCGCGACCGACGCCGCCAGCGGCGCGGGTCTCGGCCTGGCCATCGCCGACGCGATCGTGAAAGCCACCAACGGCCAGTGGCGCGTCGGCTCGTCATCGTCGGGCGGCGCGAGCATGTCCGTGTCGTGGCAGCGGTCGTTCCCCGAGGTCCGCGAGACCGTCGCGGCCTCGCGCGCGTCGTCGCCGCAGCGCTCAGCGAACTCTTAGAAGCGCGTCACCCGCGCGCAAGGTTCGCTCGCCAGAGTCGATGGTGTGGATCCGCGAACGCGGTCCACGAGTCTCGAACGAAAGGAGACACATCGATGAACATCCTACGAAAGGGCGCTCTCGTCGCCATGGTCACCGGCTCGATGCTCACGGGCGTCGTGGTCGGCGCGGCGGCCTTTGGATCCAACGTCTTCGCTGCTTCCGGCACCGCGCCCGCACAAGCGAGCTCCGCGCCTGCCCAGGCGGGCTCGGGAACCTTCAAGCCAAACGAAGACCCGGCTCACGAGGCCGGCGAAAGCGCGGCGCGCGAGGCGCAAGAGGATGCGGGTCAGGTCCCGACGGTTCCCTAGTCCTCGCCTTCCCCTTCCTCCGCGGGCGGGCCGACAAGATCGGTCCGCCCGCGTCTTTTAGTTCTGCTTCTGCCGCTTGCGCCGGCGGATCTCCTCGAGCGCCCGACGCGCCTTCAGCGCATCCGGATGACGATCTCCGAGCGCGGCGGCAAAGATCGCGAACGACTTCTCACAGGCATCCTCGGCTTCGTCCAAGCGTTGCGCGTCCAGAAGCAATGTCGACAGATCTCGAAGCTCGGCGCCCACAGCCGCATGATCACGCGCCGTGAGGTGACTGGTGTACTCGATCGCGCGCTCCATCGCCTGTATCGCGTCATCCAGGGCGCCCCGCTCGCGGTGGAAGTTGACGACCTGGTGCATCGCGTTGAGCCGCTCGATCGGAACCGCCGGCGGCCGGCGCTCCCAGATCGTCAGAGCCCGCTCGATCTCGGCGATGCCTTCGTCGAGATGCCGTTGTCGCGCGAGCGTGACGCCGAGCACGTACCGCGACTCTCCGAGCTGCGGATGGCCCTCGATCAGGACGCCCTCGCGGATTTTCAGCGCTCGCCGCGCCGACGTCTCTGCGTCGGCGAGCCGGCCGGAGAGGATCTGGAGACGTGCGAGCTCCACGAGCACGTCGGCAAGCGCCGGGGGGTCGGCGCCTTGGGTTTGCTCGAGTGCGTCGGCGTGCTGCCGCGCGAGGTCGGCGGCCTCGGCGAACTTCTTCTGCTTCAGGTAGATCGAGCCCAGCAGGGCGCGACCCTTGTTGGCCGTCTCATCGGTCGCCGCACCCTGCAGGCTGAGCGACCGCGCCGCGGCGGACTCCGCCTGCGCCATCATGCCGGCGCGCAGCTGCACTCGCGCCAGCAGCCGCAGCCGCTCGGCGATCGCTTCGGGATCTCGCTCCGGCCCGCGTTCCAGGATTGCGATCGCCTGCCGCAACAGGTCGACGGCCTCCTGATGCCGGTCCTGCTCGGACAGCAGTACCGCCAGGTTCGACAGCGACGTCGACAGGTCCGGGTGGTCCGTCCGGCGCTGGTGGATGGCGATCGCGCGGCGTTGCAGCTGCTCGGCGTCGCCACGGCGATCCTCCTCACGAGCGAACATCGCCATATGCGTGAGCAGCGTGGCGACGCTGTCGTGGTCGGCTCCGTACACGCGCTCTCGGATCGCCAGCGCTCGGTGATACAGACTTCGCGCTTCGTCGCGGCGACCGAGCCGGCGCGTCAGGGTCGCGAGGTTGGCGGCGATCGTTCCGACCTCGGGATGGAGCTCACCCAGGGTCTTGGTTTTCAGGTCGAGCGCCTCGCGGTACAGCCGTTCCGCCTCCTCGTGCCGGCCCTGTCGCTCGACGACGACGGCGAGCCCGTTCAGCACCGTGCCGCGCAGCGCGTCGGCTGGCTCGACTGCGGCGTCGAACAGCCCGAGCGCGGTGCGGTAGTACTCCTCCGCAACCGCATCGCGCCCCAAGGCGCGCTCCACGCCGGCGAGATTCGCGAGCGCGGTCCGTATCTTGGGATGGGCACGTCCGTGGACCCGTTCGTCGATCGAGAGCGCCCGCTGCAACAGCGGCTCGGCCTCGGCGTACCGCTTCTGGGAGTCGAGGCTCGTCGCCAGATTGTTCGCTGCCGTGGCCGCCGCCGGGTGGTTCGCCCCGAAGCGCGCCTCGGCGATCGTCAACGCGCGCCTGAGCAAGGGCTCGGCCTCATCATGCCGACCGAGCTGCCCCAATGTCGTGCCGAGGTTGGTGCACCCGACGCCGACGCTGGGATGCTCCCAGAGCGCCAGCGCCTCGGCGTACAGGGTCACGGCCTCGGCCGGACGTCCCGCCGCGCGCACGATCGCGGCCAGGTTGTTCAGCGATTCGGCGATGTCGGGGTGTTCCGCCCGGAGGAGACGACGGCGCATGTCGAGCGCGCGCCGTTGCGTCTGCTCGGCCTCCGCGTGCTTGCCGCGGGCGCGTAGCGCGAGGCTCACCCGGTTCAGGCTGACGGCGGTGTCGGGATGGTCGCCGAGTGCCCGCTCGCGGACCGCAAGCGCGCGACGCGCGAGCTCCTCGCCCTCCGACGCGCGGCCGGTCTCGACGCGGAGCCAGGCCAGGTCGTTGACGGTGTCGATGGTTTCGAGATGGTCGCCGCCGAGACTGTTCTCGCGGAGCCGCAGGGCGCGTTCGAAGAGCTTCGCCGCATCGGGGAAACGACCGCGCGCCTCGAGCACGCGGGCCAGCTGATTCCACGTCCGCGCCCGGCGCGGATCGCCGTCCGGGACCGCTGATTCTCGGCGCTCCAGCGATTCGCGCGCCCGCCGCTCGGCGGCCTCGACATCGCCGCGGCGCCGCTCGATCTCGGACAGGAGATCCAGCAGCTCGCAGACGTCGCCGTCGGCTGTCTCGAGCGAGCGTGTGGCCGCATCCGCGGCCATGGCGTAGCGTCCCTCGGCCAGCAGTCGTTTCGACTCGTCCATCGCGGGACTCACGGGCGGAGCGTACGTCGCGGTATGGCGCGCGCGGCATCGCCGCGTCGGGGGAGCTAGAGCGCCGCGACCGCCGCCTCGATCTGCTCGGTCGCGGCGTTGAAGTCCGTCTCGGCCGCGAAGACGATCGGTTTGCCGAACACGACCTCGACATCACCGCGCAGCGACCACTTCACCGGCACGTTCGGCGCGAAGTGCTTGAGGTCGATGCCGTCCGCGATCGACATGCGATTGATCCGCAGCTTCATCGGCACCACCGGCGTGCCGCCTTCCACGGCGATGAGACCAGTGCCCGATTTGAACGGCTGGAGCGGGCCGGCGACGGTCAGCTTCCCCTCGGGATAGATCAGCACCGAGAAGTCCCGATCGAGCCGCGCGCCGAGCAGCTCGAGGCTCCGCCGGATCGCGCCTTCGCGCGCGAGCGGGAACGCATTCGCCAGCAACGTCGCCGCCAGGCCGCTCAGCGGATTGCCGAAGATGTCGTCGGCGGCCGCGGCCACGGACAGCTTCCACCGCCACGTCAGTGGGATCGAGGACAGGATGTTGCCGTTGTCCCAGTGGAGGCAGTGGTTGGGCGTGAACATCACCGGCCCGCGCAGACCGCGGAGGTTGTCCACCCCCGTGACCTTGATGCGATACAGGACGTGCATCAACGGGCTGATGAGCGCCTCCTGCAATACGACCCGCACGAAGCGGAAGAACGGCGACAGCGGCCAGGCGTAGATGCTGTCGTCGCGCTTGGTCTCGCGAGCGCCGGCCACGATGCGCTCCAGATCGGCCACGGTCGTTTCCGGCTCGAGCGACGCGTCGTCGATGTACGCCCCGAGCTCCTCTTCGATCACGCCGAGGAGCTCGACCCGGCCGAGGGAGTCGAGACCGAGATCGCTCGAGAGCCGCGAGTCCCGGTGTATCGCGTCGCCCGGCAGCTGCGCGACCTGCGCCACCAGCCGCTCCACGTCCGACAGCTCCGCGGCCGGGGACGGACGCGCGTCCAAGGACGGGGCCACGCCGCCGCGACCGAGCTGCTCCAGCCGCTCGAGCACGAGGCGCTTCCGGATCTTGCGCAGACCCTGCGTTCGCGGAAAGTCCTCGTCGGGCCAGACCGTCGAACCGCGGATCTGCTGCGACCCCGAGAGCTTCGCGTTCGCCTCGCGGACCACGGCTTCGGCATCCTGCGCCTCCTTTAACAGCAGGACGGCATGGACCTGGATGTCCTGGCCGGCGCGCTCCAGGCCGACCACGGCGGAATCGACGACGCGCCCGTCGCGCGCCAGGACCTCCTCGATGTCCTGGGCGTGGACCTTGGTGCCGTCGGGCAGCACGATCATGTCCTTCTTGCGCCCGCGCAGTATCAGGTTGCCCTCGCCATCGATCTCGCCGAGATCGCCGGTGTGGTACGTACCGTCGGGATCGAGAACCGCACGCGTGGCGTCGTCGTTCTCCCAGTAGCCCTTGAAGACGTTCGCGCCACGGACCAGCAGCTCGCCGTCGTCGGCCACACGGACCTCGACGCCCGGGATCGGCGGCCCGACGGTGCCGACCTTGTTGCGCTCGGGCGGCGTGAACGACACGATCGGGCTTGTCTCCGTCGCGCCGTAGCCCTGCAGGACGTGCACGCCCATGTCCATCCAGCGTGTGGCCACATCCGCATCGAGGGCCGCGCCGCCGACCGCCACGTAGCGGAGCCGGCCGCCGAACTGTGCGTGCACCGGCAGGAACAGCAGCCGTCGCAGGCTCATCGGCAGACGGCGCGCGAGGCCGTGCAGCCGCTCGAAGGTCTTGCGCTGTCCACCCTGGTCGACGCGACGCTCGATGGCGTTGTTCAGCAGCCGCAAGCCCTGCGGGACGATCAGCAGCATCGATGCTCGGAACTGGCGGAACGAGCGGATCAACACCGCCGGCTGCAGGCTGGTCGGATAGGCGATCGACGCGCCGGCGATCAGCGGCGCGATCAGGCCGCCCGTCTGCTCGAACATGTGCGACAGCGGCAGGATCGACAGCTCGCGCTGCTTCGGACCGAGAGGGAAGACGCGGATCGCGGCTTCGGCATCGGCCAGCAGGTTCGCGTGAGTGAGCATCGCGCCCTTTGGATCGCCGGTGGTGCCCGAGGTGAAGACGATCTCGACGAGCTCGTCGGGCGACAGGTCCGGCTTCGGCAGCGGCGGGCAGTCGCGCGCGAGATCTGCAAGCGACTCGATCGTCTGCAGCGGCAGACCGAGCGCCCGCGCCCGCTCGAGGGTCTGATGCGACGCCAGGACCATGACCGGACGGGTCCGCTCGACGACGCGCGCGGAGAAATCCTGCGTCGAGCGCACGTCGAGAGGGACGAGCACGGCGCCGGCGCGGACCGCGGCGAAGAACGCGACGCCCCATTCCGGCCGGTTCACTGCCCAGATCACGATGCGATCGCCGCGCTTCACGCCCGACTCGGCCAGCACGCGTGCGACGCGCGGCACGACCTCGGCGAGATCGCGGTAGGTCAGGATGCGCGTGCGGAACGCGGGCTTGATCAGCAGCGCCGGCTTGTCGCCGAACCGGCTTGCGGAGACGTCCAGGATGTCGAGCAGGGTGCGCATCAGGAGGCCGCAGACAGCTCGCGCAGCGCGTCACGGGCGCGATCGCGCCACGGCGCGTAATGCGCGAAGGCGATGACCTCGACGTCGAGCGCCGCCAGCTTGGCGATGGAACGCTTCGCCTCGGCCATGTCGTCGCTGAAGAACTGGCTGGCGAACGCCAGGCGCCCGCGCAAGACCTGCAGCACATCGCCGACGAAGAGCAACTTCAAGGACGCCGCGTAGAGGCAGATGCTTCCCGGCGTGTGGCCCGGGGTGTGGACGACACGCAGCCCGCCGAGGCACGGGATGACCTGCCCGTCCAGGACCGGATGCGCATCCTCTGGACCGCGGGTGATCAGCGCGACGAACGTGGACGGCGTCGGTCGCGCCACGACGTCGCGCCAGCGGATCCGCAGCCGGGCGCTATCGGCGGGGTGCATCAGCACCTCGGTCTCGTGCCCGAAGGCGATCTCACGAACGCCCCCGATGTGGTCGGGATGGTTGTGGGTGCACACGATCCGGGCGATGTCGGCCTGCGAGCGACCGATGCCCTCCAGATAGCGTCGCAACGGCCGTCCCGACCCGGCCAGACCAGCGTCGATGAGCGTCAGCTCGTCCTCGACGATGAGGTACGCGGTCGAGCCGAGCAGGCGGACCGCATGTATTCCCGGCCATAACTCCACCGCTTGCTCCTGTTTGGATACTAGCCCGATGAGCACGTCTGAAATCGCTGTCTCGCCCGCCGTGATGCAGGGCCGGCCGACGCGCGCCTTGCCGGTGCTGCAGATCCTGCAGCTCTCGGCGTACTGGTTCGCGATCTCGGCGATCTGGGGCACGGTGACGCTGTTTCTGCAGCGCCGCATGGAGGACCTGGTCCCGAAGGACGTGACCGGTACCGCTTACGGCGCGGTAACCGCGGCCGGAGCTCTGGTCGCGATCCTGGTGCAGCCGACGATCGGGTCGATCAGCGACTACACCGTCTCGCGCTGGGGACGTCGCAAGCCGTACATCGCGATGGGCGCGATCTTCGACGTGATCTTCCTCGTCGGTCTGGCGACGTCGCAGTCGTACCTCTCGGTGTTCGCTTTCGTCTGCCTATTGCAGCTGTCCTCGAACACGGCCCAGGGTCCCTTCCAGGGCTATCTCCCCGACCTCGTTCCGGCCAAGCAGGTCAGCTTCGCCAGCGCCGTGTATGGGGTGATGAATGTGCTCGGAAAGGTCTGCGGCATCATCCTCGCCGCCGTCGGTCAGGCCACCGGCAACTTCACGGTCTCGCTGGTCGGCGTCGGCCTCCTCGAGCTCGCCATCGCGACCGGCACCGTCGCCTGGGTCGCCGAAGGAAGGAGCGCGCCGTCGCGGCAAGGCCGCGCGTGGCTCGATATCGCGCGGTCGGCGTGGGGCCTCGACATCCTGAAGGAGCGCAACTTCGTGTGGCTGGTCGCCTCGCGGCTGTTCCTGCTGCTCCCGATCGTCGGACTCCTGGAGTTCGAGAACTTCTTCCTCCAGCGCTCCCTGGGGCTGAACGATCAGGAGGCGGCGTTCTGGAACAGCGCGGCCAGCGTCGTCGTCGGAGTCAGCTACGTCGCGGCGGCGTATCCCGCGGCGCGATTGTCCGACCGGATCGGCCGCAAGAACGTCATCTATGCGGCCGCGGCGATCGCCGGCATCGGACTGCTCGGCGTCGTGCTGTCGCCGACGCCAATCCTGGCGACGGCGTTCATCGCCGTGCTGGCGATCGGCGGCGGCAGCTTCTTCGCAGTGGACTGGGCGCTGATGACCGACATCATTCCGAAGGTCACGAGCGGTCGCTTCATGGGGATCTCGAACGTGGTGACGGCGGGCGCGGGCCCGATCTCGGCGACGATCTCCGGCGTGATCATGGATCGCGTCGGCGCGCTCGACTTCACCGCCGGTCCGCGCGCCGCGCTCGGCATCGGATTGCTGTTCCTGACGGTGAGCGTCTTCCTGCTCCGGCCCGTCGACGAAAAGCGTCGCGAGTAGCCGTGTGATCGCCGACGTCTTTCGCGTCGCTGTCTTCGTCGCGCTCCTCGGCGCGGTCCTGGCTGGATTCGCCGCGCTCGGCAGCGTCGTGCTCGCCCAGGCGCTCTCCGGCACCGCGGTGGGGAGTCCGCTCGCGACACTTTCGTGGGTCGGGACGATCGCGGCGGTCGGCGGGGCGATCGGTCTGGGGTACGGCGTCGTCGCTGGACTGGTGGTCGCGATCGCGCGACGGATCCCGATCCCAGGCCGTTCGGTCGTGGCGGCCCTGATCGTGTTCCTCGTCGGTCTTTCGGGCGTCGCAGAGCGCTTGCTCGCGGTCGCGTTCGGCGACGCGGCGCTGCCGCGCCTGGACGATCCTGCGCTGAAGTTCCTGGTGCGCGCAGTGCCATCGTCGATCGTCGCGCTCGTCACCTGGCAGGAGGTACGCGCTCGCGCAACACGCCCGGTCGCGACGGTCGGTCAGGCCGGACGGGCGCGCCGGCGGTGACGCGCCGAACTGCGCATCGAGGCGCCTGCGGGCGGATGAAACTAGCCGGAGATCCGCCGGAAGCCGCCGGTCATCTCGGGAAAGCCGGCCGGACGCATCGGACCGACGGAGGGTGCGGGTGGCAGATAGGCCGAGCCACCAAATCCGACGATCCGCTTGGCGAGCTCGCCGCCGGCCGCCAGCTCTTCCATCGCGCCCTCGAGATGTTCGTCGCGCACCGCCTTCGAGCCGTCGATCGCGGCCAGCAGCGCGGCTTTGCGCAGCAGCTCCTTGATGTACGCCGGCGACGCACCATCGGTTCGCTCGACGTAGCGCCCGAGATCGACGCCCTCCAGCGTCAGGCCGCGGGCGTACAGCTCCAGCAGCCGGCGGCGTCCCTCGGCGTCCGGCAACGGCATCTCGGCCACGAGGTCGACCCGACCCGGTCGTGCCGCCAGGGCCGGCTCGAGGATGTCCGGCCGGTTCGTGGTGAGCAGGAAGAGCACGTCGCGATCGTCGGCGAGCCCATCCATCTGGTTCAGCAGCTCGAAGAGGAGCGGATGCGCCGGCACGCCCGGCAAGCCGCGCTCCTGCGCAATGAGATCGACATCCTCGACCACGACCATTGACGGCGCCAGGTCGCGGGCGAACTGCGCGACGCTGCCGATGAGTCCGAGGCCCGGCCCGGTGGTGAGGATCACGGTCCGGCCGGGCATGCGGCTCGCGAGATACATCACCGTGAGCGTCTTGCCGGTGCCCGGTGGTCCATAGAGCAGCACGCCGCGCTTGAGGGAGCGCCCCGCCGCGAGCAGTGACTCGGTGTGTTCGGCGAAGGCGACGGTGTGTCTCTCGATGCGCGCGAAGAGCTCCGGCGGCAGGATGATCCCGTCGCGCGAGATCGTGGGCAGGTGATGAAAGCGCACCAGTCCTTGCACACCGAACTCGCCCGGCGCGAACGAGATGATCTTGCCGCGGTAGACGTTGCGTTCGCGCATCAGCACGGTGATGTCGCGGAGCATCTTCTCCGCGTCTTCGCGCCGCGCGGCGACCACCTCCAGGCGCAGACGCGCCCGCGGGTCCATCTGCTGCGCCGGCGGACCGCTCACGAACGCGGCCAGGCGCGCGTCGCCGGCGGTGATGAGGTACATGCCGAACTGCACGCAGGCCAGGACGGCGTCGTCGGCGAGCCGGAAGTTGACGTAGTCGACCGGCCCTTCACTCAGCCGTCCGTACGGGCCGCCGGAGCTGAACAGATCCGAGAGCTGCAGCGCCATGAAGCGTTTGTTCTGTGCCGCGATGCCCACGAGGGACGACGACCGGCCGTCCACCTTCACGTACGCGTCGAGCGCGACCTGGAGGTT
This sequence comes from Chloroflexota bacterium, assembly GCA_005881435.1. GTDB lineage: Bacteria > Chloroflexota > Limnocylindria > P2-11E > CF-107 > CF-107. The sequence goes on along the minus strand of VBHP01000011.1, from coordinate 2,222 downwards.
GGGGTGGTCGTAGCGCTGGAACTCCTCGGCAATGACGGGAAGCGCCGTCGGTTCGACGCCGAAATGTTCGCGGAGGCGGTCCAAGAACGGGCTCCCGACCTTGGCGGATTCCGCGTACATCGCGTCGATGAAGCGCTTGAACGAGACGGCGAACTCGGTGTTGTCAGAGGGCTGTTTCGGCACGCGCAGACGCTAGCACTGAGCTTGACTTATGCCTCACAGGCAAGCGAGGCGATAATCAACCTGCCGTGCGGCGAGCAATTCTTGTCGCGGCGCTTGGAGCCATCCTCGGCGCCGCCTACGGCGCGCTCGTCGCGACCACCTTCCCACTGCTGACCGTACTCACGCAGCCGCCATCTCCCGATGTGCTCTTCGCCGCGGCGGCGATGGAGCTTTATGTCGCCGGGTACGGCTTCGTCCTGGGCGCGGCGATCGGTCTCGGGTACGGGATCGCGACCGCGATCGTCGTCGCGATCGCGCGGCGCGCCGCTCCGCGTTCGGCAGGCGCGCTCGCGGCGCTGGCGGTCCTGCTCCTCGGCATCGTCGTCCTTCCGGATCACTTCGGCGATGCGCCGCTCTACAGCGCCAGCGACCCGCAGCTTGACCAGCTGCTGCAGCTCTTGATCTTCCGCGCCGTTCCCGCGGCCATCGCCGCGGTGGTCGCGTGGCGTTTCGCGCGGCCCTCGCACATCACGACATCCGGGATCCCGACGAGCTAAAGCCGACCGTTAGCCATCGGATACGTGCCGAGGATCTCGACCCACGCCGCGGTGAGACGAAGCAGCGCCACGGCCTCCTTCGTCGGCGACGTCTCGGGATCGCCATGCAGGTCGACGTAAAAGCAGTAGTCCCAGGGCTGCGCACGGCTAGGGCGTGACTCGATCTTCGCCAGGTTGACACCGGCGGTGGCGAAGGGCTGCAGCGCACGGACGAGCGCACCAGGCGCATCGTGCACGGCGAAGACCAGCGAGGTCTTCGGCGGGCCGGACCGAAGTTTCGCCGGGATGGCCTGCGAGGTCGAGCGGTCGTCGCGATTCGTGAGCGCGAAGAACCGCGTGAAGTTCTGATCCGGCGGCGCGAGATCCTCGGCCAGGATGGCTAGACCACGGTGCTCCGCCGCGCGGCGCGAGGCCACCGCGGCGACACGCCGATCTCGTCCGGATGCCACCTCGGCCGCGGCGCCCGCCGTGTCGTACGCGATCTCGGCATCGATGCCGTGCGCCCGCAGCCAGGGTTCGACCTGCATCAGCGCCTGCGAATGCGATCGTGCGACGCGTACGTCTTCGAGCTTCGTGCCGGGGATCGCGACGAGACAGTGACGCACCGGCAGGATCGCTTCGGCGGCGATGCTCAGCTCGCGATGCTGCCGCAGCAGGTCATAGACGTCGACGACCGCTCCGGCGAGCGTGTTCTCGACGGGCACGACCGCGGCGTCGATGTTGCCGCCCTCGAGCGCGGCGAAGACTTCGGGAAAGGTGCGGATCGGAACGAGCTCGGCCACCGGGAACAGGGCATCGGCGCACTCCTCGGAGTACGCGCCCGGCGCGCCCTGGTAGCCGACTCGCGGCGTCACTGGTACACGGCCGCGCGCCACTCCGGATGCGCGGCGTCGTCGCCGCGTGCGATCGCGAAGTAGCGCTCCGCGAGCATGCGCGCGACAGGGCCGATCCGGCCGGAGCCGACAGGGCGCCCGTCGACCATCACGCAGGGCGCGACCTGAGCCCCGGTGCCGCTGAAGAACAACTCCTCCGCGACGTAGAGCTCGGTGCGGTCGATGGTCCGCTCGGCGACGCGGAGACCCTGTTCGCGGGCGAGCGTCATCAGGCAATCGCGCGTCACGCCCTCGAGGATGTCCGCCGTCACCGGGGTTGTGATCAACCAGCCATCGCGCACGATGAACAGGTTCGCGCCGCCCCCCTCCGAGACCTGGCCATCGTCGGTGAGGAAGATGGCCTCGTCGGCTCCGCGACCGCCGACCTCGTCGACCGCCAGCGAGGTGTTGATGTACGCGCCGGTCAACTTGCCGCGCGCCGGCAGGGCGTTGTCCGACACCCGGCGCCACGACGACACGGCGGCCTTCAGGCCATCTGTCGGCAGATAGCCACCGACCGGAAACGCGTACAGCGCGAACCCGTCCCGGATCCCATCGAGCGACACCTTCATCACCCGTCCGGCTTTGTACGCGAGCGGGCGGATGTAGACGTCGGTGCGGAAAGCGTTTC
>VBHP01000010.1 GCA_005881435.1 Chloroflexota bacterium | reverse complement strand
TCGGAGTCGGACACTAACTGCGGCAGATCAGCGCCGCGCCGGTGCTGCGGCTGGGCGTTGGTCAGCTGACGATCTCTGCTGGCGGTCGAGCGTAACGATTTGGATCAGGTTGCCGCAGGTGTCGTTCACCATGGCGATGGTTGAGCCGGTCACTTTGGTCGGCGGCATGGTGAACTCCGCCCGTAGCGGTTTCATGCGGTCGTACTCGCGTTGCACGTCATCCACGTAGAACATGGCAGCTGGCTGGCCCTGCTCGAACATCGCCTGCTGGTACGCCCGAGCAGCCGGATTGTCATTGGGAGCGAGCTGCAGCTCAGTGCCGTCCGGCTCCTCGGCTGAGGCCACGGTGAGCCACCGAAACGGCCCCTGCGTGACATCCGCCTTCTTCACGAAGCCAAGGACGTCGGTGTAGAAGCGCAGCGCTTTCTCCTGGTCGTTCACGTAGATGTGGGTCACTTTGATCTTCACGGCGATTTCCTCCTGTCAGATATCGAGCGCTCACGTGGCTCGTCTCATGGTGCTGCCTGTACAACTCGGGCCCGTGATTGCCGGATGGCTCGGCCCAGCTCGCTGATGCGGACGAGGTTGCCCGCGGGATCGCGGAAGGCACAGTCGCGAACCCCGTAAGGCTGCTCGGTCGGCTCCTGGACGACTTCGACGCCACTGGCTTGCAGCCGTGCGAAGGTGCCGTCGAGGTCGGCGGTGGCCAGGATGATGGCGGCGTAGCTGCCCTTGGCCATCATCTCGAGGATGGTGCGGCGCTCGTCGTCGGTGATGCCGGGGTCGGCGGCGGGCGGGTGCAGGACGATGGACACGCCGGGCTGGTCGGCGGGGCCGACCGTGATCCAGCGCTTCCCGCCGTATCCGACGTCGTTGCGGACCTCGAAGCCGAGGGTGTCGCGATAGAAGGCCAGGGATGCGTCCGGGTCGTCGTGCGGGAGGAAGGTCATGTGAATCGTGATGTCCATGGCGGTCACTCTAGGTGCGCTCGGTGAGCGGCGCTTCTCGATTCCTGATCGGTCTGGTCACCTGTTTCGCCACGCACGACGGCATTCCCGCCGTCACGTGCGCCGCATGGCGCCGGTAGGTGCTGGGCGGCATACCGACCAGTTCGGTAAAGCGGCTGCTGAAGGTGCCCAGCGACGAGCAGCCGACCGCGAAACAGACCTCGGTGACGCTGAGGTCGCCACGACGCAATAGCGCCATCGCGCGCTCGATGCGCCGCGTCATGAGGTAGCCGTACGGCGATTCGCCGTAGGCCAGCCGGAATTCACGGCTGAGGTGCCCGGCCGACATGTGTGCGCCTCGCGCGAGCGCCTCGACGTCAAGCGGCTCCGCGTACTCCCGGTCGATCCGGTCGCGGACACGGCGTAGCCGCGCGAGGTCGCTCAGGCGCTGCGCCGCGGCGGGTCTGCTGGTCACGTGCGAGATCGTGCCACCATCGCGCCGGAGTTGCCTAGCGCCGCTGGCGTCCTGTCCTGGCGAAGTTCGAATCACGACGATCTGGTAGCCCCTACCGGATTCGAACCGGTGATCTTCGCCTTGAGAGGGCGATGTCCTAGGCCACTAGACGAAGGGGCCGTTCGGGAACCGCTCCATTATATGTTCGCGTGACCTTCTCGATCTGTGCCTTCGATCCCGCGACGAACGAGATCGGCATCGCCGTGCAGTCGAAGTTCCTCGCGGTCGGCGCCGTCGTGCCGTGGGCGCGTGCCGCCGTCGGCGCGATCGCGACCCAATCGTGGGCCAACACGAGCTACGGACCGAATGGGCTTCGCCTTTTGGCCGAAGGGCTCGATCCCGGTGCCGTGGCCGCGCGTCTCCTCGCGGAGGATGCCGATCGCGAGAAGCGGCAGTTCGGCATCGTTGATGCGCGCGGGCGCGTCGCGACCCACACCGGTTCCGAGTGCTTCGAGTGGGCTGGCGGCGTGACGGGTCAGCACTACTGCGCACAGGGAAACATCCTCGCCGGACCGAAGGTCGTCGAGGGAATCGCCAATGGCTTCGAGGCCGCGATGGGTCCGCTTGCGGACCGACTCGTTGCCGCGTTGCATGGCGGGCAGCGACAGGGTGGCGATCGGCGCGGCATGCAGTCGGCGGCGCTCCTCGTGGTCAAGGAGAACGGTGGGTACGGCGGCTTCAACGATCGTTACATCGATCTCAACGTCGACGATCATGCCAGTCCGATCGACGAGCTAGAACGCCTCTTGGCACTCTACAAGCTGTACTTCAGGATCGGTCCGCAACGCACCGTTCCCTTGGATCAGCCCACGACGCGCGAGCTGCAGCGGATCCTGACGCGAGCCGGCCGGTACGGCGGTGCGGCCACCGGCCGCTACGACGACGCGACGCGCGGCGCGCTCCGTGAGCTCTTCGGCATCGAGAATCTCGAGGAGCGCTGGACCGAGGAGCCGGCGATCGACGAGTCCGCGCTCGGCTTTCTGCGCACGCGCTTCCGCGAGTGAGCGAGGCCGGACCGGGCTATCAGCGCATCGCGCTCCCCTTGCCGTTCGCGCTCCGGTCGGTGAACGCATACGCCGTAGAGGGCGATCGTCTGGGGATCGTCGATTGCGGTCTGCACACCAGCGACGGTGAGCGGGCATTCGTGGCGGGGCTGCGTGAGCTCGGCCGCGAGCGCGGCGACGTGCGCGACGTCTTCGTCACGCACCTGCATCCGGATCACATCGGCATGGCCGGCTGGCTGGAGTCCGCCGGCGCTCGCGTGCACATGCACGCGCCCGAGGCCGACGCCGCGCGGGCGATGTGGTTCGACGGCGCCGCGCGACGTGACGAGGCGCGAGCGTGGCTGCTCGCGAACGGCATGCCACTTCCGGTGATCGAGGGTATGGCCGAGGCCTGGCTGGAGGCGCAGCGGCACGTCGATCGCGTCGAACGCATCGACGCGATACGCGACGGGGCAGTCCTCGATCTCGCCGGCCGGCGCCTGCGCCTGATCTGGACGCCCGGCCATACCGACTACCACGCGGTGCTGTACGACGAGCGCGAACGGATCCTCGTCGGCGGCGACCATGTGCTGCCGCGGATCACGCCGAACATCGGCCTGTACCCGTGGGGTCGGGACGATCCGCTCGGCGACTTTCTCGGGTCGCTGGCGAAGGTCGCGACGCTCGACGTCGTCCGCGTGCTGCCGGCGCACGGCGACCCGTTCGACGATCTTCGGGGGCGCGCTGAGGCCATCGCCGCGCATCACCTCGCGCGGCTCGACGCGATCCGTGAGGCGTTGGCCGGCGGCCCGAAGGACGCGTACGTGGTGGCGCGAAGGCTGTTCCCGGTGCTTCGCTCGGCGCACGAAGAACGGTTCGCCCATGCGGAGGTGCTCGCGCATTTGCGATATCTCGAACGGCGCGCTCAGGTGATGAGTGAGGCGACGACACCGGTGCGCTGGGCGCTCATGCCGTAGCAGAGTGCGGCTATTCGGGTTCGAGAACGATGACGGGGATCTGTCGCATGGTGCGCCGCTCGTAATCCGCGAAGGCTGGAAATTTCGCGGCGTGCTGGTCGTAGAGCCGTCGACGTTCGGCGCCCTGCGCCGGTGTCGCGCGCGCCGTGAGCGTGTGGTCCCCCACCTCGATCGTGACCACGGGATGGGCACGCAGGTTGTGGTACCAAGCCGGATGCGTTGGCGCGCCGCCCTTCGAGCCGACGATGACGTAGCGGTCGGCGTCTCGCGTGAAGACGACCGGCGTCGTTCGCTTCGTGCCGCTCTTGGCGCCTTTCGTCGTGAGTAACAGCAGATCGCGCCCGACGAACGGTCCGCTCGTGGCCTTTCCGCCGTGAGCCCGGAAGTCGGCGATGAGCTGTTCGTTGAAGCCGCTGAACCGTGATCGTGCCATTTGGTACGTCCTCCGCTTCAGCCAAGAAGTGTACGGACGCCGCGGCGCACGACTTCGGTCGTCGCGCCGTACACGAGATGCGACGCCAGTGCATACAGGTGGACGGAGACCGAATAGCTGGTGGGGATCTTGGCCAATCGCAAACGCCATAGACCGATTTCGTCGACGCCGAGCCACACCAGCGTGCCGAACGGCAGCCCGATACCGCGTGTGGTCACGGGGAACCGATCAGCGAGGACGCCGTAGATCATTCCGGTTGCGATTCCCATGCTGTAGTGGACCGCTTCGCCCGCCGGTGCTTTGGCGTCATCGGGAAGCGGCTTGCCGAGAACGATTTCGGACAGGCGATCGGCGGTCTTCACGGTCGCGGGCTCGCTGCCGGCGTGAGCGACGCGCTTCGGCTTGAGCTGTGCGGCGGCCCAACTCCAGAACGACTGAAATCGCTCCATGACCACCGCGCCGATGAGGCCGCCGATTGCGCCGGCGACGGCACCCCTCCACACGTGCGCTGGCACAGCAAGGAGCGCGCCGGGAGGATTCACCTGTTCCGGGGAGCCCACTGGAGGTCGCAGCACGAAGAATGACGGCCAATGCCGGCGATAAGTTCTGACGCGATAGTCGTCCTCGCGATCGTCGACTCCGTCCTCGTCGCGATGTTCTTTCTGTTCCGGGTGTTGCCCTGGTCGAGGCCGGGTCCGTGGCGGCTGATCTGGATCATCGCTTCGCTGACGGCGGCGCTGTTCACGCTGGGCGAGATGATGGCGATCCTGCAAGGCGGAACGGCGGTGTCGTTCGAGATCCAGGGCCCGCTATTCGCCGCGATCCTGGCGGCGACGACCTGTTTCATCCTCGCGTACATGCACAGCCACCGTGTCGCCGAGGACGCCTTGACGCAAGCGCTCACCGACGACGTGACCGGGCTGCCGAATCAGCGCGCGTTCACCGCGCGCCTCGAGATCATGCTGCAGCGTGGAGAACCGTGCAGCGTCGCGCACATCGAGCTCGACGGCGTGAACACGGTCAACGATCTCTACGGCACCCATCGCGGCGACGCGTTCCTGAAGGCGTTCTCGAGCGTACTGCGCGAGAGCATCGGACCCTCCGATGTCGCGAGCCGTATCGGCCGGTTCGAGTTCGCGCTGCTGCTCGCCGGGGATGACATCGCGGCGGCGCGGAAGATCGCCGAACGGGTACTGACGTCGCTGCGCGCGCTCGTCGCGCGTGAGATCGGCGGCGTGGACATCGGCGCATCCATCGGGATCGTGTCGCCGGCGCAAGGATCGAGCGCCAGCCGGCTGCTGCGTCTCGCGGACCGCGCGATGAACGACGCGAAGCGTGCCGGAGGAGACCGCATCGCGCTGGCAGGAGAAAGCTAGAAATCCGCTGCGCGCCTTAGAACAAGACCAGCTGCCTGAAGTCTTCGGGGCGGGAGACGGGGCTCGAACCCGCGACGTCCTGCTTGGAGGGCAGGTGCTCCACCAACTGAGCTACTCCCGCATTCTGCCGCCGCTGAAAGGTGCGCTTGCGGTGACAGTTAGGACAAACGATATCGCATTTCGCGGCCTCCTCGAGTATCCGACGGATGCCAGCTCGGCCAATCATTCTTGTGACTTCATAACGCTTGAACCTCGCGTCACGGTGATCGAACTGCATCGCTTCCGGCGGAAGACGGCAGCCGCAATCCGTGCAGGGCACATTGCGCAAGTGGCGCAGAAGCTTTGCGTGTCTTCGCCATCTCTCACGCTGTCGGGCGGTCTCGGGTAGTTCGCTGCGCGCGACATTACGCGGCTGACGAAGCGTACGAATCGTGTGGCAGTTGGCACAGACGATGTCGCACTTGGCGGTCTCGGCCATCACCGTGGCGGTGGCCGCCTTTCCAGCCATCCACATGACGTTGGCCAGCTTGTCGCGGGGATCTCTATGGTCGAAGTCCATCACGTACGGGCGGGAACACGTTGCTACAGTCGGCGCATGGAACCTCTTTCATGCGCCGAAGCGTCGCAATTACGGTCTGGCGGCGCTTTTCGACGCGCGCGCTCTTCGTTCCGGTTCATCGCGTAGTAGCGCTTGTTGTACGCAGCCTGATCGAACCTGTTCCTCATCAACTCGCCTCCGATTACACACATCGGACGCGACTTGACGACTACTTTCCTGCCGCCTCGATCAATCCGATGAACGACGACGACGCGACCGAGAGCTCAGCCCCTGCTCGCGTCAAGACGTGGATCGTTCGCGTCGGCGCAGGCGCGCCTTCCACGGTCAGCGCCACCACCTCTCCGCGCCCGCGCTCTTCGCGCACGGCCATCTCCGGGAGCAGCGCCGCCCCGAGACCGGCGAGGACGACTCGTTTGCAGGCCTCCGTGCTGTCCAGCTGCATCAAGACGCGCGGCGCGACGCCGGCCGCGGCGAAGTACGACGTCGTGAGGGCATAGAGATAGGACGCTGAGTCGCGGAGCACGATCCCCTCTCGCGCGATGTCGGCCAACTTCGCACGACCGCGTCGGGCAAGCGGATGGCGGCGCCCGACCACGACCGGGACGCGTTCGGAGAACAGCGGCCGCGACGCGATATCCGGGTACGCCATCAGCTGGCTGACGATCGCGATCTCGACCTGCTCCGAGCGCAGGGCGTCGGCCACGAACGGCGAGCGACCGCTGACGACGGAGATCTCCACCTCCGGATGGGATCGCGCGAACCGCGCCAGCGCGGCCGGGGCCAGGTACACCGCGACGTCCGACGCGAGGCCCACGGCGAACCGCCCGCCACGACCCTCGGACGCCGCTCGCGCGTCGGCGGCCGCACGGCGCAGCGCGTCGAGCGCCATCGCGGCCCGCGGCAGGAAGCGACGACCCGCCGGCGTGAGCGCGACCCCGCGTCGCCCCCGCACCAGCAACTGCGCGCCGACTTCGCGCTCGAGGCCGCGCAGCCGGGCGGTCAGCGTCGGCTGTGTGAGGTCGAGCGCCTCCGCGGCCCGTGTGATGCTGCCACGCCGCTGGGCCTCGACGAACGCCTCGACCTGTCCGAGCTCCATTCTGGCGAGTATAGAAAAACTCTATGGAACTACTCAATCGACAAACTTGTTCTATTGCTGCCGAGCGAGCAGACTTTGCCTGAAAGCGGAACGACGGACGACTCGGGCAGACGCTGACTACACTTCGGTCTTCCGCAGGAGGATCAGGACATGACGGCCTCGTCCAAGGCAGCGCCGCTCGAGGGCACGAAGCTTCGTTATTACCCGCTAGCAAGTCTGCGCGACGGAAACGTCGAGCGCCTGCCGATGACGATCAAGATCCTCCTCGAAGGATTGCTGCGGGACTCCCGCGCCACCGACGAGCAGATCTCGGCCCTGGCGAAGTGGCCGCAGCAACCCACACGCGACGTCGAGATCCCCTTCCAACCGGCCCGCATCCTGATGCAGGACTTCACCGGCGTTCCGGCGATCGTCGACCTCGCCGCGATGCGCGACGCCATGCAACGCGCCGGCAAGGACCCCGCCAAGGTCAACCCGCTCATCCCGGTCGACCTCGTCGTCGACCACTCCGTGCAGGTCGACGTCTTCGGGATGACCGCGGCGTACGAGCGCAACCTCCAGCGCGAGTACCAGCGCAACGGCGAGCGCTACTCGTTGTTCAAGTGGGCGCAGCAGGCCTTCGACAAGATGAACGTCGTGCCGCCCGGCATGGGCATCTGCCACCAAGTGAATCTGGAGCGCCTCTCACGCGTCGTCCAGGTGCGCGACGGCACCGCCCTCCCCGACACGCTCCTCGGCACCGACTCACACACCACGATGGTCAACGGCCTCGGCGTCCTCGGCTGGGGCGTCGGCGGTATCGAGGCCGAGGCCGCACTCCTGGGACAACCGATGTATCTCCCCTGGCCCGAAGTCCTGGGCGTGAAGTTCACCGGCAAGCTCCCGACCGGCACGACCGCCACCGATCTGGTGCTGACGATGACGGAGCTGTTCCGCAAGCGCGGCGTGGTGAACAAGTTCATCGAGTTCTGTGGCGCCGGACTCTCCAGTCTCTCGGTCGCGGACCGCGCCACGCTGTCGAACATGACACCGGAGTTCGGCGCGACCGCGTCGCTCTTCCCCGTCGATGCGCAGACGCTCCGTTATCTGGAAACGACCGGACGCGAGGCGGAGCTCATCGCGCTCGTCGAGCGCTACACCAAGGCCCAGGGCTTGTTCCGCACCGACGAATCCGCGACACCGATCTTCGATGACCTCATCGAAGTCGATCTGGCGAAGATCGAGCCATCCCTCGCCGGCCCGAAGCGCCCACAGGACCGCACCGCGCTGAGCAAGGTGTGGGACTCGTTCGTCGCCGGCAGCGGCAAGTCGTCGCCGCCGAACCAGGTTGCGCGTTTCGATTTCGAAGGCGGCGCCTCCGACGAGGGCACCAAGATGGTGGCGACCGCCGCCCCGCCGACGCCGGCCGTCGAGGACGGCTCCGTCGTCATCGCCGCGATCACGAGTTGCACGAACACCTCGAATCCGAGCGTCATGGTCGGCGCGGGTCTGCTCGCGAAAAAGGCCGTCGAGCGCGGGCTCGCGACGAAGCCGACGGTGAAAACATCGCTATCGCCCGGTTCGCGCGTCGTGACCGACTATCTCGATGCCGCTGGACTGACGCCGTACTTGGAGAGGCTCGGCTTCTTTCTCACCGGCTACGGATGCCAAACTTGCATCGGTAATTCAGGCCCGTTAAGTGATCCGAGCGTCGAGACGGCGGTGAAGGATGAAGGGCTTAACGTCGTCGCGGTCCTCTCGGGGAATCGCAACTTCGAGGGCCGCATCCATCCGCTCGTGCGCTCGAGCTACCTCGCGTCACCGCCGCTGGTGGTGGCATTCGCGCTGGCCGGCACGGTCCGCATCGATCTCACCAAAGAGCCACTGGGGCGCGGCAAGGACGGCAAAGCCGTCTACCTTCGCGACATCTGGCCTTCGCCGGAAGAGGTCGAGACCGTCATCCGTTCTTCGCTCCGCCGCGACATGTTCGAAAAGCAGTACGCCCGCATCTCCGAGGGCGACCAGCACTGGCAGGAGATGGCGGCGCCGACCGGAGCGAGCTACGCCTGGGATGAGCAGTCGACCTATGTGAAGGAGCCGCCGTTCTTCCAGAAATTCGCCGCGCAGGGAACGCCCTTGCGCGATCTTGAGGGCGCGCGCACCCTCCTCATGGTCGGCGACTCGGTCACGACGGACCACATCTCGCCCGCCGGGAGCATCGCCGCAGCCAGCCCCGCCGGTCAGTACCTCATCGAGCACGACGTCGTGCCATTGGAATTCAACAGCTACGGCACGCGGCGCGGCAACCACGAGGTCCTGCTGCGCGGCACCTTCGCCAACATCCGTCTCCGCAACAAGCTCGTTCCGGACAAGGAGGGCTGGTGGACGAAGCATCTGCCCTCCAATGAGGTGCTCAGCGTGTACGACGCGGCGATGCGCTACGGACGCGAGCGCGTGCCGCTGCTCGTGATCGCCGGAAAGGAGTACGGCTCCGGCAGTTCGCGTGACTGGGCCGCCAAAGGCCCCGCCCTGCTCGGCGTTCGCGCCGTCATTGCCGAGAGCTACGAGCGCATTCACCGCTCCAACCTCGTCGGCATGGGCATCCTGCCGCTGCAATTCGAAGCCGGCTCGAGCCCCGCGACGCT